>CAYSZH010000239.1:0-5214 GCA_964435305.1 uncultured Granulosicoccaceae bacterium
GTATGACTACACACATTGTGTATCAGATGCGATGGAGAACATCACACACTCACTTTGCACGCTTGAATTTGAAGATCACCGCCCCTTGTACGACTGGGTACTGGATGAACTTGCCACCCCTAGCCATCCTCAGCAAATTGAATTTGCCCGGCTGTCGCTCGAATACACCATGTTGAGCAAACGACGCCTAATCCAACTGGTTGAAGAAGGCCATGTTAACGGCTGGGACGACCCGCGTATGCCTACGATCACCGGCATTCGCCGACGTGGTTTTACACCGGCATCGATTCGTGATTTTTGCGAGCGCATTGGTATTACCAAAAACGATGCATGGATAGAGATGGCCGTTCTAGAAACCTGTATACGCGATGACCTGAATGAAAATGCACCGCGCCGCATGGCCGTACTCGATCCGATAAAAGTGACGATCACCGATTTAAGCGATGACTACGAAGAAACATTGTCGTTCGCCAACCACCCGCAAAACGAAAGCTTTGGACGACGCCCAATTGCGTTTACAAAAGAGCTTGTCATCGACAGAGATGACTTTAGCGAAAACCCACCACCCAAATACCAAAGACTTGTGCCAGGTGGTGAGGTGCGTTTGCGCGGAAGCTATGTCATTAAATGCAATGAAGTGATCAAGAACGACAATGGTGATGTGATTGAACTGCGCTGCACTCACGATCCGGCAACATTAGGGAAAAAGCCTGAAGGCCGAAAAGTGAAAGGGGTTGTGCATTGGGTATCCGCCAAACAATGCATACGCGGGGAAGTGCGGATTTACGAACCGCTGTTTAATACGCCGAACCCTGCTGGTGCCGACAGTATTGAGTCTGTTCTCAATGCAGAATCGTGCGTCATTAAGAAGAATTGTTATTTTGAAGCTGGCTTGCAAAGCACTGCACCAGAAGAGCGTTTTCAGTTTGAACGGCTTGGGTACTTTGTCAGCGACCGCCACGATCACAGCACAAGCACACCTGTATTCAATCGCACGGTAACGCTGAGAGACACCTGGGCGAAATAAAAGCGCGTCATATTATTGACTTACTTTGCATCCCGATTTCTTCAAGCGATTCTTCATTTAAAACATAACTAACACTTCAGGGCACTTGGCCTTCTCACGCAAAGTGACAAGGCCGATTACCCATTTCTATCGATCGACCGGTACTTAACTTCGCACCCAGCGAAAATAATCTAAAGTCATTGCACTCATCGCATTGACGCCCCCCCTTCTAACTACTATTACTTTTTATGTCATGTTTGACAGCTTGCTGACGTTGGAAAGCTTTTCACGTGCCCAAGCTTGATCAGGCAAATCAATATCGCCACAAAGATCGCCTTGCGCGGGGGTAAGAAGAATGAGTCGTCGTACTACACAAATTTTCCAGTTAAATATTATTGCTGCAGCCATTCTGTCGGTAAGTGCCTGCACAGTCACTCCAAATGTCGGGGGTGTTGATCTTGGCGAAATGGCGAGCAGCGTGGGCAAAGGTATCAGCAAGGCCGGCAGCAAAACCGCCGAGATAGGCTCAGCCGCCTGGGGCAGCACCAAGCGCGTGCTTAATATTGGCCCCCAAGATGAGCTGCTTGACGAGGTAGACCTTGCATTAATGGAAGAAGATGCCGAAGTACAGGTAACCCCTGTCCAGATTGCCGTGGCTCCTGCTGCGCAAGCCATCGACAGCACACTGCCAGCGGAAGATCCCAACCGGGCGCAAACGGTTGCATCAAACGACGTCATGATCGACAAAAGTGATACCTTTGCTCAAAGTGGAGATACCGTTGCCAAGCTCGACTGGACTCACGAAGTGAAGACCAGCGAAACGCTTTGGGATATCGCAAAACTTACAACAGGCGACGCCAATAACTGGCACGTTCTGGCAGATGTCAACAACCTTGCCCCAGATGCTTCTGTTTATCCTGGTATGAAGCTCAATATCCCAGCCGATATGGTGAAGCCTGACTTAAATAGAGACAACGCTGCCGAGCAAATAGATATCGCAATGGCGAACACTGATGCGGCAACAGATTCATCTGAAAACCAACCGGTACGTCTGAAGCTACCAGCGCCGACGCAAGTGGCTGCAACCGAAGGTGAAACCGCTATTGTCGTACCAATGGAAATCACACAAGAAGAATCTGTAGCGAAAACAGATCTGGCAAAACCTGCTGCCGCAACAGAAACCGTGGCGGCCTCCATTGCCTCAGAAGAAATTAAGCCTGCGGAAAAGAGTGAAGCATTACTGGCATCTATTACAGCTGATGCCGATGCGATGAAAGTACGAGAAGGTGAAACATTATGGGACTTTGCTAAACGTACCACTGGTGATGCCAAGAACTGGAAGATGCTCGCGGATAAAAATCAGTTCACCGAAAAGGATACAAAAGGACTTCGCCCTGGCCGTACGATCTATGTTCCAACAGCAATGGTTGTGGAACGTGATGCCGATGGCAATTTGATCGCGGTTGCTGAAGACACAACATTGCCAGCGGATAAAGAGGATTCAGTTGACGCCACCACAGCGGTTTTGGCAGGCACGAACCAACCGGTAAAAGAAGGCGATATCAAAATCGTGGAAGCAGCATTCCAGGAAGACTCTGCTGTAAACCCTGTTACGGCAGAACAACTCTCCGACGAAGCCGTTGCAACACTTGAAAAAACCGAAAGCGAAGCCCATGGCACAGTCATGGTGAGCGGTACGTACTACCCTAAGGCGGTATACAACAGCGCCGATTTTTCTTCGTCCTTACTCATGCGGGTATCTCCTGGAACCCAATTGGAAGTATCAAAGGCCATTGGCCCTTGGTTAGAAGTCCAAACTGACAAGGGCATTGGCTACGTACACTCGCGCGATGTGAAATAAACACAACTCCAAAAGTACTAGTCAAAAACGGCGCTTTTTAAGCGCCGTTTTTTTTGCATTACAATTACGTTTATCTTGTACCAATTCGCTTTGCACTGTGCACAATGTCTCAGTATGGGAATGTTCGAGCAGTCACTATATTGAGAGCTGAAGCACTTTCTCATACCTGAAACGGTAACGTTAATGTGTTTTGTTGGCCAATAGACAAATCTAAAATCATTCGCATCAAAGTTAGCCATGGCCTCGCTCGATACCTGACATAAGCCTTGTCGCGAAGGCAAAGACAGAGATATTGATGAACAGACACAGACATTTCAAAACCGGCTTTTTACTGTTAACGGCCTGCGTAATGGCAAGTTGTGCCAGCAACGATCCCGCACCGCTACCTGAACCTGAAGTAGAAAACGTGGCTTATGAAGTGAGCGAAGACTACGTTGCGGGTGTAATACGTTACACCGTCCAACGTGGCGACAGGCTTGGTGATATCGCACAGGAATTCACCGGCAACGCTGCCAACTGGCGCGACATCGCAGAATTCAATAATATTTCCAACCCAAGAAAGCTACGCGCAGGTTATGTATTAGAGATACCAACAGACTTGGTGCCGGACTACCAATCAAGAGGCATTGTCGCGAGTGCTCAGCCTGCAATACTGCAACCGGAAATAGTGCAGCCTGAAATAGTACAGCCCGACATTACACAAGCTAGCAAACCTCGACCAAACTTTGCCCAACAAGAAACGCTGCAACGCGAGTCTGCGCAGGCACAAACTGCCTCAGTGCTCACAGCCAGTAATTCTCTGGCGGTTAAACGTCCCGCCCCATCAAGATCGGCCTTGCCCGACGTTGTCGCACCTGTGGTTGTCACACCGATTGAAAACAATCGAAGCTTTGATCTAAACCCGATCGATTCGCAATCTCTGGCAGGCTCTTCTGGCAATTACGAAGGCAGCAGCCGCCAAATTAAAGTGGTGGGCAGTTACTACCCGAAAGGGATTTACTCTGAACCTGCTGCTTACTCAAAGTTGATGATGCGAGTTGCGCCGGGCACCCAGTTTTTACTCGAGCAGCAAGTGAACGATTGGTACAAAATAAAAACGGCTAAGGGCACCGGTTTTATCAGAACAAGTGATGCAGAGCTACTAAACTAGAGTACTTTCTGGCAGCGAACCTGGCCAATCACAGCCCATGAAGTTTTTGACATTGTTGCGGCATGCAAAATCCAGCTGGAAAGACGCAAGCCAATCTGATTTTGACAGACCCCTAAACGAACGCGGCAATCGTGATGCACCTGAGATGGCACGACGCATGGCGGATGCCATTGGTGCGCCGGATAAAATTGTGTGCAGCAGCGCGATGCGCACCCGTCAGACGGCGGCGTGTTTCACAGCAGCTCATGGTTTAGAGAAAGAGGCTGTTGTTTTTACAGAAGACTTATACCTGGCATCTGCAGGCACGCTACTCGACTGTATTCAACAAACCGATGCAACGTCAGTGCAGCACCTGATGATCATTGCGCATAACCCGGGGCTGGAAGTGCTTGGAAGGCAACTGCATACAGATGCTCCTGGACAACTGCCGACCTGTTCCATGTTGCACTTTGCATTGAATCAAGACAGCTTTGAATTCAGTGATAGCACGGATATCGATCTGCGCTTATACGACTTTCCCAAAAGTCAGAAGGCTTAAAAAGCGGCCAGGATCAAATCTGTACGCACTCAGCGGTCGATCTTTTCCAGAATAATGCTGGGCGCATCACCGATACGGTAGTAACGCGGGTGATTTGCCATTCGCTCAAGCGCGACATCGCGCTCTTCTGCAGAAGAATACCAACGCTCTCCTGCCCAATCGTCGCCGAGCAAGTGTGGCGCAGACATCGGGTCGCTTTCGGGCAATTTAACCGAAATACCAAATTTTTTTGATTCAGAAGCCACGGGCGTGCCTTTGCTTGTTTAGTTATGGGTATTCTAGAGCCGTTTGGTTTTTTATGTACGGGAGTTTGCAAACCGATCTCACACACCCCATATTCCCTAATAAGTTTTGTGCCAATAGCCGGCTATTGAGTTTTCCCTGTGAGCACAAATGGATACACTGTGATCATTCTAATTATGGATACCCAAATACAATGAAATCGATATTGATCCTCGCAGCAGTACTGGTGCTTGCTGGCTGTACACAAGAATCGCAAAACAAACTCGGACGTGCTGTACAAAACTGGACAGGTACGGATGGCATTCTTGAAATCTACGCAGGTGAAAAGCTGGTTAAGCGCTTTCTTAAAATTGACAAACTCTCCACCGCATCGGGCACCGACTCTGGCGAAGCACGCCCTTACCGCTTTGGCTACG
>CAYSZH010000240.1:0-5186 GCA_964435305.1 uncultured Granulosicoccaceae bacterium
TTACTCCCAGAGATAACGCAGTTTGCCGGGCATCTTCGGCAATGTCGTAACCGACAACCTGAATCCCACCTTCAACAATATTCTTCACAATAGCGGAGCCCAGTACACCCAGGCCAATGAAACCGATTGTTTGCATTTCAGGTTGTTTCCGGTTTATGCCGATTGTTTTCTTTCAAGCAGGTTAACTGAGATGAACGGTTTTTCCACTTTCAGCAGATTCCGTTATCGCCTCGAGTACTACTATATTACCGATCAATTGCTCATGGGTGTAAGGATAGGGAGCAACGCCCGCCACCGCATCTGCAAAAGCCTCAAGGTTTTCAACTACAGTATCTGTCCAGTCAAAGTTTTTTGTCTGTGGTTTTTCGTTGGTACGGGATATGACCATCTGCGCGATTCCACCGGGAGTATCAGGGTGGGTGTCATTTCGTACCTCAACCGCTGCCTTTGATCCAAATACATGCAGTCGAATAAAGTGAGGCGTATACAGAATAGCGCTTAACGTTGCAGTCATTCCCGCTGCGAACTTAAGCTGCACCGTGACTACATCACCAGTTTCCCAATCCAGTACTCTGTTGGCGGTCAATGCCTGCACTGTTTTTACTGGTCCGAAGTACGAAATATATAAATCGGTCAGATGAATACCCATACCTGTCATAGCTGCCGCTGGAGCAGTTTCTTTTAGCGTTCTCCAGTCACCGGAAGGTACATTGATAAGTTTATCGTGGCTGAATGCCGACTCCGCATGCATGACTGTACCGAGTGCATCATCGTCAATCATTTGTTTTACTTTTCGCAAAGCGGGTTCAAAACGGCGTTCATGGCCAATGCCTAGAACAACACCTGCTTTCTCGCATGCGGCTACAGATCGTCTGGCGCTGTCGCCGGTGAGGCCGAGTGGTTTTTCACAAAATACATGAAGACCGGCCTGTGCAATTTGTGTCACCTGTGCTTCGTGCATGACATTGGGTGTGGTCAGTATAATCGCTTCAATTGACTTATCTTCCAGTGCCTGGTCAATACTCTTCAGTCGATTGAGGCCAACATCTGTGATTTCCTGCGCTCGTGAATCATCTGGTTCGATGATCGTCGCGACAGTAAAGCGGCTGTTTTCTTTAAGCCGCTTTGCCATATGCTGACCCCACCACCCGAAGCCTGCGATCGCAATTGTTAATGGCGTCGCTTTACTCATACTAGTTCTCCCCAATGCAGAAGTCGTGAGAATTAACACCTCACTCTATCTGGTCCTTATACGGAAACTACGCATAAATGTAGGGTGCCTTTCCGTTGCAAAAAAGTGCTTGCGCATCCACCGATCCATATTACGGTGGTGGATGCGCAAGCTTATCCACCCTACAAAAACTAATTCCCCTAATGCGAGTGCCCGATAGTATTACTCGTCTCGCGTAATCTGGTCATATTTCAAATGACGAACTATTTTAAAAATAAAATCATCGTAGATACAGGCTTTTTACTGCCCCGCGAGCCTCAACGCTATCCAGACAAACCCCGGCAACAGTGCAAATGCCAGCAAAGTTGAAAATACGACAACGCCGGCAACTTTTTCTGGTGAACGATCAAAGTGTTTCGCGAAGACAAAATTAAATACAGCAACAGGCATGACAGACATTAGAAATACCACACCTGCTCTCGGCCCATCGAGTTGTAAGCCCAACACCAAAAGAAAACCGAGACAAATACCAATAATCAAGCGCACAACTGCCAATTGAATTGAAAGTTTAAAGTCAGAGATTTTAAGCTGCGCCAAAGAGTGTCCGAGGACCATCAGAAGCGCCGGAATTACCAAGCCACCAATCAGATCGGTTGTACTCGCAATCCACTCCGGCACATTCAGGTTAAGGCCAATTACCAGCAAACTACTCACGATTGCAAAGTTGAGCGGTTGTTTTAATAAATGGATAATTGAAAAAGAGCCAGCAGAGATTGCGTGACCAATAGAGTATTGAGAAATTGAATTGATAACGAAAAATGAAACCCCGAGCGCCAGACCTTCCTCGCCGAACGCCATTAGTACCAATGGCAATCCAATGTTTCCTGTGTTGGCGTGCATCAACGACGGCAGATAAGTACGCTGTGACAGATTAAGGTATTTCAAACAACACCAGCCGAATAATGCCGCAAGGCTCATTGAAATAGTGGCGGCAAGTGCCATTTGACCGACAGTTGCGAGGCTAATCCCAATGCTCGTAAGTGACGAAAAAATCAGACACGGGGTGGCGAGTTTAAGTACAAGATTGGTCAGTGTCTCTGTATCAAATCTTTGATCGAACAGCGCCCAGCAATACCCCAGACCGACCACGGTGAACACCGGGGCGATTACTGTGAATATCTTTCCAAACAAAATACCCGGTCCGGTGCGTAATTATATAAAAGTCAGACCTGGTACTCTTTACCGTTTACTGTCCAGTTTTCAGTCACTTTAGTACCTGATTGGCGCAGCATTTTAGACACGGCACAGTGCTCCTTAAGTTTATGAATAATGGTCTCGATATCGGCCTCTTCACCTTTCATCGTTGTTTTAATATGTAAAACAGCATCAATGAACGGTACATCGATGGGTTTTATCAACCTTGTGCCGTGACTGTCCATCGTGGTAACGACCTCAATATCCATATCAACAACCTCGACGTTATTGGCCTTGGCCAGTTTGTTGGAAATGACGTGGGTACACCCGATAAGACCCGCAAATACCATTTCTACCGGCATTGGACCTTCATTGGTGCCACCACGCTCTATAGGCTCGTCAATGATCATCGATACGTCCCGTGATGTCACTTTGGATTTAGTAGAAGACTCAGCCTGTCCGGATAAACGAAACTTCCAGATTGGTTTTTCTTTAACGGTAACCATATTTAACTCCGGCAGTAGATTAATGTAGGTGACTAGAAGCTAGTTTAAGTATTTTAGGATCCGGCATTTGGCTTTTTGTTAATACTGCGCCAAATCAGATACCCGAGTATGGGCGTCAGAATCAGTATTGCCAGCATGCCCGGTCTTTGGGTAAGTGCAAATTGTACAAAGTTACCGTCCGACATTGCCAGTGTCTGGCCAAACGCATATTCCAAAGGCTCCCCGAGAATAAAACCCATTACCATTGGCATCACATCGAATTTCGCCGCGCGAGCAATGACTCCAAACAATCCGAAGAAAGCCAGCATCTGAATATCAAATACGTCAGAACGGAATACATAAGAACCCGCAACTGCAAACATCACAACCAGAGGTATTAAAAGTGAACTTTTAATAGATACTATACGTGCAAAAAACGGTATGGATAGATAGCCGATTATCAGGAACAGTGCGTTAGCGAGCACCATGATGATCAGAATGGCAAAAACCGTAGAGCCCTGTGTTTCAAACAATTCCGGTCCCGGTCGCAATCCCTGCGCGATAAAAGCACCAAGTAAGATGGCAGTGACATTGTCACCGGGGATACCGAGTGTTAAGAGCGGCACCATGGTCGGGCCGTTAACCGCATTGTTGGCAGCTTCTGCTGCCGCCACACCTTCCAATTCACCTTTGCCAAAATTCTCTGGTGTTGCAGACGCATTTTTAGCAGCTGTATATCCCATCATTGCAGCGACTACCTGACCCAAACCTGGAACAGTGCCAATACCAGTGCCGATGACTGTGGATCTGACAATGGTTCTTAAACAACGTCTGAACTCTGTAAGCTTTAAGCGTTCACCTAATACTTTGGTTGTTTTCTTAATTGCCGATTTATTTTGAGCCAGCACATTGACAATTTCTGGTATCGCAAATACACCAATCAACATAGGTAACAGTGGAATACCCGATTTAAGCTCGAAAAATCCAAACGTAAATCTTTCTACACCACCAATCGGATCGGTACCTATTTGACTGAACCAGAGTCCGATGCACATCATCAGCAGACCTTTAACTGGATTCCTGCCAGCGGTAGCTGCAACCACTACCAGGCTTAGTAGCAGAATCGCTGCAAGCTCCGGTGGTCCGAACTGCATTACCAGCAACGCAATCGGGAATATCATAATCAGTGTGAATATGTCACTCGATGTGTCTCCAATGATCGAGGAAAACAAAGCTATATCCAACGCTTTGCGGGACTGACCTTTTTGAGTCAGCTGGTAGCCGTCATAAGTTGTTGCAATCGCAGCCCCTGTACCTGGCATTGAAACCAATATGGCCGGAATACTTCCACCGAAGATGCCGCCTTTATAAATACCCAGTAGAAAAGGAATGCCGACCAGCGGATCAAGGAAGAACGATACCGGAAGTAGAATGGCCATTGCCATCAGGGTGGTGAACCCGGGAAGAGCGCCAATTAACATTCCGGCAAACAGACCTACTGACGCCATGATGAAGGTATCTACCCTCAGCGCCATCTCAAAGCCGGCAAGAAATTGTTCGATCATTTTAAGTCAATACCCTTTTTTGCGCATCTTACTAACCTCTAAACCGGTTAATAATATTGGCGTAAAAAAGTTCGATCTGATTGAGTTCCGGTAGTGATACAAGCATGCCCCGTGTTGCGATCAGGTAGAGAGCAATGGGGCATAGGACTGCAAACAGTGTAATTTGAATCCAGTTTCGATTTCCCAGTAACAGCGACAGCGTGCAAATTACCAGAAACGAACTAATCAAAAAACCGGCGGGTTTTAAAAGTAATCCGTAGGCCACCAGAACGACAAAAAATATCGTCACTTTGAAGGCCGGTTTTTCCTTCAGTGGAAGAACGATAGCATTGTTGTCAACAGTTTTTGCTGTGCGTAGAATGCCGCGTATTGCAAATGGCAGCAGCAGACAAGACATCACCACAATCAGAATTAGTGTTATATGCGGGAACAACGAGGGTTCCATTGCCGACAGCGATCGCCCGAATAACATCTTTGGTTTCGCTACGAGGGTTGGCAGCGCGATAATCGCTGCCACCGCGCCCAGACCGGTTGCCAGCGCAAATAATAACTCGTTCCGATGCGTCATCCGTTTGAAAACCCGTTCATGCTTTATTAACCCTTCAGTTATAACCTGATCCGGGCGTACGACTCCATCAATTATTCTTCTACAGAACACAATAATTCCTGATGGACAAAACGAGTTACATGACAACGTCACATCTAACTATTTTACTCAGGAAGACCCGCTTAAGAGTGCTGGATTTTGGTATTGCGACTTGTGCCTCCCAC
>CAYSZH010000241.1:0-5176 GCA_964435305.1 uncultured Granulosicoccaceae bacterium
CGGGTGCAGTACGGTGGGTTATTACTCGCAAGCGGTCAGAGGTCATCTTAAGCTGATGGCGGCAAAAGAGCCTATCGATGCCTTACTTAAAAGTGAAGATACCGATCCTGAATTACGTAAAAAATTGCAGACTCTGGTAGATGCCCGTGTCTATGCTGTTGATCGATTGAAGTTGCCAGAAAATGACAGCTACGATAGCTACTCGGCAACCGGTCGGCGTTATGTCACCTGGAATGTGGTAGCGGCGGAAGAGTTTGCGCTAAGGGCGCGTACATGGTGCTTCCCTGTTGCAGGATGTGTCAGCTATCGTGGTTATTTTGCTGAAGAAGACGCGCGTGCCTACGCCGCTAACTTGGCAAAAGAATCCTACGATGTCACTGTCGGTGGTGCTTCCGCGTATTCTACTTTAGGCTGGTTTGAAGACCCTGTACTCGACACCATGCTCTCGGGTGGCGAAATCAGTTATGTCGGGACGATGTTTCATGAGCTTGCGCACCAGCTACTGTATATCAAAGATGACAGTAATTTTAATGAGGCATTTGCTTCTTTTGTGCAACAGGAAGGTATTCGAACCTGGCTGAGCGATCGTGAAGAATCTGATCGAATAGGGCGATACGATGCCTGGCTTGCACGTGGTGATGATTTTTCTGGGCTGTTAAAGCAAACTCGAGGAGAACTGCTGGCGCTGTACAGGCAAACGCTTGATGAGGACACAATGCGTAGTCGTAAACAGCAAGTGTTTACCGATATGCGTGAAAACTATGCGACATTAAAATCAGAAAAGTGGAATGGATACAGCGGATACGATGGCTGGTTTAAGCGTGACTTAAATAACGCAAGGTTGCTGGCCGTTGCAACTTATCGACGTTTTGTTCCCGCGTTTGCCGTCATGTTTGAAGAAGCCGGTAATGACTTCGAGGCATTTTACGCTCTCGCAAAAAAGGTTGCAGAGTTGCCAGCTTCCGAACGCGCTAAGCGCATGGAAGCCTATCTTGAACAAGCCGCCCGTGCATCCTGAATACTAGAACTGTCAGCAGCGCCAAAACGATACCTAGGGGCGATAAGCCGCCACTGTCGGTTGTAGCGATGGGCGTCGCTGCACTTGCTTCACCTAAGTCGTTTGTTTCGTTTGCCACGTCTATATTTACAATTTCGGTAGACTCTGCTGTTTCGGTTACTACTACTTCTTCTGTTTCTTCTATCTCGGCCACCTCGATAGCTGGCATGGCCATTACGTTAAGTGCAAGGCTTGCCGAGTTGTCAGTCAAGTCTGACTCTGCTTGATCAGCCGTTACGGTTGCAATCAAATTTTGTAAGCCTTGGGCGCTTGCTTGCACCGTGATCGATACCGTCTGGTTGTCGCCTGGTGGAATCTCACTTAGTGTGCATTCGATTCCGCCTATGCTTGTGCCGCAGGATTCACCGCTAACAAAGCGGATATCATTTGGCAGTTCGAACCTGAGCGAAGGTGTTGTGGCCACTGAATCATTGGCATTGTTGAATACCGTAACCAAAACAGTTATATCGGAACCCACTATCTTGTCTCGGCTGCTAGTGGCTATAGCAATTCCAAGGTTTGCCCTGGATAAGTTGCTCGTGTCCTGAGCGCTTATCGTTAACGTACGCCATCGGCCACGTGCGAAGGCGTAGCCGTCGCCTTCGGGAATTTGATCATTGGATACAGCGCTGGATTCAACACTGACTATCGATCCTGTTAGAAGGCTGATACCGCTGAACATGTGCTCGATAATGGTGTAGTCGGTGGTGACCGGTGTGTTAACCGCAACGCCCTGCACAATGCCGTTGACCAATAATCGATAGACGCCGTCGCCATCGATTTCGCCGAGAGCGCTTATAGTGATGTCGTAAAGGCCGTCCGGTCCGCGGAAGTCGTGATCAGCTCGGGCAAATTTTTCTCTATAGTCCTCTTTGGCCGCATTAATGGCCAGCACATCTCGTCCACCAGCAAGGTCCTTATAGTAGGGAACCTCACCAGACTGGATATCGAAAAAGTCAGATATGGCCTGAAGCTCAAAAGATTCTGCAAAGGCGGATAGCGGCACTGCTGCGACTATACATGCGCAGAATGCCAGAATTCTGGAAGCCGATTTGAGCTGAAGCATGCCGTTGTTTCCCGTTCTCTACAAATGAGATAACGTCCGGCATGCTAAAAACTTGATTCTGGCGAAATTTGTGAAACCTAGCGGCGCGCCATTTCTCGGCGGGATTGCAATCGACCATTAATGCAGGCTTTGTTGCCAATATAGCGCGGTACTACAGCCTTCACTGATGTGGTTTGCCGCTCGCAATCATCGCAAATGCTATCGGTTTGTAAAGACTGGTAGTTGTCTACCGAAAACGGTTTTCCCGGAACGAACTCCATGATGCGTGCCTGCAGTTTGGCAAGTCCGTCTGGCAGGCGAATGATTTTACGGTTCAAGCCACGCAGTTCGGCCGTGTATTCAACAATTTCCTGCAAAGTGAAATCGGCTGGACCCACTAACTTGATTGTCTTGCCAATGGTGCTGGCATCGTCCAGTGAATTGACAATTGACTTGCACACATCACCAACGAAAACCGGTGCCATTTTTGAATCAGGACACGCTAAGGGAAATAGGGGTAATGATGTTAGTAGCTGTGAGAAACGATTAAAGAATTGATCCTGTTCACCAAAAACAACGGAAGGTTGGAATAGTGTCCAGTCGAGCTTCTTCGCGGCCTTTATGTGGTTTTCAGCCACGCCTTTGCTGCGCAGGTATTCGCTACTGCCATTTTCGGCATCTGCATTTAGCGCACTGACATGCAAGTAGCGAGTGACGCCAGCGGTTTCACATGCTTTGATAGCCGATGCAGTTAGATCGGCGTGTGCACCCATAAAGGAATTTTGGGATTGGCTACCAGCGCTATTTAAAATGCCAACCAGGTTGATCACAACGTCAGAGTCTTTGAGGGCATTTTGCAGCGCGGGCGCGTCATGAATGTCAGTTTTAACGACATGCACGTTTGGCAAAATTCGCAGGCTGCGAGAGCGTTGCGTATGGCGGCTTAGTAGGATCACTTCGTCGAACTGTTGTGCCAGATGGCACGCGAGCTCTGTTCCTATAAATCCGGTGCCGCCTAATAGCGTAATACGGCCTTTCGACATGAGTAGCGTTGCTCCAGTGAGGGGTTAGTCACGCACGTTTTTATTCGCGATGGATATTTTGCCCGAAAATCATTGGCAGTGGCGCGAAATTAGCGCTTCTTTGCAATGATTTCGGCCGCAATCCGGAAAAGATGGACGGCATCTATTCATGATGTTAAGGAATACCCAATATGGTGCTATTGTGGTGCTATGAGCAGACATCTGATCGGCAGTGGATCCACATTTGAGAACGAAATAGGCTACTCGCGCGCAGTGGTCGATGGGGACTGGGTGTTTGTTTCCGGCACCACCGGCTACGACTATAGCACCATGACAATATCGGAGCGGGTTGAGGAGCAAGCCGCCCAGTGTCTGAAGAACATTCAAGCGGCTCTGAAGGAGGCTGGCGCTTGTATGGCTGATATTGTCAGGGTGCATTACATCTTGCCTGACCCCACAGATTTTGAACCATGCTGGCCAGTATTAAGGCACTATCTGGGTGATGTTAAGCCCGCTGCTACGATGTTTGCTGCCACCCTTCTTGACCCTGCAATGAAAATCGAAATAGAAGTAACGGCGCGAATTGGTTCGTCCTCATGAAGTTGGATAGAACGTCAATTCTGGTCGTTTTTGTCGTTGCCGTGGCTGCTGTTGTTTCCGTTTTGCCCATAACCGACTCGGTAGGTGAGCGTTATGTGGATGATTCCTTTAAGCGTGCCTTGCTGGGGTTTGCCGTAGCTCGGGGGCTTAACGGCGTCATTTCGGTTGCCCAGGGAACTGAATTGGCCATCCAGCCTGCCGGGGTGGGTGTGAATTTTACACCGGGGCAGATTCTTGATCCCATCAATGATCTGGTGGAGCGGTTTTCGTGGATTATGCTGCTGGCGACAAGCTCTCTTGGGGTGCAAAAAGTATTACTGTCAATGAGTGGTTGGCAGGGGCTTGTAATCGCTGTATTGGTTTTTGCTGTGTTGTTTTTGTTTGCTTATTTCTATTCACAGAACAAACGCCTGCAGATCATTCTCGGGCGTGTGTTTTTGTTTCTGTTACTTATGCGTTTTATGATGCCCGCAATTGCCATTGCCAATGACTGGGTTTATCGCACATTTTTAGAAACAGACTATTCCACAGCCACATCGGAACTGCAGATAGCGCAGGAGGAAATAGGTCAGCTGAATGAGAAAGCGCAGTCAGAGCAAGAGCCATCTGAGGGTCTTGTTGGTCGCGCACGCGATTTTTATCAACAAATGATTAGCAAGATCGATTTTGAAAAGCGCTATGAAGAATATCGCGTGGCTGCAGAGTCAATAAGTGAAAATACGATAAAGCTTATTGTGGTGTTCGTTATGCAAACCTTGGTTTTTCCGCTATTGTTTCTCGCAATTGTGGTGGGTTTGGTCAGGCGACTTACACGCTGGCAGTAGTTAAACTACAACATCCATACTGCTGATGTTTTCATAGCCAAATACGCCCTTATAACGTTCTATTTCGTTTTGAGGGCCAGTGGCTTTTTCGATATTGTCTGAGAGCTTAACCGTGGGCTTGCCATTGGCACCGGTGACTTTGCATACCAATGATATCGCTTTTAGTTGATCGTTCGGCTTGGTGGCACAATCGCTAAAATCGTTGGTTAAATGAGTGCCCCAGCCAAAGCTTAACCTGACTCTGTTATGAAAGCGTTCGTGGACTTTCTCGATGGTTTCGACCGTTAAGCCATCAGAAAAAATGAGCAATTTCTCTTTTGGATCCTGACCACGTGACTGCCACCAACTGATCAGTTCTTCGCCACCTTCGATAGGCTCTTTTGAGTCAATTCGAAAACCGCTCCATTGGCTCACCCAGTCGGGGGCATTTTTTAAAAATGTGGTAGTGCCGTAGGTGTCTGGTAAAACAATCAGCAGGTTGCCATCGTACGTGCGTTGCCAACTTTCCAGAACACTATAGGGCGACTGAAGTAAGCCTTCGTCATCATTGGTCATCGCGGCTCTAACCATCGGCAGTTCGTGTGCATTGGTGCCAATGGCATGAAGATCAAGATCCATTGCCATGAGT
>CAYSZH010000242.1:0-5144 GCA_964435305.1 uncultured Granulosicoccaceae bacterium
GTCTTCGGTGAGTGTGCCTGGTGTGACGACACGCACCACTTCGCGTTTGACCGGCCCCTTGCCGTTGACTTCCCCAGTCTGCTCGCAGATCGCCACTGAGCGTCCTTGTTTCACGATACGGCTCAGGTAGCTGTCGGCAGCGTGGTAAGGAATACCTGCCATGGGAATGGGATCACCACCGCTTTTGCCGCGCGCTGTGAGAGTGATGTCCAGCAGTTGGGCAGCCGTTTTGGCATCGTCAAAAAACAGCTCGTAAAAATCACCCATGCGATAGAACAACAGGGTGTCGGGGTGGTTTGCTTTGATACCGAGATACTGTTGCATCATCGGTGTTTGGGTGCCGGAAGCCATGCCCACTATTCTAAGCCAATTTAAACTGACCCAGTAGGCTGGGGATGGACTTTTCTGCTATCGTTGAGTAAGCAGTAAGTCGCTCAACGTTGGATAGATAGTTGGTTGTTAGCGCTGCGCAGCCCCACGCTTGGTCACCCACCTCAAAACCACATACCGCCCAAATTGCTGATAGCATCTGTTCGGTACCACAAAAACGTATTTGCCAAGAATTTTCGTTTGGTTATCCCCAGTTAACTGGAGCAGTTACTTATGATTGAGGTGGAGGAGCCTTGCAGCCTGAAATTGGCTACAGAACTTGGTCAGATGTTGATGCAGCGAAATTGGCGCATCAGTACCGCTGAATCTTGTACTGGAGGGCTGGTCTCAGCCGCTTTAACCAATGTAGATGGCAGCTCGGGCTGGTTCGAATATGGTGTGGTGAGTTATGCCAATCAGGCTAAAGAACAATTGCTTGGTGTGAAGCCGGAAGTAATCGCACAGCATGGTGCAGTTAGTGAGCAGGTGGTGCGTGCCATGGCAACAGGTGCACGCAACCTGTCAGAATCGGATGTTGCGATTGCTGTAAGCGGCGTTGCCGGGCCGGGCGGTGGCACGGTCTTGAAACCAGTTGGTACGATCTGGATTGGCTGGGCAGTGCCTGGAGATATTGTGCATGCGCAAGACTTTCTGTTCTCTGGTGATCGATATGCTGTGCGGCAAAGTGCAGTTGATGCGGCGCTGCGTGGTACCATCCAGCGCGTGCAATCTCTAGCAAATTAATTGGAGGATCAAGAGCGTGTGCAGATTATTAAAATTAATCTTGTTGTACCCGTTGTTCATCGCAAGCCTGTACCTGTCGAACGCCGTTTTGGCTGCTGATCAAGACACAGTTGATGCACTCAAAGAAAAGCTTGCGGAGGCCCAAAAACAGCTGGATGCAGACCTTGCAAGTAAGGCCGAAACAGATGCCAAGCGTCAGGAAATTGAAGATAAGCTTGCTGCCAGGAAACAACGTGAGGATGAGATAAAGTCGGAGTTTGAAGCGCTTTGTAAGGAGCAGGATTCAATATCACCGGGCAGTTTTGACTCATGCCTTGAAAAATTACTTAACTAGTATTATATACAGTATAAATATTTACAGTATTTTTTCCCTTTGATCGCACATAAGCCACGATTATTGTGAAATAATCGTGGTCAGTGTGATGCAAAGGAGAGGCATCCGCTCAACACTTTCTTACAGGAGACGAACTTGGACGACAATCGTAAAAAAGCGCTATCTGCAGCAATGGGCCAAATTGAAAAGCAATTTGGTAAGGGTGCAATCATGCGCATGGGCGACGCGACGGATACGCGCGATATCGATGTAATTTCTACCGGCACCCTGGGCCTGGATGTGGCATTGGGTATCGGCGGGCTGCCAAAAGGCAGAATCTGCGAAATCTATGGGCCAGAATCATCAGGTAAAACCACATTAACGTTACAGGTGGTTGCTGAATGTCAAAAAGCAGGCGGCACGGCGGCTTTTATCGATGCTGAGCACGCACTCGATCCGGTCTATGCGGCTAAATTGGGTGTCAATGTAGATGATTTACTGATCTCTCAGCCAGACACCGGCGATCAGGCACTCGAAATCGTCGACATGCTGGTACGTTCAGGTGGCGTCGACGTCATTATTGTCGATTCAGTCGCCGCACTTACACCAAAAGCTGAAATAGAAGGCGACATGGGTGATTCGCATGTGGGTTTGCATGCACGTTTAATGTCTCAGGCATTACGAAAACTCACCGGTAATATCAAACGAACCAACACATCGGTCGTGTTCATAAACCAAATCCGAATGAAAATCGGCGTTATGTTTGGTAGCCCTGAAACCACCACCGGTGGTAACGCGCTTAAATTTTATTCATCTGTTCGTTTGGATATTCGCCGCATTGGTGCGATCAAACGTGGAGATGAAATCGTTGGTAACGAAACTCGCGTCAAAGTAGTCAAAAACAAAATGGCTCCGCCGTTCCGCCAAACTGAATTCGAAATACTGTACGGCGAGGGCACCTCACGAGAAGGTGAGTTAATCGATCTTGGCTCCAAAAATGGCATTGTTGATAAGGCCGGAGCGTGGTACAGCTACAACGGCGATCGCATCGGGCAGGGTAAGGAAAATGTTCGTCAGTATCTAAAAGAAAACCCCGAAACGGCCAACGAGATCGACACCAGATTGCGTGACCTGCTGCTAGTGGGTACGACCGCTACAGAAGAGCCTGAAAATGATATTGATGCAGAAGCCAACGCAATAGACGCTGCCAAAGCTTCCGCCAAGTCGAGCAAGAAAGGCAAAACAGATCTCGAAGTCGAAGCGTGATCGAAAACCGTGAGAAAAAAGCAGCTTGACCCTAACCTTTCCGAAAAGGATTTGGGCAAGCTAGCTTACGCCACATCTATACGGATGCTCGCAGTACGAGAGCACTCCTGTGAAGAATTGCGACGAAAGCTAAGTCAACGCGGTTTCGAATCTGCGCTTGTAGAATCCACTTTGCAGCAAATGATCGACGCGGGTTATCAGTCTGATGAGCGATTCGCCACGTTATATGCCGAGCAACTCAGCAATCGTAACTATGGTCCGCTTTCAATTCGAGCCAAGCTTGCAAGCCGTGGTATTAGTGGTTCCGAGAGTACCGCCGCCATTTCGGCTGCCATTGCCACGCTGAAGCTGACATGGGCTGAAGTGGCCTGCAATGCACTTCTTGCCAAATTTTCCGCTGATGCACTGGCCGATTCTGACGAACTGCAAAGGCATCGAATTGCCCGTTTTCTCAATAATCGGGGTTTTTCGAGCACTGATTCCATAAAGGCAATAACATTGGCACGTGAAACGGTGTCCGAAGTGCCCTAACCTCGCTACAATTAGGGTTTTGCTCCTGCTCGGCGACAAGACCCATGGTTTCAACATCCGATATCCGCGAACGGTTTCTGTCCTACTTCAATCAGCAAGGGCACGAGATCGTCGCATCCAGCTCGCTGGTGCCCGGAAACGACAAAACGCTCCTGTTCACCAATGCGGGAATGGTGCAGTTTAAAGACGTTTTTACTGGCGAAGAGGTACGAGACTACAAACGAGCGACTACGTCACAACGTTGTGTGCGTGCCGGTGGCAAGCACAACGATCTGGATAACGTCGGTTACACCGCCCGGCACCATACCTTTTTCGAAATGCTCGGTAATTTCAGCTTTGGTGATTATTTCAAAGACGATGCCATTCGCTTCGCGTGGGAGTTTTTAACCGTTGAATTAGCGCTGCCAGCAGACAAACTCTGGATTACCGTTTTTGAAGAAGATGATGAAGCGGAATCCATCTGGATAAACAAAATTGGTGTCCCTGCTGAGCGTGTGATTCGAATCGGCGCTAAAGATAACTTCTGGATGATGGGTGACACGGGTCCTTGTGGCCCTTGTTCTGAGATTTTCTATGATCACGGTGAATCGGTGTGGGGTGGTCCGCCTGGGACAGCCGAGGAAGATGGAGATCGATTCATCGAGATCTGGAACCTGGTTTTTATGCAGTACGACCGATCGGCCGATGGCACATTAACGCCTCTGCCAAAACCCTGTGTGGATACGGGCATGGGTTTGGAACGCACCGCAGCCGTTCTGCAGCATGTGCACAGCAATTACGAAATTGACCTGTTTCAGTCATTAATCAAAGCGGTGGCTGGCGAGGTTGGCACAAAGGATATGGAAAACCCGTCGCTAAATGTCATCGCTGACCATATTCGATCTTGTGCGTTTTTAATTTGTGATGGAGTCATGCCGAGTAACGAAGGTCGTGGTTATGTGCTTCGTCGAATAATTCGTCGCGCTATACGCCATGGTCATAAGCTCGGTGCAGACAACGCCTTTTTCCATAAACTGACCGATGCCCTTGTTAAAGAGATGGGCGGCGCTTATCCGGAGTTAAAGGCGAATGCTGGTGCTGTAAGAGAGCAACTTAAGCTTGAAGAGGAGCGCTTCGCGACCACGCTGACCGCGGGCATGAAGATACTCGATGACGAAGTGGCGTCATTAAAAACCAAAAACATTCCAGGTAATGTCGTATTCAAGCTATACGACACTTATGGTTTTCCGGTGGACCTGACGGCTGATATTGCGCGCGAACGCGATCTCACTGTCGATCTGGAGGGCTATGAAGAGCATATGGAGGCGCAGCGACAAAAGGCAAAGGCCGCCAGTAACTTTGCTGCTTCTGGCGGGGAGTTGCCTCAAACGACTCAGAGCACCGTTTTTCTAGGGTATAAACACAACAGCAGTGATTCAAAGGTGCTGGAAATTTTTATCAATGGTGAGTCAGTTCAGTCAGTGAGTGTCGGCAAGCAAGCGTGGCTAGTATTGGATCAAACACCGTTTTACGGAGAATCTGGCGGTCAGGTGGGAGATCGAGGCAGGATCACTTCCGCAAATGCCAGCTTTGATGTTGTCGATACGCAAAAGTCGCGTAGTGCATTTTTGCATGCGGGCAGTTTGGCCACAGGTAGTTTGTCTGTAGGCGATTCTATTACGGCGCAAATTGATGTGGAACGACGTGCCAGTATTCGTCAGCACCATTCAGCAACTCACTTACTGCATGGCGCATTGCGGCATGTTCTGGGTACCCATGTCGAACAGAAAGGTTCTTTGGTGAATGATGAGCATCTGCGCTTTGACTTTTCTCACAACGGATCTATCAGCAATGATGAACTTGCACAGGTCGAGCAGTGGATTGATACAGAGGTGCGTCGTAATAGCGCTTGCACCACAGAAGAGATGAGTATGGATGATGC
>CAYSZH010000243.1:0-5031 GCA_964435305.1 uncultured Granulosicoccaceae bacterium
CATAAGATCTTTACCTACAACAATGTTTCCAGAATAAATAGCGGACATCTCTGACACCATTTTTTCCTTCACACCAAAGTTATCAAGATCAGGTTGCAAGTGCGTAAGAACTAATGTGCCCACACCGGCTTGTTTAGCTGTTTCAGCGTTATCCAAATGCGAGCCAGACATAATGCGATAGTCCTCATTAAGTTCGCTACCAGATAAAAAGTGATTCATATGAATAAGCACATCAGCACCATTAGCAAAATCGATAAAGGGTTCATACACACCACCATTGTCACCTGAATAAACAATCACGCCGTCTTTTGTCTCAATGCGAAATGCAACGCAATTTAGTGTAGGTTGAACATGGCGAGTTGGGCCTACTTTTATAGTCCAGTCTTTGCCGTTGATTACGTCACCCACTTTAACTTCTGTGGGTTCAAGCCGTGGTCCAGGCCGATCTCCCCGCCCTCCTCTTACATTAAATACGGCTTGTGATGCTGGGCTTTTCCGCCGCGCATTTATATCCATGGCAAAACTACCGGATTCTGAAAAAAATCGGTCTAAGAAAAGCGCCAAAGGGTCGGGCCCAAAAACTTGTAGTGGAGCTTGCGATGGTGAGCCATGATCCCAACGCGTTAACACTAGCCTTGGCACATCGAGGGTGTGATCGTAGTGGTAGTGAGTGAGAAATAGGTGAGTAACATCAGAGGCACTATAACCTGCCTCCAAAAGTCGTTGATGAGCGCCACCACCGTGATCAAATACAATTAGGTCATCACCTATTTCCATGACGTATCCCGAAGATTGTCTAGACATAGATGGTGCGGGTGTGCCAGAACCTAAGATAGTGAATTTCATTTATTTGATGGCCTTAGTGTGTAATTGGCTATTCAGAGCTCGCGCTTTTTGAGCATCTTTGACAGCAACCAAAATAAGTAAAATACCACCAACCAGCTTTATCCAGATCAGAGGATAAAGAAGTGCTATCGCGCAAGCAACTACCAACAGGCGAATTAAAACAGGCATTTTATTCCGAAATAACGTGCCGGATAGTGCCGCATTCAATGCGACAAACGCTATTAGGATGGTGATAAATAATAATAGGCGTGAGGCGATGCTACCTTCGAGCATGAGTAATTCTGGGTTGTAGATAAATAGAAAGGGCAACACAAAGCCTGGTATCGCAAGTCGACTCGCTATAAAAGCCGTGCGCATATAGCTGTCTTTTGCAAGTTTAGACGCTACCAACGCTGCGAGAGCAACGGGAGGCGTTACTGCCGACATATTCGCGAAAAAGAACACATACATATGCGCAGCCAATACATCTATACCGTATCCGACCAAAGCTGGTGCGCCTATTACTGCGACTAAAGAATACGCAGCTGGTGTTGGCATACCTAGTCCAAATACTAAACATGAAGCCGCGGCCAAAATCAGTAATAGGAATTGATTGCCCTCTGCAACACCAAGCATAAGGTTAGATAGCTTTTGAGCAAATCCAGTTACTGTCATCATGTCTACTAACACACCAATGACGGCGATGACTACAGCCAACTGTGCGCCATTACGCACGCCCTCGTGTAATCCTGCAAGTATGCGATCAAACCAGATTTTTAAGCCGTCAACGAGTGATGTACTGCTGGTGAACAGCTGCTTTAACAACTCAGCAAAGATAATAAAACCCGCTGCTAGAACTGCTGCATGACCAGGTGGCATTCGGCCCACTAATAAATACACTAATAACGCAACTGCAATAATCAGATGCCCATACTGTTTAAGCTCAGACCATAGCGAAGACGGTGCAGATAACTCTTCGCTGACTTCTGTTGTTTGCATTTCACTGGAGACTGCATGAAAGTGAACTGCAAACAACAAATTGCCATAGTAAATGCAGGCGGGTAACAACGCCGCCAACATCACTTCCGGATATGGCACACCAGTTATACCGACAATCAAAAACGCTGTTAGCCCCATGACAGGCGGCATAAACTGCCCACCAGTAGATGCAACGGCTTCGACCGCACCTGCGTATGAACCCGCAAAGCCGTGTTTTTTCATTAGCGGGATCGTGATTGAGCCCGTGCTGGCGACATTGGCAACAGTGCTACCTGAAATCATTCCCATTATGCCACTGCCGACTACAGCAACTTGTGCAGGTCCGCCACGCGACCGTCCTGCCAAGCGACTCGCTATGGTTAATATAAAATCGATACCACCTGTAGATCGTAGTAGCCCAGCGAACAACATAAATACGAATATTAAGCTACCGGATAAGCCGGTCATTGAGCCTAGCAACCCCTCAAAAAACGGAATCGATGTGTACGAGATTAACCGCGAGAACTTGATACCACTGTGGTAAAGCAGATCGCTGCTAAACCACCACCCATAATAGCCATAGAGGAGCGCACCGACGGCAATAATGGGGATTGTCATTCCCCAAACACTCGTGGCAATGCTGATAACCGTGATCAACAATAAGATACCAACAACTACATCAATATCTGACGGCCCAAACATTCGCTCTGAAATGAGCGCATCGAATGAAACGAAGATATAAATCATGCAGGCTATTGCTATGGTAGCCAGAAACAAATGCAGTGCTTTACGCCAAAGCGCACTACTTTGCTGCGCACTAATCAGGCTTAAGAACAAGGCTGCCATGCAGAGGTGGTACGTTTTAAATAAACTACTGGGGATAAATAGCGTCCAGACCTGAACGGCATGGCTGACTGCCATTACAGCAACAAGCACTAGAATCAGCCACGACAAGGCCGAGACTTTACCGGTCAGCGGATTATGGAATTCGCGCGGGAGCACGGAAGTAATGGCTATTTAATAGTTTTGGTTTCAACGCAGAGATCGCAAGGACTGCACAGATAAAGTATTAACATACAAATGTCATATCTGTGTTGTGCAGTCCGATTACTTAGCTGCAACTCTCAGGCTTCGTTTAGCCAGCAGCGATCTTTAATTCATCGCGCCATACACCTTGTTCCTTAAAGTACTGAGCGGCTCCAGCATTCACAGGATAGGCGGCGAGTAAATTGTTTACGGCCGATTCAACACCAAGACCTGCAAGTGGCTTACCAAAACTTTTTACCTCTTCCAGGTTGTCTAGAACTGATTTGGTGATCGTATATCCATCTTCGGCAGACACGCTTGTAGCAGCCCCTAAGACACCGGTAAAGATTGGCGCTCGAACCGGCGCGTCAAGCATTGGCCAATCATCCGGTGTTAACTCGCCGCTTAATATGCCCGGATTTTCTGCAGCGCTAGCGTCGATAATTTCTTGTGGATATTCCAGTGCCCGAAGAGGTACCGCAGTGCCAACCTGTGTGACTAAGCCGATTGGGCTGCCATTTGTGAATATCCCGAAGATGCAATCGATTTGACCCACTTGAAAATTGTTGTAGACCTCTTTCCATCCACCGTATACCCAATCGATGTCATCGATAACATTGGCATGCTTAAGCAGTATGCGTGAGAGTGATGCCGCTCCACTACCCGGCTTTGAAGCCGAATATTTTTTTCCCTTTAAATCAGCAATTGTTTTGATATCGGAATCAGCATGCACTAGTGGAGGCACAACCCATTTAACGTATGAAAGTAACTGGTTGGCTTCGATTGGTCCGCTAAAAGGTTTATCACCTCTAGCAGCGGCTACCCAGTCAATTGATGTTGTATGGGCAATATCAAGATCGCCTGAGCCCATAAGAGCAAAATTCTCTGTTGTACCAGCAGTAGCTTGCACAGCGTTCTTAAGATCGGAATGCGAATTGGTTACATTCGACATGGCTTCAAGAATCACATAACCGGATGAACCCAAACTCGATGAACCCCACCGCAATCCTTTGGATTGAGCCATGACGGATTGTCCGGCAGTGAGTGATAATCCTGCCGCCGTTGCTGTTTTTAAGAAAGTACGTCTATCAAATGTGTTGCCCATATTGATCTCCTGTGATTTGCCTCGCGCCAGAATCGTTTGCGGGATCTGGTTCTAAGACCAGTTTCACAGAATTGTCGCGCTAACACAATTCATGATATTGTTATGTATTCCATATGATTTACTTATGGAGCTTTTCCTCTAAATAAACTGGTAGATGGTCAATATGAAGCTTGTTCAACTGACTTACCTACTCTCGGTGGCGGAGGAAGGCAGCTTCTCCGGTGCGGCTCGAGCCCTGGGTGTGGCACAACCTGCTCTGAGCCAACAAATCGGTTTGCTAGAAGAAGAGCTACAAACAACCCTGTTTCTTCGTTCTCAATCCGGCACGGAACCCACTCAAAGTGGCGAGCTACTGATAGAACACGCGCGCAGAATACTCGAACAAGTCGAACTGGCACGGCACGATACATTGACAAACGGTCGCGAGCCCAGTGGAGAGGTTTCACTTGTCATGGCCAATGCGATCTCGGGAGCTGTGTTGCCGCTTCTTGTATCTGAGGTGGCTCGCCAATACCCCAATATAACGCTCCGAGTGCGGTCCGATACGAGCCCTAATGTTCAATTGGCTTTAGAAAACGGACGCAGTGATTTGGGCATCCTACCTGATAGGCCGTCTTTAACAAAAGTGAATGCCGAGTCATTCGTTTCGCAAGATCTTTACTTCATTAGCAAGCCGGACACGGCAAAGAAAAATCAAACGCCACGGTCGATAACTCTTAAGCAATGTACATTATCGCCATTAGCCTTGGTACGCGTTGGGCAACCATTTCGTCAGCAACTAGAACAAACCGCCAATGAGCATGCACTTGAGCTAGATGTTGCGTATCAAACCAACTCACTACAAATGATCAACAGTTACGTTGAAGGTGGATTAGCGTGTTCAATATTGCCATGGTGTGCAGTGGAAGAAAAAGTAAAGCTCGGTAAGATGCAAGCTCGACTGATTAGAGACCCAGTCATTACTCAAAGTTATATTATAGCTTGGCCAAAAATGCGCCCGCTTAATCTTCCCAGTCAAGCTGTGAGCGATATTTTGGTAGGCAGAGTCGCTCCTGTTTTGACGACGACAATTTAGTTAAACTCAATTTCACCTTTAC
>CAYSZH010000244.1:0-5017 GCA_964435305.1 uncultured Granulosicoccaceae bacterium
GCTCCTGGAATTTGACCAAGAAAATAGAGTGCCTGGATCATCACATGATGGTCTAGAAACATCGTTGGATAACGTTTTTGATTTTTCACTAACCCTTGTGTTCACAGCGTTCTTGTCTTGGAATTTAGCGTAAAATTGTATTGTCGCACTATTGAAAACTGACACGAACTAGCATGGAAAAAATCGGATTTCGAATGCAATTAAATGAGGGGCAGGCGCGGGAATATCAGCGACGTCATGATGAAATCTGGCCTGAATTGGTGGAGCTATTAAAACGTGCTGGTGTATCCGACTATTCCATCTTTTTTCACGAACCCACTAACAGCTTATTTGCGACCTTACGCCGCGCACCTGATCATACAATGGATGCCTTGCCGCTAGACCCAATCATGCAAAAATGGTGGGCTTACATGGCAGATGTTATGGCAAGTGATAGTAAAAACGAGCCTGTTGTCGAACCACTGGAATGCGTCTTCCATATGGAATAAAGAATGCGTAGCAAAGATAATTGATTGCTCTGTCTTCAGTAAATAAGACTACTGTGTATTTCTATAAGGTATGTTGTTTTATATGTTTTTCGAGGTGACCTTGCCACTGTGTAGCATACTGTTGTAGCTTGGCTTTTTTTGAGTCTTCCAGTACCACTGTTTTGTACTCAAGCTGTTTTTTAGGGGCGCTTAGTAGCATTGTAGCACCCACACTTGTCCCGGTGAGAGTGTTACTCGTTAAAACAGGTCGATCAGTTGCGGCCGCAAGCATTTGAGAAAACTGCTTATCATGTGCCAACGGGCCTTCAATAAAAGTAGGCCCTTTCGCACCTATCAACAATAAACATTCTCGAGTCATAAGAGCAAGATACAGCGTGACTGCGCAGTCTTTTATAGTGGTGTCGTTTTCAATATTGGATCCCAGCCATTGATTTTTTGTACTCGGGAAGGGGCCTGTACCAGAGACAGTCGAAGGCATTAGCATTGGCGGGATTGCATCACTGTTAAGTAGCGAATTCATTGCCTCCTCTGACACGGGTTCAGTCACTTTTAACAAGTCGCGTTCGCGCCCACCCATAAAGCGTGCGGATGGCACGCTATTGCCGTTTGCATCGACATTGATAAGTGTGTCTCTTGTTTCATCAAGTATGGTTTTAGTGCCGCCTATTGCCATTGATATAAACCACGTTCCGGTGGATACAACAGAAAATGGAGCGCTTTGTGAAATCAGGTGCGGTACCAGGGATGCGTTTGAGTCGTGTATGCCTGTATACACAGGAATCTTCGAGGGCATTCCCAGGCGTTTTGAAGCTTTTGGTGTTAGCGTGCCGCTAATTACGCCTGGTAGCGTGCTTGGTGGCATTTTATTGATCCACTGTTGCTTGACGACAAGAGAGGAGTATTGCTGTTTTCGTGGTTCGTATAGATCTGTATGTGCGCCAAGGGATGTGACATCGTTGTGTCGCTCACCAGTGAGGGTGTGAACCCAAAATTGAGGCCACGTCAGAATTGAGTCAACTTGTTTGAACAAACTGGCGTAATTTCTCTGCTGCCAGTAGAGTTGCGCCCCGATATTGAGGCCCCCTGGTAGAGAAGGTGAGCCGGATTCTGCAAACGCGGGCCTGACGTTTTCGTATTCAGCTCTTAATTCATCAATATCTGTAAATTCGTAGTCCACTACCGGCAGCACGAGTTCCCCTGACTTATCAATCAATGCTGCCGTGGCGCCGTGCGAAGTAACGGTGATGGCATCAATACTGTGGAGGGTAGACAGTGCATGTAATGCGTCCACAATAAACGCTTCAATGGCTTGATGATCCAGACTGGGGTAGAGAGAGTCTGTACGCACACTCGCCTGCTGTTTTATGACTTGAACTTCGTTAGCATTGACTGTATCAACCAAAGCGACTTTTGAATTGGTTTTACCTAAATCGATAACAGCTACATGGCGAATCATAGGCTTAAGTACTTACCCGATTTTTTGCTCGCCGGATGATGATGGGCAAAGCGATAACACCAATCAGCAGCAAGCCAATAAATATCGACATCACAATACCCGGCACGTTGAGTAAACCGAGCCCAAACGTCACCATGCCCATGACTATTGCTGCGATGACAACCCCAGGAATGGTACCAGCGCCACCTAATATATTTACGCCACCTAATACCACCATGGTGACAATTTCCAATTCCCATCCAAACGCTATTGATGGCCGTGTAGAACCTAAGCGTGATGTTAAGCACACAGCTGCAACTGCGGACATAATGCCTGTGAGTACAAACAGGATAAACTTTACTCGCGCAACACGAATGCCTGAAAATAGCGCGGCAGTTGGGTTATTGCCAATAGCGATTGCGCTGCGTCCAAATGAGGTACGGTGCAGCAGAATATAAAATATCAACGCGAATACGATGAACAGTACAATCTCAAACGTGATGACCCACCACACGTAACCCTGACCGAAAAAAGCGAATGAATCTGGGTAACCGGAATACGCCTTATCGCCCAACACGATATAAGCAATTCCTCGAAATAGTGACAGCGTACCGATGGTTACGACAATGGAAGGCAAGCCTAAGTTTGCAACCAAAAATCCATTGAACGCACCGCAGGCGGCACCCACGGCAAGTGCGATCAACACCAGGCCTGGCGTGTCCACCCCCAATTGCACAGCAAAGCCCATGCAAGTGGAGACCAGGGCAATGATAGATGCCACCGATAAATCAATTTCACCTGAGATGATCACAAGCGCCATGGCGAACGCGATCATGGCTTTCTCAGTGAAATTAAATGTGGCGTCGGACAAATTCCACGGGTCTAGAAAATAAGGGGATGCCTGTGTGTTGAACAGAAAAATGAAAATTCCAACAACTAATAATAAAAATTCCCAACTGCTGAGCGTGCGAAACAGGCGGCTGCGAAGCCTGTCTGGTATCACGGCCTGTTGTTGGATGTTGTCCGTGCTCATTCCTGTTCGACCTGTTTTAGGATAATTCGGCCAGCTCGCCGCTCCGATCTGGCATTGAACACAACAGCAATGATAATGGCGGAACCGGATATGGCTTGTTGCCAGAATGGGGAGATATTGACAACTGGCAGTGCATTCTTTATCACACCTAAAAAAAGTGCGCCCAGCACTGCGCCGGCGATAGAACCAATACCACCGGCAATTGAAATACCTCCAATAACACAGGCGGCGACGACATCAAGTTCGAAACCAGCCGCAATGTCCACGTAAGCAACCGCATATCGCGACACCCAGAAGTAACCGGCAATGCCGGATAAGGCGCCCGAGAGCACAAATGCATTGAAGCGGGTACGACCGACGTTAATGCCAGTATACACAGCGGCATCTGGGTTACCACCAACGGCATAGAAGGCGCGGCCAGCAGCGCTTCTGGTAAGCAGAACAACCATACAGAGAATGCAAATCAATGCGGCCCAGGATAAAGTGGCTATGCCAAACAGTTTAAAGCGAGGAAAGGCCTTGAATGATGCGCTCATTTCATGTGCATTCACCCACTGACCTTCGGATATCAGAAATATCACTCCACGGAATATGGTGAGCGTACCTAGTGTGACCACGATTGGTGGGATATCAAGTTTCCACACCAAAAGGCCATTAATGCTGCCCAGTAAAGCGCCCAACATGATCGCTAATATCACCAGTAGTGGAATGGGAATACCCGGTACCGTAGAATTTAACATCGCGGTGCACATGCCAACCAATGCCAGGTTGGATGCCATTGATAAATCAATACAGCGAGTAAGAATAACGGCCATCTGGCCAAGTGCCAGAATGATTAATATTGATGTGTCATTAAATACGTCCAGTAACGATTGGTAGGAGGCAAACGCCGGGAAACGTAAGTACACAATGAATATCAACGCAACTAAGGCGAGTGCTAACAGGACATCGCGTGATAGTTTAAATGATGTCATGCTGCGTTTGTCTCATCAATACCGGCGGCGGCCCTGACTAGATTCTCTGGCGAGGCGAGTTGTTGGTCGAACTCTGCCGCTTGGCGCCCTTCACGCATCACGATAATGCGATCGGCCATGCCGATAATTTCCGGAATTTCGGATGAGACCATAATTACCGCTAAACCCTGAGAGGCAAGCTCTCGCATAAAGGCATGCACGGCTGCTTTTGATCCAATATCGATTCCCTTGGTTGGTTCGTCAAGAATGATAATGGACGGTTGTGTGGCGAGCCATTTCGCGATAACCACCTTTTGTTGATTGCCGCCTGATAGTTCGCTCACGTGTTGATCCAGCGCTGCAGCTTTTAATTCGAGCCGACCGGTGTATTGTCTTGCAAGCGCGTATTCTTGCGCCATACGAACAAACCCATTATTGGATGTGTTGCTTAACGATGGCAGGGCGATATTACTGACTATCGGTAAACCTGTAATAGCACCTTGCTTGCCGCGATCTTCTGGTACATAAACCAGACCATGCTCAATTGCATCAGCAGGGCTTTTAAGTATTACTTGCTGATCATCGATAGAAAGTGTGCCTGCACTGGCTTGCGTGATACCAAAGATGGCCTGCATGCACTCACTACGTCCTGCGCCCACTAACCCATAAAACCCGAGAATTTCTCCTCGGCTTAGTGAGAACGAAATATCGTCAAATTCTGTTGGGTGAGAATAGCCATCTACGCGCAAGATCGGGTTACCCAATGCATTGGTTCTTGGCGGATAAACATTCTCAACATTTCGCCCTACCATTAGTTGAACCAGTTGGGCAGAATCTGTTTCTTTAATAAAACCATTGCCGACTAACTCCCCATCACGAAATACGGTGTAGCGATCAGCAATGCGGAATATTTCATCGAATTTGTGGCTGATAAAGAGAATGGCTTTGCCGTCAGCTTTTAGTTGTTCGACGAGCAAGTACAGCTCTTCAATTTCTTTATGTGATAGAGCCGCTGTGGGTTCGTCCATGATGACAACACGTGCTTCGATAGAAAGGGCGCGTGCAATCGCCACCAGATGCTTACTGGCAATGCCGAGTTCTTTTAGTG
>CAYSZH010000245.1:0-5003 GCA_964435305.1 uncultured Granulosicoccaceae bacterium
CCGGTAACCGTGAGTGGAAATAGAAAAAATAAGACTGATAGCCAGACCAGGCTTCTGCTGTGCAACACGATTTTCACAAGCGTGACCGCATCAGGCGGGACTTGGGGCGCACCCCTTCCCAAAGCTCGAACGCATCGGCTGCCTGCTCCAGTAGCATCCCCAGGCCATCGAGTGCCATCGCACCACCTGCACGCGCCCACAGCATGAAGGCACTGTCCTGACCATACATTAGTTCATAAGCAACGGTTTGTTGACCCAGAGCCGAATCTGGAACAGCAGGTTTCTCATTTTGCAGGGCCAGACTCGTCGCGTTCAGAATCAGATCGAACTCACGGTCTGTCGGTATCTGATCATAGGCAAGACCCGATACAGACCCCATGTGTGCGAAATGCTGGGCTAGTGTAGTCGCTTTGTCAGGTGTTCGGTTGGCGATGTAAATATGTGCAGGTTTGTGTTCCAGTAGGGGTCCGATGATGCCGCGGCTGGCACCGCCAGCGCCTGCTATCAATATCTGTTTACCGGCCAGTGACAAATCCAGATTCCGGGTCAAATCGGTGAGCAAGCCGGTGCCATCGGTGTTGTAGCCCGTTAACTTACCTTTGCTGTCGAGAATGAGCGTGTTGGCAGCGCCGGCGAGTTCTGCAGCCGGTGACAACACATCACACAATTCAGCGGCATCTTGTTTAAACGGTACCGTCACATTGCACCCACGACCACCGTCAGCAAAAAATTGGTGAATTTGCGTGCCGATGGTTTCGGTGGTCGCCAGCGTCGCGGTGTAGCTGATATGGCGATGTGTCTGTTCAGCAAATAACTGGTGTATCCGCGGCGACAGGCTGTGTTCGACGGGATTGCCGAAGAGCGTGTAGCGATGACTCATGACTGGAAGTTTCTGGCCTTTTTGCAATTTGGACGCGGTCAAATTAGCTCGGCGCCCAGGGTTAATTAACGCTATATATTGTACAGCAGTCTACAACCACAGCAGCGATTATGTCAGTGTTAACCAGTGTGATCCAGGCGAGAAATGGCCCATTTCGATATCCCGGTAGGGGGATAGCGGGTGTGCTCGTTGGCGTGTTATTGCTCGCTGTGCCCATAACGAGGGATTTTGCCGCCAACGAGACAGGCGTGAGCGAGGGTTTGCCTGTTGCCGGCGTCGGCCCCTGGTATTTTGGTATTGGCGCAGGGCTGTCGCAATTACAACCAGAACCTGCAGATCCTGCCATCGACTCGAGCAGTACCGGTGCTACTTATGCCGGTTTTTTGCTGGGACGCCACTTAAGCGACTCGTTTGCGGCTGAGGCGCATATACATTTACCCGGTAGTGGAGAAATTGGCGCTGCCGATGTTGACTACACCGTACTGGATCTGGCGGTGCGCTATCGCCTGGTCGAGGGCAGCGCGGCGGGTGGGCGTAAAACGCAGGTGTTCGCCTTAGCGGGCTTTGGTTCTATCGATAGATCAGTCGATGCGGCCATTGAACTGGAGAATGACACACGATTTCATTTTTCTGCCGGGCTGGGTGCCGAGGTGTATGTCGGCAGTGCGGTATCGCTGCGTTTGCAGGCCTTGTATCTCGATACGGATGTACAGGTGGGCAGCGTGTCTTTGGTTTGGCATTGGGGTGCAGTGTCGCCGCAAACTGGAGTTGCGGTCGCTGCACCCAATCAAAATCCAGTACCAGTTGCAAAACCCATAGATGAAAAGCTGAGTGCCGGAAACGGTACGCAGGACGTTGATGGTGATGGTGTCGCTGACAGCGCTGATCTTTGCGAAGGTTCCACGCCCGATTTTCCCGTGCGTGACAACGGTTGTGCGTTGTTTGACGGTGTGTTGCCGGGTGTCGTGTTTGTCGCTGGGAGCAGCACGCTGCAAACGTCGTCCTATGAACAGCTTGACGCGTTGATCGGAAAATTACGTGAGTATCCCAATGCCACAGTTGCATTGTTGTCACATACTGATACCCAGGGAGCGATCCGTGAACAGGCGATTTTAACGCGCGCCAGGCTTAAAGCTATCGCTACCTATATGTCCCGCAATGGTATAGCCGCTAACCGCCTTATCTTAAAATCAATGGGCGGCAGTGACCCGCTGCACGATAACACCACAGCCATCGGGCGTGAGCGTAACAATCGGGTGGAGATCCGTGAGCATACTTCTTGACTAAGCCATTGAATGGGCCACTAAATGGACCCTTAACCAGGTCATCAGCGCCGTACTCGCTGTTCGCGACGCCTATTGTTGATGCTGGTTGTTTTCGAGACTTCAGGTTTTGGATAGCAATGGGCTTAGGACCACTGGTGTGGTTGCTGCTCATAGGTGTTTTTCACCAGCCGGTTACTTTTGGTTCAGCGTTAAGTGCGATGTCAATGGTGAGTCTTATCGTGCTTTATCCGTTAGTTGAGGAACTGCTTTTTCGGGGAGTTGTACAGGGATGGTTGCTGACCAAGAATTTTGCCGTAGTGTCGTATTGGGGTGTTTCGGTGGCGAATATTCTTACGAGTCTGGTTTTCACCGCACTGCACTTTTTTACGCAAGCGCCCCTGTGGGCTGCTCTTGTATTTTTGCCGTCATTGGCTTTTGGTTGGGCTAGAGATCGGTATCAAGCGCTAACAGCTTCGATAGTCTTGCATGTTTTTTACAACGCTGGGTTTATACTGCTTTTTGCTTAAAAATTCGTTTAGTTTGGGCACCTGAGGTTAAGAGATGTTGCTATTGATTCTCTGCGGCATTTTCTTTCCACATCTGAGTATTATGCGATAGGTGTTGCCTGACAAGTTGCTTTGCCTACCCAGTTTTCTGGCTTTTCCAATTACCCCATGTTGTATGCCAATAGCTGGCGTTCTCAGAGGTTTGCTTCAGAACACAATCATCAGCTTTTTCCGCAGGCCAAATCTGTATTAAATGTCTTTGATCAGGTAGAGGCGATTCCCAGTACTCCTCATTATTCTCATCTGCTTCATCGTTATAATCCTTGTCCATTCCATCGATGCAATAGCGAAGTCTATAATGCCCTTCTGGAAGCTGTAAGCTATGGTTTTTTTCCCATGCCCATTCGGATAAGAAAAGTGGTTTTATCCCGCAGCTTATAGAGACTTCGACGACGTCGCCGTAAGACCCGTCAATGTCAGGAGCCGTCTCGAAAAGATCGACTTCTACAGCGATCACACTGTTTTGGATGCCTGTTACAAAGAAAATTAAATCTTCTTTCGCCGCACCACAGATTCCATTTTCTTGATGTTCAAAAGATTCCGCAGCATCGAGATCAACAATTTCATCAGCGTCGATACTGATATAAAACTGACCGTATTCGATGTTTAGATTTCCGCTAAACAGATTAGTCATAGCACTGCCCTTGTTGAAGGATAAAGATATAGGGGCAAATAACATGCCTTTGAAGTGGATGGGAGAATGTTAATGGTTTCGAATTTGATTGATAGTTGATGAATTTGTTGAGTACGGTGAATTAAATTGTTGTGATGAGTTAAACTAGGGAATTAATCAGAGCTTCCTTAGGTGAGTTTAATGGTCTGATTAAAGGTCCTACATGTGTTGGAATTTCTTCGAAATCAAAAAACCAACCAGCCACTGACGCGACTGGTTGGATTCTGTGGTTTGACCCTTGCGATAAGTCAACTAGTGATCGCAGATAGAATCAATATCCAACTCAATGACTTCCGCACCAATTTTGTTAGTGCCAGATGCCCCAACTGATATGCTAACGCCACTTGCTTCGCCAGCGTTACTGATACTGCTGGGCAATGTAAATTCGTTAAACTCAGTCGCGTTGAATAAATTCCAAAGTTGGTTGTAATCGGCAGGTAGGTTTACCACTCCAGAATTATTGGCAGTTTCTATTTTTACCAGCATATTGTCCGCATCACTGTTATCGGGATTAGTCTCGTCTACGTGATAAATCACCGCACCCTGATGCTCACCGTTGAAGCGATCGTTCACCGCGTTAAGCCCCCGATCGTAACCTATAGCTGTTCTATACTGGACAAGAAAATATTCTTTTGCACTGCATTTTAAGAGCCCGGTATTCTGTCCTTGAGCCACATGCGCCCAACCTACTGTCGGCTTACCCAATGTGGCATATCGCTCACCAGTTGCGATTAGCCCATTGGATGAAGGTTTGCCAATCGTGCTTGGAAATGGCGAGAAGTTTGCGCTGGCTTTTACCCAGCCAAGCTTGTACTGCGTCCATGCCGAAGGTAATGTCGGCGTTTCACCAGCGTGTAAATCCACATCGCTATCTTGACCCCAGGCGCCAGCAGCCATTACGCCATAGGCGCCAATTCCACCCGAATCACCATCTACTTCACCATCTGTATCGTAAAGATCCGGCAGATTCAAAGCCAGATGACCTAGTTCGTGCACAAACGTACCTAACGTCGTAGGGATAGAGTCATTTAGGGTAGGTGTGTTGACGTTGTCACTAAGTTCACCAATCATGGCGTATCGACTCGGAATCACTATTTCATAGCCGTTAGTGGCAATATCATCAGTTTCAACTGCCGTAACGCCAAACCGATGAGCATGAGCGTTTATCGAAGGTGATTGCGTCGAACTTTGATTCTGGTGGCCTGCCAGAACCAAAATAATTGATAGTTCAGAAGGTGCGAGTATGGAATCTTCATTTAGATCATATTGAGCAAAGTTCACGAAGCCGTCGGCTTGTGCAATAGCCTCTGCAAAGATCTCTTCATGGACGTCTGTGAAGTTGGTCGTGATGAATCCACCGGTGTTGGGATGATCTCTATCTAGGACCAGTGGCCCCACGACGCCGTTATGCGGAATGCCATCATATTCTAATGCCGCGTCGAACGACACCAACCCGTACGAGGCGGCATCAAAATAATCAGCAATATTTCTATCGTCCGGATTGCTACTGGCAATTCGTGAAGCCCAGATGGATTCACCAGGAAACGCAAATCCTTGATCTTGGAAAGCAACTAATAATATCAGCACATTTCCTTTGTGAGCACCTTTTATCAAGTCAC
>CAYSZH010000246.1:0-4942 GCA_964435305.1 uncultured Granulosicoccaceae bacterium
CTGCACCGGTGGCTGCATTATTTGCAGTTTCGGCCGAAATCACGCCTTCAAGTTTGCCTGTGCCGAATTCTTCAGGTTTTTTGGACCAGCGAACAGCTTCGCCATAGCTCATGAAAGCGGCCAAAGTCGCACCAATACCCGGCAAGATGCCACACAGGAACCCAACAACGATGGATCGGAAGACCGCAATCTTATGCATCCATAGTTCCAGCCACGACGGAAAGGTCATGGAAACTTTGGGCGCTTTGTATTTTCCGCTCGCTTTTTTCTCTGCTTGTACAAAGATCTCGGAAACGGCGAAGAAGCCCAAAATGGCTGGTACGAATGCGATCCCGGCGGCAAGATCGGTAATGCCAAAGTTGTAACGGTTGATGCCACCTACAGGGTCTTGCCCAATTGTCGCGATCAGGAGCCCGATAAGCACAGACATCCACCCTTTCCAAATAGTGCGCGCCCCGATAGAGGACGCTACTGCCAACCCGAAAAAGACGAGCGCGAAAATTTCCGGCGGGCCGATGTTGCGAATGGCCCAATTGGCTAACGGTTCAGTCGCTGCCATCATCACCAGTGCCGAGGCCATACCGCCAATGGCAGAACACAAAACGGCCGCACCCACCGCTTTGCCCGATTGGCCTTGCTGGGTCATCGGATAGCCGTCGAAAGCTGTTGGCGCGTTTTCAGCAGAACCAGGGATGTTAAAAAGAATTGCGGTTATTGCCCCACCGTAGGTCCCGGTGCAGTAAATCACCGCGAATAACATCACGCCTTGGGCGGGTTCAAGGGCAGCCGTGAATGGCAACAAAATCGCAGCAAGTGTGAGCATACTGACGCCCGGTATAGCACCGAAAAGCATGCCACCGATTACACCAAAAACAAAAATCCCGATAGTGAACCAATCACCGAACAGGGCTGCAGATCCTGCCAAAAAATTCTCTATCATGCCTTGCTTACAGCCCTTGCAATTTTGCGTTCATCGTCAGAATCCACGCGCTAAAGTCATAAAACGGCGATACGTTGCCTTGAGGCAAAGGCGCGTTCAGGATGACAAGGAATAGCCCAATGAAGAGCACATAAATGACAACCGTCATAATAAGGATGGCTTTCCATCGGCGTTCGCCGAACAACCACATAATGGCTGCAATAAAGAAGGGCGCAGAGAAATAGATACCAACCGGTTTAAGCAACCAGGCAAAGACCAAAGGCGTGAGCAAAACTGCAGCCATGTGGGTAATCGTTTTGCTATCGCTTAAATCGGCTTCATCTTCACTTTGGCCGATAGTGCCCTGTGAGGACGAACCGTGTTTATATTGAAACCAGATATTTCCAATCGTCGCGAGCAGCAAAATGCCAACGATTACCCGAGGCCACGCTGTCGCGCCGAAACGGTAGATTTCTATGGGCTGATTAAACTCAAACGAAAACCCATAAAAGATCGCGACAATGAGCAGAAATACCCCAGCCTCGAACCAATGGGTAAGTTTCAAACGTCCCAAGTTGTGTCTCCCGCAAATTATAGAGAATGCGGGGCACCCGAAGGTGCCCTGCGAAGCGTCATAGGGGAAACTTACTTAACTTCCAGTCCCATTGCCTTGTAAACATCGCGGTATTGCGAGACTGATTGTGTGATCAGCTCTTTCGCGCCGTCAGTGTCGCGATAGCTGTCGATGACGGTCATGAATTTGCTTTCATTGAATGCCTGATAGCTGTCTTCACAGTACCCGCGTTGGAACGCCCATTTAAGCCATTCGACACGATCGGCAGGCGCGTCAGCGTGCACGTAGAAACCGCGGAAACGCAGCAGCGGCTCGAAATCCATGCCTGCTTCACGGTGTGTCATAGTGTCGGCGAAGGCATCAGGACGTTCGTCAAAGATCGTCAGGATTGGCTTGAACTGACCGGCGTCCAGGAAGTTGCGCACATCCCCAGGCTGTTCGAACAAGGCATCAACCTGACCACCTAGCAAAGCGCCGTAACGCGGAGCACCCTTATCAAAAGAGATCTGCTGGATCGTCATATCGGATGCGTCAGTGATGAAACCCATTGTGACCCGCTCCATTGAACCTTCTTTGGACACGTTCGCAATGGTGGCCTTGCCATCCTGAGCTTTCACCCATTCAACAAAAGTGGGCCAGTCTGTGAATCGCGTTTCATTTGTGCGAATGTAAACTTGGCTAAAGGTCACCTGGCTGACCACCAGTGGAATTAAATCCTCTGCAGGGTTGGGCAGCGAGGAGTCTAAAGCGTGCGCAGACGATGCATCATCAATATGCTCTAGCACATTGTACCCATCAGCAGGGGCAGCCATGTAGGCTGTCATGCCTACGGTGCCGGAGCCACCTGGCTTGTGATCACGGTTGATAGGAATGCCCGTGAGCTCCGTCACGCCCTCTGCCATCGCCGCTGCCACCTGGCCCGAACCGCCAGCCGGTCCGTAAGGTACGACCATAGTCAATGCGCGTTCCGGAAAGCCACCTGGCTTGTCAAAAGACGTTTCTGTGCGTTTGCATTCAAATGCCGACGCGTTACCCGAGGCAACCGCTGCAGCGACAAACGCCACAGTTCCTAGTAGTTTTTTCATCGTTCTCCTCCAAAGAGTACAGGCTGGTTGTTTTTATTTTCCCGACCGCCTGATTGCGGAAGGGCTGGACACCAGTTTAATTCATGAAAATAAAAGTGCAAACATTTTCATTACTGCAGGCTGAAAGCCCTTGAAACGGTCACCCCAACCGAAGCGGAAGGGCCGGGCATCATCGATTTGGCCAAAAAAAGCCGATGTGTTGCCCGCCACAGTTTCGTATCAAACACCGAAGCTGCCCTATAGATAGGTTGTTAGTTCCAGGTGTAAGCTAAAACGACGGAACCGTCGTGTACGTTAATGTGTTTTGTTGGGATTCAAAACTCAAACAGTAAGGTAATGCATGTCACTAGTGAGACAGGCTGCAAAGTTGTTGGCTGCTGACATACTTCGATCCAATGATTTACTGCAGCTCTACACTGTACAAACTCGTTGCCCCTGTAACAAAAAGCGTATTGTTATCAGGGCCGCCAAGCGTGCAGTTCGTAGCCTGTTCCGGGATCTCAATTACCCCCCAGCGCGTGCCGTCGGGAGCAAAAACTTCAATTCCAGCGGCTGATGTAACAAATAAATTACCTTCCGCATCAATCACCATCCCGTCTGCAACACCCACTGTTGTCGTGAAAGTATCCATCTCTCCGACACTGCCATCAGCTGCAATTGTCCAGGTAAGAATCTCACCGCTTATCGAAAATGTGACATACAAGAGGTCCTGGTTTGGCGACAGCGCAATGCCGTTGGGCCTGGTTTCGATAGTGTTGCAACCAAATTGCGTTAAATTTCCACCGGGTGTCAAACGGTATATGCCAGAACAGCCAATTTCACTGAGTGCCGGATCGAGACCAAAGGGAGGATCAGTGAAGTACACATCTCCATTAGTGTGTACCGCAAGATCGTTGGGGGCGTTGAATAAAGCCCCTTCAAAACTGTCCGCCAACACGATGACAGTGCCGGATGCCTCAAGGCGACTTAATGCACGGCCACTTTGCGTCGCAATGAGAAGCCGATTTTGTGGATCGAAAGCCAGGCCGTTGGTCGGCTGGTTTTCGAGGAATGGCTCAATTGAGCCATTAGCAAGCAAACGAAATATAGTATCTGTGGGGATGTCGCTGAACAAAAGTGAACGGTCGCTTGACTGGTACACCGGCCCTTCAAGAAAATTGAATCCGGAACCAAGGAGCTGCACTGATCCAATGCCCTCCAGTGGATTAATAATAACAGAATCTATTTCAGCGGCAGTCTGTTCAGTTGGTGATTCACCAAGCTCAACATCAGTTGTCGTTGCGCTATCGCTGCTGCTACAACCTATAGAGCAATACGCCATGACAGTGGCTATTACTATGATCCTGGTTCGCACAGATCCTCCAATTACTCTAAAGAGCTTGTTTCGCGAAGTAAGAGATTGTATACCTAACCTCAATATCACGCGTCACTGGTTCAAAGTTTTTAAGATTATGTTTTATTTGCTTATGCCAAGGATCAATGTGTTTGCTGTTTCGAAACTACACCCGCTGTATTAAGAATATCAAGCGTGTCTGGCGCTATTAGCGATCTTTGATTCTTTAGATGCGTGATGATCATATGCAGATATGACGATGCACCATCTGAGTCTCCTAACGCGTCAGGCGACAGCAGATACCCGGCGAAGACAGGTGCATAGTAGTTGAATGGAATTTCAGGCATGCAATGGAGGTCGTCCTGGTAGTAGAGTGCGTTTTCCTTAAATAAATCTCCGGCGGTATTTTTTGAAATACCTGAGAAGTGTTTGAACGCACACTGTGCTCAAGATTACTTCTATCGATTTTCCCCCAATCCGGTATTTGCGGTACATCCATCTACTTAATGCCTATCTCAAAAAGTTTTCTTACTGATTGATAGATCTCCAAGACCGATGTTGGCGGCGTTACTCGCTTATTTCTGAGCACCACCACCAGCGGTTTGATTCAACCCAGCCATTTCACCAATTGTCTGAGCGAGTATCTCCCAGCCACTCACGTTGTACAGATTTGCGAAAATAACTACTGCCCCTTTAACCTCTGGATAAAGATACATAACACCAGTAACACCCGGCGTGACCCCAATGTGGTATATCTCACGCCCCCGGCTTTCCGCAGCCACTTTATCGGTGTCCCATCCCATACCGTAAAAGCTGAGGCTTCCGTCCGATAATTTCGTCGGTTGATAGGCCTTCTGCATAAGTTCAGGCGACAATAAGCTACCGTTCATATAGGTAGCCGCAAACCGAGCCATATCCGTTGCTGTGCAAAGCAGGCCTCCACTGGGTATTTTGTTCGTTAGGTCAACGTACTTTTCATTAAGTAAAACACCTTTCGAGCCTCTTTTATACAGACCGGCCCGATCACTCAC
>CAYSZH010000247.1:0-4897 GCA_964435305.1 uncultured Granulosicoccaceae bacterium
GACGTCATTCTCTCTGGCAATGACCAGATCATCCCAACCGTTTTCATCGACATCGAGAACGGCCGCACCAAAACTTTCCGGGTTCTTTGCCGCACTTATATTGTGTTTGTCTGATACGTCCAGGAAAGTGCCATCCGGTTGATAGGCATACAACACATCGTTTTGAAGTAAACCACCCCCGATGAATATTTCTTCGACCCCATCGTTATCAACATCAATGACCGCTGATGCCATAAAGGGCAAACTCTTTTCGATAGTGTAGTTATGTGTAAAAGGCAGTACGATTTCCTCGAATACGGGTACAGATGCTACGGGTAAATCCGGATATCTGTCGGAATTTGCCTGATAGAAGAAAAATCCTAAAAACCAGGTTAATGCCGCCAAAACAACAATGGGTACCAATTCCACCCAGAACAGCCAATGTTTCCACGAACGTGGCTTTACTGACCCCAACATGCGTCCCAGGAATGATTTGTCACGATCTCCATCGTCTGTTCTGTTTAGAAGAAATAGCAGAATACCGAGGAAAAAGACGGTAACCGCTGAATAAAACAGTGCACCATTGTCGTTATTGACATTGATACCCAGGCGGGAAAACAAATGGAAAAAGACGGCGCCACCCATCAAAGCGGACGCGGCCAAGCCGCCATAAGCATGCATTTTTCTACGAAATTCAGTTCGTTCAACAAGCTTTTTACGTTTTCTGTTGAATGCCCAGTACAAGATTGGTAGCAAAAGGACAACTGAAGTCACTAGTTCAAGAGACCCAATCACGTAAGCGCCGACACGGGAGAACAGGCCACCGATGCCTGCACCCAAAAATCCCGCCAGCCACTTACCAATGGTGCTAAAAATATGTTGTGTTTCTGGTGCACCACTAAATTTGTAGGGCAAGGAACTTAAAAACACATAGGCAATAACTAGAACGCAAATCCAGCTTAGAATTTGTCGCGCCAGTGAATCAGTTTGTCGCATGGTCAAATCGGTATTCAGGTGAAGATGAGTAGTACCGACCGGTATACGGCATAAAAATTCCCTGTCGAGCTAACTCTTTTAAGAAATATTGTATTCGCGCACACTAAACTGTCACTTCAGTGTATTTAGCGCTGCTCTAGCAATTGCTCGACAGGCAATGGTAGGCCAGTAATGCATTGTATAAAATCAACAGTCGCAGTAAAAAGATAAACTAGCGGCACTGAGGCCGCCGGTCTCATCATGCAGCTTGTCCTTGATGCGCAAGAAAACGAGCAAGCCACTGAAGGACTTGGTAGTTCGCGGTCGATGCAGATGGTGATGGTGTGCTGGATGATCTCACTGACCTCAATGGCGACGGGCTCTCTCGCGGATGTACTGCAGGCGAATGCACCGGCAGCGGCGCTGCCTGGAGGCCTTATTCACACGGGTCTTTCCGGAAGAGGTGGGTGTGGACTAGGAACAGGCGGTGGCCCGTTTTATCCGCTCTTAGCTCTGATGGCTGTGTTGGCAGCAGGTGGAATGCTGTTTCGCCGCCGCCGTCCGGAGGTGTAGGCTGATAGCCTGTCTAGAACAGGCTATCAGGTAAACGAGAAACGCTGGCATTTGCTGGCGTTTTTTTTGTGCGCTGAGCATGGCGGTAGTAACATTCAGGCATGATGAAAAACGCACAAGATTAACGTTTAATCTACCGACAGGGTTTCGTGAAAAGTGGTATCGCTGCTCACGCCACGCCGCTCACTACCAGCGATAACATGTATTTTTCCGTTCAACACCGCTGCACCGCCGCCGAAACGTCCTAGCAATAGCGACTGTAGCTTGCGCCATTTTCCGGTAATAACATTAAGTGCTTCTACTGCGCTATGGGCAATGGCCTGGGTTCCGGCACTGCCGCCAATGACAACCACTTCGTTATCAACTGCCACAGTCATGGTGCTGCCTCGCACCGTTGGAATGTTGTCAGCGGTGGTTTCCCACGTTTGGGTAGTAAAATTAAACATATCGGTTTTCGCTTCCGGGTCGCCAAACACGTTCGGGTGCTTTGAACGCCTGCCGCCGGCCACAACGAGTTTTCCGGCAGCGACTGCCACAGTTAGATGATCGCGCGCATGAGGTGCATTTGGTAAAACTCGCCATTGCCTGGTTGCTGGGTCGTACTCATCAAACCAATTCACAGAAGGGCCAGAGTGTCCTTTCAGATTGCCTCCGACCAAATAGATTTTACCGTTATACTCGGCCGCTCCAACTGAGCTGCGTAATCTATTCTCGGGTATCGGATCGCTCTTCTCCCAGGTGTCGTCGCTGGTATCAAATATGTAAATGTGCTCTAGAGGGTCTTCAGACGGAAACCGATCGTCTTTCATTGCACCAATGACATACACTTTGTTCCCAATGGCCACCGGCTGGAAGTGGTGCATCAGTATTGGAGGTAGCCCGTGCGATGTCCAGAAATTGTCTGTATCACTGTAGGATTGAACAGAGCGCAAACCCCGACCGCCCATCATGTAGAGTCTGCCATTTAATGATACGGCTGACGCTTCATGTCGTTCTTCTATGGTACTGCCATCAAGCGTCTGCAGCATTTCCCAAGCGATAGAATCGCTTATTGTTGAACTGGATGTGTTGCTTGTTGGATTGCTGGTTTGATTCGTGTTTGTATTCGTGTTTGTGTTCGTGTTTGTGTTCGAAGTATCGACAACAGTTTCAGTGGAAGTATTATTGTTGCTGTTGCTGTTGCTGTTGCTGTTGCTGTTGCTGTTGCTGTTGCTGTTGCTGTTGCCACTGTCGATGTTACCGCTTGCGTTTGAGTCTGGACTAGTGTCTACCTCAGCAACGTTGCCGGTGTTGTTATTGTCATTGATATTTGCGATGAAAGTCGTGTTAGTGGGGCCTGTGCCGCTTGGTACATAAGATTCAGTTTTGGTTAGAACGATTTTATCAACCGCGAACCCATCTTCACGCATCCACAAATTAAAGGTGTGTGTTCCGGCATTGGGAATATTAATGGTGGCAGGTACCCCCCCATCGCGCGTTCTTCGCGACCAATGCCAACCAGATGGGAAACCATCGATCTTGTCGGCCGTGGGCGAGTATGTAAAGTTAAGGCCAGCGTGAACACTGTCATTGAAACCTACGCCATTACTTCTCTCATCTCCCCAACCACGAATCCATACATAGTATTTACCGGGCTCTGTAAACAGTATCGGGTAGGCCATCATGGGCGAGCCGGCCGCGTTGGGCCTATTCGTGCCGCTATTCGGGGTGGATATCATCGACGCATTGCCACTGGCACCTTTTAAATTGGCATTAACCCATTGATGGGTTGCGGTTCCGCTTTTAGTAAAATAATCCTCCGCTTCAACCGTGATTAAATTAACGGCGTTGTTACTGGAGACAGGTGGTAATGCTGGAGGTTCTTGCGTGACTGGTGGTGTGACTATCACTGCATTTACCATTACCGTCAAAGTAGAAGCACTTGATAGCGCTCCGTCGTTTGCCGTGAGTGTTACTGTGTAGGCTCCGGCAGCGCTGAAAGATGCTAACGTGTTTGTTTTTGTTGCATCTTCGAACACAACAACACCGGGTCCACTGGTTTTACTCCACAGCACGCTTAGTGTGTTATTCGGCAGTCCATCATCGTTGACGCCGCCAGCAAGCGCCAATGTTTGGTCAACTGAAACCGATGCACTTGAGCTTGCGTTAACTGAAGGTGCTTCGTTTGCAATGATCGGATTACTGGCAGGGTCGGGAACATTGTTATTGTTCGTATTGTTCTGGGTGTTTTCAGCTTGAATGATGCTCGGTCCAATACCAGTTGGCTGGTAAGATGCATTTTTACTCAGAATGATCTTGTCTACCGAAAACCCATCTTCCCGCATCCAAAGGTTAAACGTGTGATTACCGGTGCTGGGAACCGTGATTGTGGCGGGAGCAGAATCTCGAGTGCGATTGGACCAGTGCCAACCGGGCGGAAAACCGTCTATTTTGTCTGCTGAGGCAGGCAGCACACCGTTTAAACCAGCGTGAACGCTGTCGTTGAAACCACTGCCGTTCGCAGCCTCATCTCCCCAACCACGAATCCAAACGTAGTAGGTTCCCGCTTCTGTAAAATTCACGCTGTAGGATAAAGCCGGGCTAGCGTTTGCATTGGGCCTTAACACACGAGAATCGGGCGTTGCCAACATCGAGGCGTTAGCGCTTGCCCCCGGTAGCGAGTTTTGCACCCACTGATGACTTTCAACTGTTGTTTTAGCCTGATAATTCTCAGCTTCCAGAACAACGAGGTTGGATTGATTATTCAAGGTTTGTGAGTAAGCGAAGGAGCTAACCACAAATAAGAAAGTACCTAGTAAAGTTGTGTGCTTCGTTTTCATGAAAATTAACCGGTACTTAACAGCTGTCATCATTTCATGTGAATCAGTTTATGGCTGAGATCGATAGCCCAAATTTCATGTACCTAAACGTGTACTTGTCTGGCATTTGTGAGATTGGTCACTGTTAACTTGAGCGTTGTGTTCGAGATGGTGCTGCTCCGCGGTGTGCGTTCTTTGTCTAAATGAATGCGAGGGCGTGCCCGGTACCAAGAGAAGGGCGGGGAGAGTATTTGGTCAAATTTCAATCAGCAATAAATGCCTATAATTGTGTTTGCTGGCATGCTTGAGTTGACCAATATTAAAGCATTTGAATAGTCAAATTGAGCGATAGATATATCCACGTTATTGCCGTCTGAAGGTATCGCTGGGCTTTCGGAAGACGTTGATTTCACTAGCCCGATTAAGTACCTGGATTCGAATGGTTTTTTGTAGTGGCAACACCGTAAGTGCCAATACACAACAATTCGTGGCCTATTTCCGGTATCCTTGCGCGATGGGCGGGGCGTGGCGCAGTCTGGTAGCGCACCACAATGGGGTTGTGGGGGTCATAG
>CAYSZH010000248.1:0-4862 GCA_964435305.1 uncultured Granulosicoccaceae bacterium
CGCTACCGAGCCGCAAAGCTCAATGACATCGTCAAAATTAATTACGCGAGGCGGGATGTTCACCGTGTGATTGTAACCGCTTAAGCTCTTTCAAATATGGCTTTTTGTTGAAGTTTTCTTGCTTTAATTTTTGCAGTGAAGTTTTTGCGACTTTGCTGCGTTTGTTTTGGGCACGACAGCTGAGATACCCACAAGTTATGCCAATTAACCATGCGTAATTGGTTTTTTAGCCGCCCAGATCAGGTGTTGTGCCCAGAAACTGATTGATCGCAGTGGCTACAGGTTCTGGTGTGTCCATATGTAGATGATGCTGGCCCATTATCGTCACGGTTTTGTGGTCCGTTAGCAGTGCCAGCCGCGTCTGGGTGTCTTCTCGCGAGGTAAGGAAGCCATCGCTTGCCACTACGCTCAAAACCGGGCAGCTAATGGCAGCATTGATTTCGCGAACATGTGCTTCGGTTAAGCGATGCGCCGTCGAAATCCGTAGTTTTGGATCGAAGCGCCAACGCCATCCATCATCATGTTGAGACATCTGCCGGTCGATAATAAGTTTGGCAGAATGCGGTGCCATTTTAGCAGCGCGTAGTCTTGTCGCCACGGCATCGTTTTTATTTTCATACACTTTCGAACGATAACGGTTTTCGTCCAGTTGCTCAGTAATAGACTGAGTAAGACGACCGACAAAATCACAGGCTTCGTTCGTGAGTGCACCGCTGGATTCGATCAGGATAAGCGATTGCACCATTTTAGGCATTGCCGCTGCCACCAAGGGAGCAATAATTCCACCGAGCGAATGCCCCGCGATATGGCATTGATTCCAGCCCAATGCCTGTATTGCCGCCGCAGCCCAATAAGCAGAGTCGGGTACGGTATAGGTCGAATCCAAATGGCTGGAGTACCCATGCCCCGGCATATCAATGGCCACCAGATCCAAATTTGGTAGCAAGGGCATTAGCGGCACAAAGCTGTTGGCGTTATCCAGCCAGCCATGCAGACAAAAGAGTTTGACAGCAGAATTTGGGTCGCCGCTACGGTGCCGGATACCTGCAATGTTGATATCACCAATATTGAGTGTTATTGGTTCGGGGCGTATCACGTTTGATGCAGACATGTTGCTTCGGTTTGTTCTTCTAACTTAAGTGAAAATATTAGTACGTCGTTATCGTCAGCGCTGTTGCTTACACTGAACCCCAGGCTTTTCATTAAGGCGCGCATGCCGATGTTGGTGGTAAGTACATCTCCAATTAATTGTATTACACCATGCTCTTTTGCGTGTGCGATGACTTGCCGCATAAGCGCGCTTGCCAGCCCAAGCCCCTGCCAGTCATCAGCGACCGATACAGCGAATTCTCCGTGCTGTTTATCTGTACTCATTGCATATCGGCTAACACCCACAACAGCACCCCTGCCACTATCTGCTACGGCCACAAACGCCATTTGCCGGTCGTAATCGAGCTTGGTGAATTGTGCAACCATTTGTGGCGATAGTTCGTTTATGGCGTGCATAAAACGAAAGTACCGAGATTCGGCCGACATCGTGCGCACCATGTTTTTAATCGATTCGCCATCTTCTGGGCGAATCGGGCGTAGCTGAACGGTTTTGCCGTGCTTTAGTTCGGCAGGCGTTACCCATTGCCAGGGGTAGGGGTGAATGGCCAGATGATCGTAGCGTTTTTTTATGTGTGTCTTTTCCAGCACAACGTGAACCTCTAGCGCTACCGCACCTTTATCGGATATTCGAACTGGATTAATATCAAGCGAGTAAAGATTGGGCAGCTCGCAGGCCATTTCAGACAGTCGACGTAACACATGGGCCGCTTTGCGCGAATCCACTGCCGGTTTGTGGCGGAATTCTCCCAGATACGTTGCGATATCAGGTTGGGCCAGCAGATCATCAATCAAAAAATTGTTTAGTGGTGGCAGCTGTACCGCGCGTTGATGTAAGAGTGGTGTTAGATCGCCGCCGATACCAATGGATATGACAGGGCCAAAGGTGGTATCACGACTAATGCTCATAGCCAGACTGCGCGTATTGTCTTGCTGGTACATCGCTTCGATCAAAACACCCCGAAGCTCGGCATCGGGTCGAAGGCGTGTTGCCTGCTCCGTCATTTGCCCAAATGCATCGCGCAGCGCCTGATCGTCTTTCACATTGAGGCGGGCCCCCTGAACACTGGATTTGTATACGATGTTTGGCGACACTAATTTCATGGCCACGGGGTAACCGATTGCATTGGCGGCGCCTACCGCTTTGTCTGCTGTTATAACACGCTGCGCAGGTAATACCTCGATATCGAAGTAGGCCAGCAGAGCACGTGTTTTTTGTGGCCCCAGCACGCGTTCTCCATCGCTGAGTGCTTTATCAATGAGTGCTTTGGCACTGGTTGAATCGGCGCGTGTAAAACGAGAGGCCGGGTTAGGTAGCTGTAGCAGTTGTTGCTGGCTTAGCCAGTAACGATGTAGGAAGTCGGCAGCATCACATGCAGCTTCTGGCGTTGCGAAGCAGGGCTGCCTGGCTTTGGCAAAAAGCTCGCGACTTTTCTCAACACTGTGTTGGCCCATAAAGCTTGTTAGTAAGGGAAGGCTACTCTGTTCACGGTCAATAATAATGCGTGCAATGGTTTGTGGATCATTGCGCGCATCAGGTACGAAGATCACCAGGATGGCATCGATGTTTTTGGATCGCTGTAGCGCTGCTGTCGCTGTTTGATATTGTTCGGCCAAATGATCCGGGTGCCTGAGTACGATCGGGTTGCGCCCTTTTATCTGTGTTGAAAACTGGGTTTTTAGTGTTTGGCTTATGTCATCTTCCAGTGCAGGTAACAGAAAGCCTTTTGCTACGATTTGTTCACAGGCTAACATCGCGGGCGCTGCGCCGTTGCTGAGAATGGCTAGCCGCCGGCCTTTAATGCGTATGCCTGAAGTCAGTATTGTGGCGGCAGAGAACACATTGGAAAATGTTTTAATTCGAACCACGCCTGCACGTCTTAATGCAGCTTGTAATACGCGTTCTGTTGAAAATACCTGCCCGGTGCGTGTGATGACATCACAATAACGCGCCGCGTTTTGCGTCGATTTCATTAATACGACTGGTTTTATACGGGCTGCTGCGCTAATCGCACCCAGAAATGCGCGTGCCTGATAAACATGGTCCAGATAAACAATGATGGCGCATGTATGATGATCTTCAGCCAGCAAATCAAGTAAATCGGCTAGCGTAATATCGGTGTCGGTTCCAGTAGAAAGGACGGCTGAAAAACCCACGCCGCGAGGTTCAGCCCAATCGAGTATGGCGGCGCCTAGTGAGGCCGATTGCGTCACAATGGCAATACTGCCTTTATTGATCTTGTTTTTGGAGTAAGAGGCGTTGAGCTGTAACGTGGGTCGTATTATCCCAGCGCAATACGGCCCCAGTAATCGAATCTTATGTTCTCTGGCGTAGGCGTGCAGGCGTTTGCTGTCTCTTACGGCGGACATCACGATCGCAACTCGTACTAAAGCCTTGGCGGCTTGCTTGATAGTGCGTTCAACAATGCGCTCAGGCACCAGAACAATAACGATGTCAGGTGTTGTCGGTAATTGTTCCAGTGATTTGTAGCACGCTTCTCCCAGAACGGTTTTATAGCGTGGGTTAACTAAGTACAAGCGGCCCTTAAATTCGGATTGAATCAGGCTTGAGGCAATGGCATGGCCTTGCGAGCCCTCTCTGTCACTAGCGCCAACCAGTGCCAGTGATGTTGGGTTCAGCAGCTTATCAAGGTGGATAGTGGACATGTGCTGATACTACTGCATCCAACTCATGATTGCTTTTGGCGGTTGTCTGTTAAAGACCTGAGGCGGCTGCGCTGGTATATTGTGATCAAACCGCAACCATTCTGTTACTCATTATGTCCACGGCACTGATCACACACAGCGATTGCGAGCTACACGAAATTAGTCCAGGCCATCCTGAATGTCCGCAACGTATCAGTGCGGTATTGGATCAGCTAAAGAAAGAGGGTGTGTACGATTACCTGTCTCACTTTGATGCCCCCGTCGCGACGCGGGATATGCCCGCCTTGGTGCATCCTGAACATTACGTGCAACACATCCTGGACAGCGCACCTTCGTCTGGCTCTGTACAGCTTGACCCCGATACCGCCATGAATCCGCATTCCCTGAACGCAGCGCTACGGGCGGTTGGCGCGGGGGTTCTGGCCACCGATAAAGTGATGTCTGGCGAGGTTGATAATGCGTTTTGCCTGGTCAGGCCACCTGGTCATCATGCTGAAAAAGATCAGGCCATGGGCTTTTGTTTTTTTGGCAGCATCGCCATTGCGGCGCGGCACGCCATTGTCAATGGTGGCCTTGAGCGCGTTGCCATTGTTGATTTTGATGTACACCACGGAAACGGCACAGAAGATCTTGTTGATGGGGATGCGTCCATCTTGTTTTGCTCGTCCTTTCAGCACCCGTTTTACCCTGGCGGTTTTCGCCCTTCTATTGAGGGGCAGCGTGTCAACGTACCATTGGCGGCCGGTACCGACAGTGGCTCCTTCCGGGAAGCGATTACGCAACAGTGGCTGCCGGCTTTGCAAGAATTTAAACCACAAATGCTGTTTGTGAGTGCAGGATTTGATGCGCATGCAGAGGACCCATTGGCAAGTCTTGATTTACAAGATGCCGATTTCACCTGGGTAACGGAACAATTACTGGCAGTGGCCCAAGAACACTGCAATGGCAGACTTGTTTCTATGCTCGAAGGTGGTTACTCGCTACCCGCACTTGGCAGGAGTGCAACAGCACACGTGCGAGCGCTAATGCAAATGTCTTAGAAACTGCCCCAGTATGCTGGGGATGGAAAATTCTGATACTGTAGTGTC
>CAYSZH010000249.1:0-4807 GCA_964435305.1 uncultured Granulosicoccaceae bacterium
GCCAGAAGCGGTTCCGTGCAATTGCTGCTGTATTCGGTCTTTCGAATTGGCAATGCAACCAGCAACATCAGCTGGAAAAGTGTGCAGGAGATCCAGGAACGTAAAGCCGTGGACTGGGTAATACCATTATCACTGGGTGATTCTCACGCAGGCTTTCGTGTTGTCGGAACTAATCACAACTATTTCGATCATTATAAATATGCAAACAAACGAACGCTGAGCTTCGCTGACGGCCAGCGCTTCGAAGATGTATTTGATGCGGTTATTGGCAGCGAAGTAGCAAAACAGCTGGGCTACAGCGTCGGCGACAACATTGTTGTAGCACACGGTACCGGCAATACCGCCCTGGTGGAACATGACAAACAACCGTTTAGCGTGAGTGGTATCTTAGCGCCCACTGGCACACCAGTTGATCGAGCCATACACGTGAGTTTGAAGGGTATTGAAGCAATGCACGTGGATTGGCAAAACGGCGCGGCAATCAAGGGGCAAGGCACCCCAGCCGATACCATTCGTAAGATGGAGCTGGAAACAACGGCTGTCACTGCACTGATGATAGGGCTTAAGTCCCGTGCTACGGTATTCAGAGAACAAAGAGCGATCAATACTTACCGTGCCGAGCCACTGCTGGCGATCCTGCCGGGCGTTGCGTTGCAGGAACTATGGGGCCTGGTTAGTGTTGCAGAACTTGCGTTGATGATAGTGTCAGTGATTGTCGTTATTGCAGGCTTGGTTAATTTGATGTCAGTATTGTTGGCGGGCTTAAACGAGCGGCGGCGAGAAATGGCAGTGCTTCGATCTGTTGGCGCACGCCCGTCGCATGTTTTTTTACTGCTATGCATCGAGTCAACCCTGCTCACTATCGGAGGGATAGTCGCAGGTATGGCACTGCACTATTTACTCACCGGTGCGGGTTCTGTGTATTTGCAGCAGCGGTTTGGCTTGGATATACAGTTATCTATGTTGCACAGCACAGAGTTAAAAATATTGGTAAGTGTTGCGATAGCCGGGCTCATTGCGGGCATGATTCCAGCACTGCAGGCTTATCGCAAGTCATTAGCTGATGGGCTTTCTCAAAAAGTTTGAGAAATAACAACGAAGGTATACGACCATGAATACTAGAGCACTCATTATCGGCATCGGCGCAGTAGCCGTGCTCCTAGTCAGCCTAAGCACTCTGGCCAGCTGGTGGCCATTCTCAAACAAGGATGACGGTGCCCAACTCGCAGCGGTTGAAACCGTTGGCTGGGAAGATCTTATCCCGGATGATTTTGTACCACCGGAAAACCCGTTTGCAACGATGTCTCAGGAAGAAATAGATAAATTGCTGGATGGCAGTGATGAGTCCAATGCACGTTTAGACGAGCTGCAAGAAGCGTTCAACTACGCTCCAGTCGTTGATGACCTCGACGGTAAACGCGTCAAGATCGCAGCCTACATAACACCATTGGAGTTTGATGGCCAAACCAAAATGAGTGAATTCCTGTTGGTACCCTACGTTGGCGCTTGCATGCACACACCTCCACCACCTGCAAACCAAGTGGTACACGCCAACTCAGATGTAACCATTGAGCTCAATAATATCTATGACGCAGTATGGGCGATTGGCACTATAAAAACGGAAACGGTGACAAGTGCGCTGGCAGAATCTGGGTACCGCCTGGAAGTGGACCAGGTACTTCCCTACACTGAAGCCAACAGCAACTGATAACAACTGGCGCTATGCCTAAAAGGCAGCTCGGGCGTAGCTCCTGATATTGACGAATTCCGGCTGGTTCCAAAACCAGATAACCTTTGCGGATCCATCGTAATCGCCAGGCGCAGGCATTTCGTCCAGCTTAACGAAATACTCAAACGTCTCAATGAAATCTGCATACGGGGATGACGCCGCATATGAAGTGATAAAAGCGCCCGGAAACATATCACGCATAACGTATCGATTGCTTGAACTATTACCAAGATCCTGCCACGTGTCGTACACCTCGCCATTCCAAAACCGCCAGTAGTAATCACGCAACCAGGAATCCCACAACATGCGGCCACCAGCAGCCAGCGAATACGTCGGCACGTCGTACTCGTGAGAATACTTGATCAGCTGCGAACTACGCAGTACAGACGCATGGGATCTCAGCAAAGCCAATGTTTGCGAGTAAATAAGGGTGCGCGACGACTGATGTGCGTTATAGAGCTGTGTTGTAAAACGCTCGGTAAACTGCAATTCGACGGTTGCCCCACCGGGTACCGTTGTCGGGTTTATGGTTATGATAAAAGGGCCTTCATGCTGATTCGGTGCATACAGAAATTTAACAACATCGATGACCTTCCGATGCTCAGGAAGCGTTAACTCCACATACCGCTGCCACGCCAACCGATGGGCCAGTGGCGCATCAATAGCATTACCTATCAGCTGATCACCTATCACTTCATATCTCCATGAAAAAAGCTCTTCATAGGCGATATGATCTGGGTCGGGAATTTCTGCAATGTCCTGGCCAAACAAGGTTGTGTGGTCTGGTAGCAAGCTACGCAACACATCATTTTGTATGGTGTTGTCAAATAGCGGGTTAGAACCATTAATCGATTCTTCTAAGTTCGCGACTCCATCACCGTCGCTATCCCAACTGGTATCGAATTCATCTGCAGCGATCTGATACAACTCATCACGGCTCGAACCTGTTTTGAATTCTCTTTCGTAACTCCCTAAAACAATGCCGCCATTATTGTCACTGAATGTGACGACAAGTTGTTGTTGCGTTTCTTTAGGAAAATACTCCGATAGCGTCCAGGATTCATCAGCCACCCAGATCGCGTTGATGTCTTTGTCACCCCAACGTAATCTAACTTGCAGTGCATCAGAGACGTAGGGCGGCACCGTGATATCAAAACGAACACGTGTGGAAGTCAGCTCAACGGGTTCAGATACTGTTGCGCCGCCAGGATCACTATTGGCGACGTCATTGGCGATTTCAACCAGGGTATCGTTGGTAACAGATTCCTCAGGACTATCACTTTCGACTGGTGAGGTGTTGGAGCTAGAACACGCAGCAACAAACAGCAGCCCCAGCAAACACACATGCGGTAGTTTGAATCGTTTGACAAGCGTTAATGCCATTGTGTTGGAGCACCGTTTTATAAGCTGCGAAAGTTGCCTTCGCACACATTATAAGTGGCTCAACACCTGACTATTGGGGTAGATATAAAACAACTGTATCGGTAAAAATACCGCTTAGTTTGTTACGCTGGATCAGTCACCACCGATCGGCGCTATTAACGGGGGCCAAGTGTTGCTGAAATATCGCCAATTTCAAACCAGGCATAAGCCAGTACAGCCGTGATGCACAAACCTAATATAGTGGTTAACACCCCAGTTTCTTTTCGAGGACTTAACCAACCTAGCATCGCCGTTGCCACGACGAACAGAAACAACGCCACAGTGGCGCTTGAAGTGCCGATGACACGCACGCCAGAAATGCGCTCTAACATCTGATCGCTGATATTGGTTCGACCGGCTAACTCGAGCGTTAATCGCACATCAATATACAAGGCCACGACAAAAAGAAGCGAAGACAGGGTCGCGGCGACAAAGACCATCTGAGCCATACGGGTCTTTAAGCCATAACGCATAATGTGCGTCGCCGCAGTCATGGCGAAGCCAGCTAAAATTCCACTGAGGAAGGCCACTTGACCAGTCTGTAGTTCCAATAATTCTTGCATCATGTATAGATAACCTGTTCGCTGTACCTTAGCGACAAACCTATTCGATCAGCGTACGCGCTTCATCTTCGACAGCGAATAGCAAACGAGAATGACAATAATTAATCAGGGTTAATCCAAAAATGTCAGGAGCCACCTCTTAAGAAGTGGCTCCTGCCCTACTCTTAGGCCAGATCGAAGCGATCGGCATTCATGACTTTATTCCAGGCACTGACGAAATCACGAGCGAATTTTTCGCTGTTATCGTCTTGTGCGTAGACTTCAGCATAGGCCCGTAGTATGGAGTTGGAACCAAAAACAAGATCAGCACTTGTTGCTGTCCATTTGACCTTACCACTACTACGATCACGCACTTCAAAGCTGCTATCAGTTTTAACCGGGTGCCAGCTGTTGCCCATGTCAGTCAGGTTAACGAAAAAGTCGTTGGTCAGTTGACCTTCGCGATCAGTGAAGACGCCATGCTTGCTGCCACTGTGGTTAGTACCAAGCACTCGCATACCACCAACCAGCACCGTCATCTCAGCTGCAGTAATACCCAGCAGTTGAGCGCGATCAAGCATCAGCTCTTCGGGGCCAACAGCGTACTGCTCTTTTTGATAGTTGCGAAAACCATCCGCCAGGGGCTCTAACACTGAAAAGCTTTCTGCGTCAGTCATTGCTTCCGTTGCGTCGCCTCTGCCCGGTGTAAACGGCACATCGACGTTGTGGCCTGCGGCTTTAATGGATTGCTCCAAGCCAACATTACCAGCCAATACGATGACGTCCGCTAGCGATGCACCAGAATCAGCAGCGATTGGCTCAAGTGCTTTTAGCACCTTGCTCAAGCGTTGTGGCTCGTTAGCTGCCCAGTCTTTTTGTGGTGCCAAGCGGATACGCGCACCGTTTGCACCACCGCGTTTATCGGAGCCACGGAAGGTGCGAGCACTATCCCATGCAGTGGCAATCATATCTGCAGCGGATAAACCACTATCAGCGATCTTCGCCTTAACAGCAGCCACATCATAAGATGTGGAACCTGCCGGAATAGGATCTTGCCAGATAAGGTCTTCAGCTGGCACATCAGGCCCAAGATAGTTAGCACGCGGCCCCATAT
>CAYSZH010000250.1:0-4773 GCA_964435305.1 uncultured Granulosicoccaceae bacterium
CGCTGACTAATGTGTCATAAGAGCGTCCGTGGTCAATGACAGATAAAGCGTTTAACCCCACACGCGAAGAGCTTATCGCGGGTGTGTCCTATGTGTTGGAAAAGCTAGGTACTGCGGATCATTTTGAAGTGGATCAGTGCATGCCACAGCAGGGGATAGGTGAGCGCGAAACCATGGCCCTTTTAGCCCCGATGGTCATTGGCGGTGCTACTCACTTGGGCGATGATTTGGCTTTGGCGCATATGGACCCGCCCACACCCTGGATTACCTGGATTAGCACCTTTTGGAACGCGGCGCTTAATCAAAACCTGTTGCATCCTGATGTATCACCGGTTGCTCGGCAGGCAGAAGAGTGCGTTCTGCAGTGGCTTGCACCTTACTTTGGTATGCAGGGTGGTCATATGACGCCGGGTTCTACGGTTTCAAACCTCACCGCGTTGTGGGCTGCGCGTGAAATAGAGAAGGTTAAGCGTGTCGTTGCTTCTGAGGATGCTCATCTATCAATCAAGAAAGCGGCAAATTTACTGGGGCTGGAGTTGCTGCTGCTTGGCAGCGATACAGGCGGTAAGCTGGATGTTAATCAATTACCGGATACGCTTGATGAGAGTGTGCTGGTACTGACGGCAGGCACCACGAGCGCTGGTGCGATCGATCCGCTATCGCTATGCGGTGATGCGGCATGGACACATATCGATGCAGCCTGGGCTGGGCCACTGGTGTTTTCAGATGTGCATGCACACAAACTCGAGTGTATTGGCATGGCCGATTCAGTTGCGGTGTCAGCACACAAGTGGTTATTTCAACCAAAAGAATCTGCTTTGATTATGTTCAAGAACAACGATGCTGCTAGTGCCGCGCTATCGTTTGGTGGGCAATACCTAAGTGCACCTAATATTGGTTTGTTGGGTTCGCATGGTGCCAACGCGGTGCCCTTACTGGCTACCTTGTTAGCCTGGGGTTGTGATGGTCTGGCTTATCGGCTTGATTCTATGATGCAACTTGCAGAGTCTGTTAAGCGGGTATTGCGTGAACACTCTGCGCTTATCGTAAGCGAGGCATCCGATACAGGTGTGATTTTATGGCGACCTGCTGATTCAACACAAATGGATGCTCTGCTGGAAGCTTTGCCAACAGGCCTTGCATCTACTACACACTTTAAAGGGCACCGATGGTGTAGGCAAGTGTGTGCAAATCCCAATGCATCTGATACTGCCATTGTAAGCGCTATTGACAAGGCATTGCTGGGTCTGCAGGATCAGTAAGCTGTTTCGCTAACATAAGAACTTCTAGTTCGTATTGCGTATAGTGGGTTTGTACACCACGGCCTGCTTTCGCTAATGCACTGTACATTCATTAGATGGTGTGGCACTAGCACGGCGTTTTTACGCTCAACTAAAAAGTCAACCAAGGATGGTTGGGGTCATGAAGAGGACGCTTACATTTTTACTCATTAGCCTGTGCCTGGTTTCGTGTAACGGCGGTAATCTTGAAACCAACAAGCCACTGCTGAATTTGGATTCTCAATCGCTTGAAAATAGCTCAAATAATGGGGCAGAGAGTTCAGGGCCAGATCTGGCAGGTGGTTTCTCGTTAAGTGTAATGGATGGGCCGCAAGATGATTCCCTGGTTGGTTCCAGGGATGATTCTGACGTTGAATCCGACGTTAATTCCGTCGCTGATTCTAACGCCGATACTCACACTGATTTCCAGGCACTGCGTGAAATAAACTGGCTTTACAACACGATGCAAGCTGAATACCTGTTCAGTCAGGAAATGCAGCCGGTAGATCCGCGTGACTATACATCCGCAACCGCCCTGTTTAATGATTTGATTGTCAAGAACAAAGATCAATTAAGTCATCTAAGCGCTTATACCGATTTAAAAGCCGTGCCTGCAGCAAACACCTCATCGTTTGGTTTATCGCTTAAGTATTCACCTGACGGGCATACGGTGGTGGAGCGTGTGTTAATACAATCCCATGCTGCTCACTCTGGTATTCAACGTGGTGATCAGATAATTCGCATGGATGAAACGCAGTTGCTAGGCTCACGCGGGTTTAACTGGGCGGTAAGCAAACTGCTTAATGCGAACAGCGATGATCGCCTTGAGCTGGAATTGTTAAGAGATGACCAGCGGCATGTGCTAATTTTAAACGCGGCAAGTGATAACCTTGCGTCGCAATCTATCGATGCAAAAGGCTATTTTGAATTTCCTGACAGGCAGCGAATTGGCTATCTGTATCTGCACGATTTTAAGAGCAGTGCTAAAGATGAGCTAAGAAGCGCGTTTGGTTTTTTCATCGATCAGCAGGTTAGCAGCTTGATTATCGATTTACGTGATAATGATGCGGGTGATTTGAGCGCTTTAGCCGTATTAGGGGGCTTGTTGCTTCCAGATGTAGAGCCTGGCAACCCATTCCTGACGCTTCGCTATAACGAGCATGGGTTTAATAACGTTGACAACACGCTTGCGCCGTCAAGCTATAGCCTGGCCCAAGAGCCTGAATCCAGCGCGTTCGACGCCGTTCATTTTATTACCAATGAGCGCACCTGCGGTGTCAGCGAGGTGTTTATCAATTCATTACAGGCTTACAGTGAATTTTCCATTTCTGGTGAGCGTACTTGTGGAAAACCCTATGGGATAGTTGAAAGGCAGTTTGAAAATAAATCTGTACTCACCTTTATTCGTTACAGCATCGCGAATGCAAAGGGGTTTGATGGTTTTATGCAGGGCATTGAGCCCACCTGTAATCAGAGCGATGAGCGCTTGTTTCCCTTAATGGATCAGCGCGACCCATTAGTTCTTAGCGCATTGAATTATTTGCGAGGGGGTGGGTGTTTAGGGTTTTAGTGGCAGCCACGTACTTTTAATAATAGTGTGCACAAGGTTTCGCGTGCTGTCGCTGATGCTATTAAAGTGGCTTAAGCGTAGCGCTGATCACGTAATTGCCTCAAATTAAAATCATTAATCTATACTGCATCCATGCTCTTATACTGTGACTAGCCTGTGAACACGCAGTTTGATTACATCATTATCGGTGCCGGAATTTCAGGTGCTTCGGCTGCCTATGAGTTGGCCAATGCGGGCAGCACCTTGTTATTGGAAGCTGAGAGTACACCGGGCTATCACAGCACTGGGCGTTCGGCTGCCTTGTACACAGCCAACTACGGTGGGGATACGGTTTGTCGTCTGCATACCTGTGCACACGAATTTTTGCATTCCCCGCCGGGCGAATTTTGTCAGTCGCAGCTGTTGCATGAGCGTGGTGCGATCAGTGTGGCAACCAAGAGCCATGCGCATCTTGTAAGTGAGTTGATCGAGGCCTCCGGTGCAATTTCGCCTGTACATCGTATCGAGATAGATGATGCCATTCAGCGCTGCCCCTTGTTACGGCCGGAATTGATTGAGGCGGCGGCTTTTGAGCCTGGGGTATGTGATATGGATGTGGCTTTGCTTCATCAATGCTACCTAAAAGGATTTAAACGGCGTGGCGGTGAATTGGTTTGTAACGCAGAGGTAATGACGCTTGAACAAAGTAGTGGTATTTGGTGCGTCAGCACAGCTGATGCTCAATTTAATGCTGCCATCGTTATCAATTCGGCTGGTGCCTGGGCAGATGAAGTGGCGCAACTGGCTGGGGCTAAACCAGTTGGCCTACAACCGAAACGACGTACGGCGGTATTGGTTAAAACACCACCATCATTAGAGGGTAAGCATTTACCCGTTGTGGACTTTCTGCACGCCGACGGGTATATCAAACCGCAAGGTTCCCAACTATTGCTGTCACCTGGTGATACAACACCGATGGACGCACACGATGTACAGCCCGATGAGTTGGATGTGGCGCAGTTGGTGGACTGGATAGAAACCACAACCTCATTAAACATCGAGCGCATTGATCATCAGTGGGCTGGTTTACGCACGTTTGTATCAGACGATGTGCCGGTGCTTGGGTTTGATTCAAGCGTAAAGGGCTTTTTCTGGTTAGCCGGGCAGGGTGGTTTTGGGATCATGATGTCGCATCCTTTGGGCCGTGCCACTCGATCATTGATAGTGGACGGTGCTCTCCCAGACGACTTGCAGCGGGCTGGGGTAGAAGAGGGCGCGCTTTCGCCTCAGCGTTATCAGGCGCTGGCTTATGCTTGAGCATGGCGACAGATACGCCCCTTTTTGGCCATTTCGCCTCTATTGGGCCTAAAAAGTTCAGCTTCTGGCAAGAACCCGGCTCGTGAGTCTGCTAATCTGCATCGACCCCTTAAACGAATAGTGATGCCGGACCAACAACATGATTGCTAACCTGATCAACAACGCGCATAGCGCCAGTAATAGTGGCCGAACTCAGCCTGTTTTCAATCCCGCAACAGGTGAAGAAATCAACCAGCTTGGTTTATCCAGTGTGGAGGAGGTCAATGCGGCGATTGACGCTGCGGCGGCTGCATTTCCGGCATGGTCAAATACCCCGCCTTTAAAACGAGCGGCTGTGATGTTTCGTTTTAACGAGTTATTAGGACAACGAGCGGATGAAGTCGCTCGGGCCATTTCACTCGAACACGGTAAAACCCACGAAGATGCTCTGGGTGAAGTGCAGCGTGGCAAGGAAGTGGTCGAATTTGTCTGCGGCATTCCTCAAATGCTCAAAGGCGAATTTTCGCGCAACGTGGGCCCGCAAATTGATTCGTACTCAGACCGGCAAGCACTGGGTGTTTGCGCAGGCATTACCCCGTTTAACTTCCCGGCGATGGTGCCATTGTGGATGTACCCCGTGGCTATCGC
>CAYSZH010000251.1:0-4729 GCA_964435305.1 uncultured Granulosicoccaceae bacterium
GGCGTAAGGCAACGATGACTGTCCGGCTGGATAGCGAAGGTCGAGTCATAGCAGATGGTGATCAAGTACAAATTGGCGGTAATGAGCGATACGAATCTAAATGCCGACGACACCATAGCGAACTGATGAACAGCGCAAGGCAGGGCGATTGAGCCTTTTGACATTGTCTAAAGACAATCGGCCAGTATTTCCACTGAGTGCTTCGCCTGCATACCCGAATGTGCTTTTATTTGTGATTGACAGCTAAAGCCGTTGCTGATGATCAACGTGTTTTCGCCTGCTTTTTCAATCGCTGGCTTTAATCGCTTCGAGAAGAGTGTGATACCGATTTTTCTTGTGGCTTTGTTAAGTCCATAGGTGCCTGCCATGCCACAGCAGCCTGGTTCGGGCTCGTGTAGATTATTGACGCATTTTTTTAGCATGATTCTGTCGTGAGATGCTTCGTTGGCGTTTTTGTCATGGCAGTGCAGATGCAACACGGCGCTAGGTATGGTGTGTTTGGGTTCGATATTATGTTGATGTAAAAGGGCTGCCAGGGTTTGTGTTCTGGAGCTTAAGTTTGCCGCGCTGGCATCATCGGGGTATAGCTTTAGTAGTTCATCCTTAAATACGGACAAGCAAGAAGGTTCAAGAACAACAACATTGGCCGAATGGGGTAAGGATTGATGAAAACGTGTAAGAATGTTGCCAAGTTGTTTTTGCCCTTGTTCTAAAAAGCCGTATTCGTAAAGAGGGCGGCCGCAACAAAAAGAGTCAATCGCCACGCCCACCTTAAAGCCTGATTTAGTCAGTGCTGTGACGGCGGCTTGTAGGATATGCGGCCGGTAGTGGTTGTTGATTGTATCGGCCCACAGAATAACCTCAGGGTTTTTGTGTTCACCCAACCAGTGAAAGTGTTTGTCACTGCTAATGGCATTTTTTTTAGCCCACTGTACGAAGCTTGTTGGGGCGAACAATGGCAAGGATGCTTTTGTATCAAGTTGCAGTGCGCGTTTAAGGAACCCTGCGAATGGGCCTTGCTGAATGAGGTTGGTAATGGCGCTGATTTTTATCAAGTGCGGTAATATCGAACCGCTAAAGCCGAATGCATAATGTGCTAATGGCCGGCGTTGCCCTTGATAGTGTTTATGCATAAATTCTGATTTATACGCGGCGATATCGACCTGGGTAGGGCAGCTTGTTTTACACGCTTTACATGATAGGCAGTGTTCTAAGGACTGGGCGATGGCCAAATTACTCCAGCTGTCGGTAATGATGTCGCCGCGTACCATTTCATGTAGTAGATGTGCACGACCTCGCGTGGAGTATCGTTCTTCACCGGTCGCCTGATAGCTTGGGCACATAGCGCCGCTGGCCGCACGGCATTTGCCCATGCCTATGCAGCGCTCTGTTGAGCGTCCAAAGCCACCAATATCATCGACAAAAGCCAGTGTGGTTTCTACCGCCGGCTGCTCGTAGTCTGGCCCAAAACGTAAATTCTCGTCCATACGATAGGGGTTGACCACTTTGCGTGGATTCATTCTTAATCCGGGGTCCCAAATGGTTTTGAATTTTTCGAAGGCGCTCACCAGTTCCGGGCCGAACATGATTGGTAAGAATTCGGCCTTGGCCTGACCGTCGCCATGTTCGCCTGAAAGGGAGCCACCAAAACGCACAACCAGCTCGGCAATTTCCCGGCTAAACGCTCGGAATTTTTTTACACCTTCTTCGCTGCGAGTATCGAATGTGATGCGCGCATGAATACATCCATCGCCAAAATGCCCGTATAAACTGGTCTTATATTCGTAGCGCGCGACCAATGCGTGAAAGGCTCGCAAATAATCACCCAGCTGCATTGGGTCGACAGCGGTATCTTCCCAACCAACAATCGGATCGGGATCTTCAGGGTGCAGGCTCATAGAAGTGGCCGATGCACCTTGTTCACGGATGCGCCATAGCGCGGTTTTCTCTTCTTCAGTTGGCGCTACGATGACAGACTGTACCAGTGAGAATTGCTGCATGGCGCTGGTGAATTGAACGGTGTGCGAGTCTATTGCCTCAGTAGAACCGGCTGCAAACTCGACCATCAACCAGGCTTTGCCTGGTGGAAGTTTTGAGACATCTGCCTGTAGCAAACCACGATCATTCAGGCCACCGACAATCGCCCAGTCTATGCCCTCCATGGCGATAGGTTTAAACGGCATGATTTCCGGCACGCTGTCGCCAGCGTCGTAAATGTCTTTAAATCCCAGAACAACGAGTTTTGTGTGGCTTGGGTTGCTGATTAAGCGTACGCGAGCTTGCAACACGCTAACGCAGGTTCCTTCTGAGCCAACCAGAGCGCGTGCAACGTTAAATCCGTTTTCGGGAAGTAGTTGATCAAGGTTATAGCCTGAAACGCGCCGCTTGATATTGGGGAAGCGCTCTCTAATCTTGTCAGCATACTGGTCGCGCAGCGACAGCAATTCGCGGTAAATACGGCTCTGGCTACTATCTTGCGCCAGTATTTTCTTTAACTGCTCATCAGTGGTTGGGCCAACCCAAAAACACTCACCATCGCTGGTTAATACTTCAAGTTCGAGTACGTTTTCGACCGTTTTACCGGCAAGCATAGAGTGAGGGCCACAGGAGTTGTTACCGATCATGCCGCCAAGCGTACAGCGACTATGGGTCGCAGGGTCGGGGCCAAAAGTCAGCCCATGTTTTTCGGCTTCGGCTTTTAACTGATCGCATACAACGCCCGGCTCTATCAATGCGGTTCGGTTTTCTACATCGATCGACAGGACATTGTTTAAGTGTTGTGAACAATCGAGCACAATCGCTTCGTTGACGCACTGTCCGTTTTGGGAGGTGCCGCCACCACGCATAAGAACGGGCACCTCATAGGCTTTGCAGTGTTGAATCGTTTGGATAATGTCGTCACGATTGGCAGGGTAGACAACGCCTAGTGGTATCTGTCTGTAGTTTGATGCATCGCTTGCATACAGTGCGCAGGCAGCGTCGCTTGTGTCGCAACTACCTTCCAACATCGCGGCCAGTTCGGCTGTAAGTTCGTTTATTTTTGCATTGTTTCTGTTCATGCCAGCACTAGTTTGACACTACCAGCTGCAATTATCCATACGCAAAAAAAAGCCGGTAAAAACGCATTGTTTATACCGGCCTTTACCAGGTTTGTCTTGATAAATTACTGAGCGAAAACCCCGGTTTTATCGAGCGTAATGGTGCTGACGACATCGCCAAGTCGATTGGCAAGCTGCACGCGACTATCGGATACCGCTGAAACAGCTTCAATGATGCCATCTAAGCCCACGCGATACGACCAGAGTGATTCACCTGATGTTGTATTGAGTGCAATGACTCGCTGATCACGAGCGCTATAACAATAAACAACAGTGTCGCTATTTTCACTTAGCAGGCAATCACTCGGTAGTTGCCACTGTGTGTAAGCGGGTAGTCTTGACCAGGCTACTGTTGATGCGTCGGCCTGGGCTGGTTGACCAAAGCCTTGTTCAGATGTGCCATCTGCTGTGTATGTGGACAGGCTAATGTTACCCGCGACAACTTCTGCTCCAGAACTGAGGGTGTATGTGAGTGTGTAGGCAAAGGTGCTGCCAGGTAATAGGTTAGTTGCATAAAATCTAAGTGCAGCCGAGCTACTGATCGACTCTCCGTCTTGATACAAGTTATAGCTGATCGCATCAGCTGCGGCGTCCCAGGAGATGGCTAGACTGGTTTGGGAGTACACGGCACCGCGTAAGCCACTGCCAACTCTTTCGCTTGGGGCGGAGCCTGCGCGATTAAATGTCACGTTAACCCTGTTAGAACGTTCCCATGTTTGCCAACCTTCCTCGGTGGTGGCAACAATATAATATTCATCGTTACTGCGAACCGTATATTGGGTGGCGTCGCCGGAGATGGTGACTAAATATCCGTCAGACCCGGAGTGCACATTGTAAGAGCTGGCACCAACTGAATTCCACGATAGAACACGGCCGTCTACTCGCAAAACCGGTGCTGAAACCGAGGAACTCGCTGACGATTCTGAGTTTGAACTCGTACCGACATCCGTGCTTGCACCTGAACTTGAGCCCACTCCCGTCACGTTAACTCTATTGGAGCGTTCCCATGTCTGCCAACCTTCATTTGTGGTCGCAACGATGTAGTACTCGTCATTGCTATTGACCGTATATTGGGTGGCGCTTCCCGAAATGGTTTCCAGATAACCATCGGAATCTGAATGCACATTGTATGAACGAGCCCCCACTGAATTCCAAGACAGAACAGCACCATTAGCGCGTAATTGTGGTGCGCTAGTGGATGAAACAGAGGTAGGCTCTGACACTGGTTCGGCCTGTGCTTGAGTTCCGACAGCAGTCACGTTAACGCGATTAGAGCGCTCCCATGTTTGCCAGCCTTCTTCGGTGGTGGCGACAACGTAGTACTCATCATTACGAGTGACCGTATAGCTTGTTGCGCTGCCTGAAATCGTTTTGATATAGCCGCGTGAGCCGGAATGTACATTATAGGAGCTGGCACCAACCGAGTTCCAGGATAGTACTGCACCGTTCACTCGGAGTGAGGGCGCTTGTACTGAAGCTGATTGGGCTTGTGCGGTCGCTTGAGCTTGTGCGGCCGCTTGAGCTTGTGCCGCGGCTTGGGCTTGTGCGGCCGCTTGAGCTTGTGCCGCGGCTTGAGCTTGTGCCGCGGCTTGAGCCTGTGCCGCGGCTTGAGCCTGTGCCGCGGCTTGAGC
>CAYSZH010000252.1:0-4725 GCA_964435305.1 uncultured Granulosicoccaceae bacterium
GGTAAATTCTTAGTGTGAAATTTGCAAGCACCTTCAAAATTAGCCCCAGCCAAATTGGCTCCTTCCAGATCCGCATAGCTCAGATCGGCCTTTATAAGACTTGCTTCGCTCAGGTCGGCTTCTATTAAATTTGCATAACTCAGATTAGCACCCTCTAAATCTGCCCCAGATAGATATGCTTTTGTTAGTGTTGCCTCGGATAGGAATGCTCCTTTGAGATTAGCTTCGAGCAGCCTAGCTCCTTCAAGGTTAGCTCCGTCCATATCGACGCCCGCTAGATTCGCACCGAATAGATCTGTGTTTTTTAGAATCGCATTTGTTAGGTCAACCCCTTGAAGATTTGCACTTATTAGATCTGCTTCAGACAAATTAACACCTTTAAGAAACACTCGACCATTAGAATATGATTCTGAAAGATCGATACCTGTTAAAGCAACCTTTCTATCATTCAAATATTCGAGCGCAGCGATTTTTCCCGAGTTACCGGGTGCTGGCCTCGTGACAATTTCCCAAGCCTGCGCGATTCGCTGATTTGGTCGACCGTGCCTTAAGTCTATCCACATTGCGATTGCTGTTGGAACCAAAAACACCAAACCGATAATCACCGCAATTGCTTCTGACCAGAGCCAAAAGTCACTATCCTTAAATTTTCGAATAAGTGTTTTTCTTCGACGCGCCAATTTTTTATCTCGACGGAACTGGTAATACGTTACATATCTTTGATTGATTTTATCTACGCCTTACATCGTACTCAAGTTTGCCTATTTTTCACAGAATAAGGTTGAATACTGGTAGTTATTATTGGGACTCTGAAATATTTGCTCTCAAAGGCCTTGACTTGCAAACCAATCAGTTCAATTAAACGCGACCCATAGCCATAGAATATCAACGTATGGTGTTTATGATTGTCAATAGATGCCAACAGAGCATGCACCTCTTCAGAAAGGAGTAAAACTGGTGTACGCCGAAGCTTAGGTAAATTTTAAACAACCTCAATCATGTCCTGTGTAATACCCACTCTCAAAACCCATACCCCCCACCATCCTTCCTAGGATCAGACCCACCAGCATACCCTCCAGCCTCCAACCGATGAATCAACTGAGCCCCCCCAAACCCAAAAGCAAAATCCGGCGCCTCAACCACAACATCATGCCCCTTATCCTTAAGCCCAGAAACAAGCCTCTCATCCATACTCTCCTCAACCATAACCTCCAACCCGTCAGTCACCCGCCAACGAGGCGCATCAGCAGACGCCTGCACATCCTGCCCCCACAACTGCGTACGCAAAACCATCTGCACATGTCCTTGAGCCTGCATCATCCCACCCATTACACCAAACGCCATCAAAGGATTATCACCGCGCATTAAAAACCCAGGAATAATCGTATGAAACGGTTTCTTACCACCATCAATCTCATTAGGGTGCCCTGCTTCAGTAGTAAACCCACAAGCACGATTCTGTAAATGAATACCCGTATCAGGCACAACCACACCCGACCCAAACCCAGCAAAATTACTCTGAATAAACGAAACCATCATTCCATCAGCATCCGCAGTAGACAAACACACCGTCCCACTAGCCTTAGGCGCACCATGTTTAAAATCTTGCGCAATCGAAGGATCAATTAATTTCGCACGCTCGGCCAAGTACCCATCATCGAGTAAATCCGAAGAATTAACGTCTTTCATATGCGCACCATCAGCAACGTAGGCTGCCGAATCACGAAACGCAAGCTTCATCGCTTCAAACATTAAATGCAAAGCATCAACATCATCAGGCCCATAGTCCCGAATATTCGTATGGCTCAACATCCCCAAAGCCATACAAGCCGCTATCCCCTGCCCGTTCGGTGGTATCTCATGCAAGCTCACATCGTCAAATGACTTTGAAACGGTACCAACCCAATCAGGTTTATTAGCCGCCATATCCTCAACACTCAACACACTACCGTGTTGCGACGCCCAAGCTGCTACCTTCTCTGCCAACGCACCTCTGTAAAATGACTCACCTTTAGTCTCCGCAATCGATTGCAAAGTCTTAGCAGCCGCCAAATTAACAAACCGCTCCCCAGCAATCGGTGCACGCCCACCCGGCATAAAGTGATCAGAAAAACCCGGTTCGTTTTTCAGTAACTCACTACCAAGCCCCCAAAGCTTGCCAATAATCGGAGACACAATAAACCCATTCTGCGCATACGAAATTGCCGGTTCAAACAACGCTTCAAAAGGCAACTTTCCAAGCCGCATATGCAGCTCTACCCAACCACCAACCGCACCGGGCACGGTAACAGTCTCCCAACCAGTATCAGGAATACCATTTTTAAATCGATCTGGTGTCCACGCCACGGGCGATCGTCCAGATGCATTGAGCCCATGTAGCTCTTTACCATCCCAAACAATGGCAAACGCATCAGAGCCTAGTCCGTTGCCAGTAGGTTCTACTTGAGTGAGTGTTATCGCTGCAGCAAGTGCCGCATCAACCGCATTGCCACCTTTGGCAAGCATGGCAAGCCCCGCCTGACCTGCCAGTGGTTGGGATGCAACAACCATGTTCTCAGCCATAACGGCTGAGCGTTGTGAGGGGTATGGTGGTGGTGCTGGAAATAACATGTGCTTGCCGTATCGTTGTTGTTGATTCAACAACCAGTATACGCCCTTAAGCCCGACCGAGCCGCACTAACGAGGCAGCAGCAATAAACTAGCTAAATAACAAGCCCATCAAAACAAGAGAACCGATATGCCCAACCTAAAGAGCGCCTCAAGCACTTTCTTTTTCTTTATTAAAACTAATCACAGGCTCCATCGCCTGCAAGTGCGCTTCCGACAAATGACACTTCATAGAATGTTCACCCGACACAACGCGCACTGGTGGCAACTCTCTCTCGCACAAATTATCCGGCACATTATGCTTGTGACCACACCGCGTCTGAAACGGGCAACCCGATGGAGGGTTCATCGCCGATGGAATATCCCCATCTAACACAATCTGTTTTTTTTCAACGGAAGTATCAGCAATAGGAATGGCTGACAGTAAAGCTTCTGTATAAGGATGATAAGGTGGTGCAAAAATATCATCAGTTGTACCCTGCTCTACGATATGACCCAAATACATCACCACAACACGATCAGCAATATACCTAACAACTGACAAGTCATGACTGATAAACAACATCGTAGTCTTAGCTTCGCGCTGAATTTCCATCAAGAGCTCGGTAACGGCTGCTTGTACCGATACATCAAGTGCTGAAACAGGTTCATCCGCCACAACCAATTTAGGCTGACCAGCAAATGCCCGCGCCACACCAATACGTTGCTTTTGCCCACCTGATAATTGCCGAGGCATACGCTCAGCAAACGCACGTGGCAGTTTTACAAGGTCGAGCAACTCCAACATGCGCTCACGGCGCGCATCTTCAGTGTCACCAATTTTAAACTTCTCAAGCGTTCGCATAATTTGCGAGCCAACGGAGTGGCTAGGGTTCAAGGTATCAAATGGATTTTGAAATACCATTTGCACAGAGGCCACAGTTTTAGTGTCTCGATCTGCCACATCAGTTTCGCCAATTGAAACGGCACCCAACATCACATCGCCATCAGTTGCAGTCTCTAACCCAAGTAATACTTTGGCCAAAGTAGACTTACCACAACCAGACTCACCCACTATTGCCACTGTTTCCGATTCACGCGCTTGCAAGGTAATAGATTCGTTGGCTTTAACCGTGCGCGTTTCACCACCGCCGAAAATTGCGTTTGCTGCAACCGAATAATATTTTTTCAAGTCCCGCACATCCAGCACCACGTCCCCTGGTGTTGCAGGGTCGGTAACCGTTGGGCGATCAGGCTCTTCTGTCCAATCGATATCATCAATTCTTAAACAGCGTGAGCGATGCAGTTCCTGCCCTTCAACAGGCTGCATGGAAATTGGGCCTGCATTACACACGCTCTCAACATAGTGCGAGCAACGTGGGCCAAAATTACACCCAATTGGTCGCTCCATTGGCAGTGGCAATTGCCCAGGAATAGAAACCAAAGGTCGTGTGTTTTTATCAGCCCCAGGCAACGGTATGGAATTAAACAAGCCTTGTGTATACGGGTGACGCATACGATCAAACACTTCACCAACGTTGCCAGTTTCAACAGCCTCGCCTGAATACATCACTGTAATACGATCGCATGTTTCAAGAATCAAACCTAAGTTATGCGAGATAAACAGCATGGAAGTGCCCGTCTCTTTCGCAAGCTCTTTAATCAACTGCACAATCCCCGCCTCTACGGTCACATCCAATGCAGTAGTGGGCTCATCGAGTAATAACAAATCAGGCTTTGATAACAGCGCCATGGCAATAACAATACGTTGCTGCTGGCCACCAGAAATTTGATGCGGAAACGCACTCATTACACGCGCAGGGTCAGGTAGTTTTACCGATTCGAGCATAGCAAGCGAACGCTTATACGCTTCGTCTTTGGAAACGTTTTCGTGAATGGTCAGCACTTCCATTAACTGCTTGCCCACTTTCATTGCAGGGTTGAGGGACGCCATAGGTTCTTGATAAATCATCGCTATTTTGGAGCCACGAATATCCCGTAGCTCTTTTTCAGACATCTCTCCCATGTCCTTGCCACGAAATTTTATTGAGCCACCCACTATCTTGCCGCGATTACCCATATCGCGCATGATGCCAAGTGCCACTGTGGATTTACCGCAACCCGATTCACCCACAAGGC
>CAYSZH010000253.1:0-4711 GCA_964435305.1 uncultured Granulosicoccaceae bacterium
TGATTGGCATGACGGGCAATCTTCTTAACATTATCTTGTAAATTATATTGCTCGATGAGTTGCGGCATCTCGTGTATAAGCGATACGACTTGTACACCTTGCTGCCTAAGCTGCGGCACCAGATCACCGGTCACGATTGTATTGCAAATCGCAGCGGTAATATTGCGTGTACGTAAAAAACGACCCAGTCCGTTTTTAGCGACATCTGACACTACATAAGTGGGTGCAAGCTGACGATATTCTTCCAGTAATGGTCCGCCCTCTTTAAGTAGAATGTTCACTTGCAATCCAAACTGCTGCTTATAAAGCTGAGCCATATTCATCAACAGCATCTGCGCACCGTGTCTATGCGCATCATGACCAACCAATAGTATTTGTGCATTATCAGCAGGGTTCGCAAGCCCTTTTACCGCGCGGCGGGTTGCATTCAAGTAGGCATGTCCGTAGTGAACATCTGGCTCAAGATAGGCACCTTCTGCCCATTCATTCCAGGCATTGATAAAAACCAATGACTCCTCTAAAACTGGATGAGTATTCGCAAACGCAATTGCACCGTTTAACCATCGGCTGTAAGCCTGTGGCGTTGAGCCGTGTAAGGTAGTACCACGCCCTTCTCGTCTTGCATCGTTATCCCAATGCGGCACAACGGTTTTAATTAAAGGATAATCGGGTGCAGACTCGTTTAAAGAGCGATCGATAACATCGTCGTAATCGTGCACCAAACCTCGGAAATTGTTGTCTATGATATTGAGTTCGTGATTTATATTTCGTAGGTGAGCACAGAGTTTATGAGGTGGGAATTCAATTGCGCCGTCAAGACCAAATTCCTCCGGCGATGTAGCACCAAAACCCTGCACCATAAAGATAAGCGGTTCAACACCGAGTACGCTATGCCATTGTTCACGCCAGCGCGATAATGTCTCTTTTGCCTCTGGCAACAGTCCTGGTCGATATAGTATGAACAAGGGCCGATTATCCACTCTCAAATAGCGCGGGTGTTTCATGTACCTTGCGGTGTCTTCTATAAACGCCTGCTCGTCCTCTAAGCGATAGTCTTGTTTTATCAATACATCGCTATCCATTCCATCCCAGGTGCGAGTCCAGTTCTCATTAGCCCACATGATGCAGAATTCCTGATCGATATCGGCTTCAGCAAAATGATCCAATGGCTTATCCATCAAACGCTGACCGTTAAACCAGTAATAATAAAAACAGAAAGCATCAATACCATTGCGCACGGCAAGTTGGCTTTGTTTAAGAATAGTGTCAGGCGAACTTAGATCATAATGCCCAAGATCTCGTGGGATTCGAGGTTGATAATGGCCTGCAAAGCGAGGCGCACCCCGAGCCACATTTCGCCATTCGGTAAAACCCTCACCCCACCAGCGATCATTTTCATCAAATGCGTGAAACTGTGGCAGATAAAAAGCCACCGCCTTTGCACGCGATTTGAGTGTGCTACCGTCTAAGGGGTCTGCCGTCTCGAATTCGGCACCGGCATTGGCGAACAGGCGAATATTGTCTGAGACGCTCGCAGGCCCAGCGCGTTTTTTGGTAAATCGATTTTTCAAGAAGCGAGTGGCGCGCTGTTTTTGCAAACGAGATTGCCGAAGCAGTTTCTGACGCAGGTGCCGAAACAGTTGCGGAAGTTGAAGCAGGCGCTGACTTTGATGCCGATGCAGCTTATGTTTTAACTTAGAATACATCAGGTTAATCAGGCTTACAGAGCTATTTTTATGCGCGTCGAATGGTGCAGGTTAGATGCAAGAAAATGGCCACAGAACCCCTGTTTTCGACATTGTGCTGGCGCTAGATTGACAGTCTGTGTCAAATTAATGCTCTTTCCAGAGCATAAAGGGTTGCCATGAACAGAATAGTGCGCAAAAGTGCCCTGATTTACAGCTACTTGGTGGCGATTTTCATACCCGGCACCGCCGCACTTGCACAAGATGCAGCCGGCATCGCGACACTCGAACTGCCTGTACGCACATCCATTGCGAGCGAGAGCTGCGAGCAGCTGATCAGCACGGATTCTGTCATCTGGCGTGTGGATGGCGAAGCAACGGTGCTGCAAGATTCAATTTCCAGAGCGTCACTTCCGGCTAGCGCCCGGCGTCAGGGGCTTCGAATAGAGGCGGAAACACAGAGTGGGGAAACCCTCATTTGGAATGTCATAGAACAAAGGAATGCAGTCAGTGCATTGCAAATAGAACGACATGCGGCATTTGGACCAGTAGATCAATGGCTGTTCTCCCCTGACTGCCGGGTTTTACAGCAACGCTTTATTCAGTACGACAAAGCAGGTTATGCACTGGAATTACAAGTCATTGGCCCGCTCTCAGGGGCGGCTGTTTCTACCGAGAGCCTTAATCCCGCGGTACCTGAATTAACGAATCAGGATACGCCCACAGACAAGGCATTAAAAAAACCAATAAGGGTGGCTTTGGTCGACTCCGGTGTTAACTACACACTCCCGGAAATCAACGCCAGATTAGCACGTGACACACAAGGCAAAATCTTAGGAAAGGATTATTGGGATTTGGATGATAGACCCTTTGATGCACACCCAACAGGTTCAGCCTTCAGAATTGTACGACATGGCACAAAGACCGCCTCCCTATTATTGCAAGAAGCACCGTTTGCAGAACTCGTACCCTATCGCTATCCTCGCCCGGATATGACACGCATGCGTGCGCTTATAGAGCACGCTAGCGAAAACGATGTGCGCGTTATTGGTTTACCTTTAGGTGGTAATCGCCCAGAGGAGTGGGATACGTTTTTAAGTGTTGCGGCAGAACATCCAGATTTACTGTTTATTGCATCCGCCGGCAACAATGGTCGTAATATCGATCAACAACCTGTTTATCCGGCAAGTTTGATTTTGGACAACATGCTGGTTGTAACCTCAGCTGATGACTTTGTACGCCCGGCGGAGCGCGTTAATTGGGGAATGAGCAGCGTAGATTACATGCTACCTGCCGAAAACATGAGCGTGCTGGATTTTGACGGATCCAACACGCTGGCCTCTGGCTCCAGCTACGCCGTGCCACGTGTGGTGGCAATGGCCACGCGCTGGCTACGCGATAATCCTGATTGGGCAGCACCCGAACTGATTAAAGAATTTGCTCGACGTTATGCCGATGGTAGTCGGTTTCAATTTGTCAGTGGTGGCTATATAGCTGATCCACTTGCGGAAAACTCTATCCGCATTTCCGCAATTGAAATGAGGCCCAGCCGAGAAGATTCCGAGCGCCCTGCTTTGGCTTATAAAATGCCACTGACAGCGTATGTGCTCAGCCAGCAGTGGGACAATGACAAGATACACAGCACCTTGGATGAAACCGAACAGATACTCTCGCAATGTGGGATCGAATTTGATGATGTTGCCATCAAAACGGTATCAGCTGCAGCTTATCTAAGAGATCTTCAAACCGGCAGTGCCCGCACGGTTTTCGATGCGATACGTACGGGAAATGAACGTCGCCACGCTGTCGCCGTGTTCGCTCATGATACAAGGATGCTTGATCCGTATGATGGAGAAGCGTTTGGTAGGGGTAATACACGCAGTAGAGCATGGTTGCAAGACAGTGTCTGGCTAACACATACGATTAAGGATTCCGGCATTGCACTGGCACATGAGTTATTTCATGTGCTGGTTAACTCTGGCCGGCATAGCGAGCTTGCGTCTAACTTGATGCAAACTCGAACCTCGCCTGGCGAGACAATGTTAACGGCTGAGCAATGCGAGCAGGCTATAACGGTGGCTTTGGATAATGGATTGATTAGGGATAGTGTCAACAAGTAATCAAATAAATGATTAGAAGCGTTTTAGTATCGAGAGAATAGTTTGATTCGTTTCGATTTTTTGCTGCGACTTTACAAGCTCGAAGTTGTATTTCGGGTTTAACTCCGACGCTCTTTTCTACGCAGAATACCAGTAACGAGTTAATAGGTAGGGTCATTAAAGGTAGCGAGCTTTCCAGACGCATCGATACCAATAGCGAAGCCCACTTTCATTGTGTGCGCGAAAGCCAGAATTAGCATGGTGACTGCATCAGCTTAAGCGGCGCATATCGCTTGATCTTTATTCAAAATTATTCCTTTAAAAATGAATCTTTGCACCTAACGAACTACAAGAAACGCTGCTACAAGCTGTCAAACCAACGCCCCACCAACCCCCTCTCCTGCTCAGTCATTTTCGTCAGGTTACCAATGGGCATGGCGCGAGTGCGCACAGATTGCTGATATATCGCTGCCGAATTGGCGACTATCTGCTCTTCGGTTTCAAGCAACACACCTTGTGGCGCCGCATAAAAACCTGGTTGAGTTGGAGCCGCCGCATGGCAGCCTGCGCATCGAGCCTGCATTATGTCGGACACATGCTGCACAGTGACGTTAAGGCTTTCATCAGCAGACAACTTAGCCAATTCTGTTTGGTAGGCAGAATTCGGACTGTCAAATTCTGGAGAAGCGGCGTTGCCACTATCGCTTTGTGATGTCCCGTTGGACACAGTCGCTTTAGCGCCAAGCGAATTTGTTGCTGGCGCGAGCATGGTCACAACAGCCGCTAAAATTATTGCAGCAAGTACCAGCGGAATAAACGATGCTTCACCCTTGTGACGTGCGACAAAATAAATACGAATTAAAGCCCCCGCAAACGATATTGCGATCAGAATAAGCCAGTTAAACTCATGGCTATAGGTTAGCGCAT
>CAYSZH010000254.1:0-4637 GCA_964435305.1 uncultured Granulosicoccaceae bacterium
AGGGGTATACGCTGTTACCGTATTTGACTTGCTTCAATCAAGCCTGGAACTTGCTGCAGGGCGTGATGTGGCACTGCGTGAATCAATTAGTCGTTCGCTGTGGGCGCGCTCTGATATCAATATACAAAACTGCAGTGATGACAAAGCGCGCGGAACAGCTATTTTGGCCCTGTTGAATAGGGTCACTACAGAAGATGTAAACACCGCTGTAACCCTGCTTAAAGATGCGTATGCGATCGAACAAAAACAGCAATGCAGCGCTCTGTTTTCACGCGCTGAACACATTGATAAGTTGAGCGTAAAAAGTAAGCTTTTAATAAATAAGCGACATGTTCTGGGGATGGAGTGGGGCCCGCAAGGTGGGCTAATCCGAACCTTTGGGCAAACACTGGAATTGGAGTCGCATATGCATGCCGCTGTAGTACAAATGATCGAATTGGGCGAATTCAACTTGTCTGATATTGATACGCTTGCAGATGATCAAAAATTGGCTCTTGCCGGAGAGCTGCTGCGCGCTGGGATCGTCGGGACAATTATTTAGAAATCAACGGCTTTCGACATTACGGTTGCCAACCTTGCTTGACAACAATTTTGAGAGTTGATAGCGTCTGTTCATACCTTTGAGTTTGCGATATGACTAAAAATCTTCATTCTGACAGCGTACTGGTGCGAGACGGGTCCAGTCGACGTAAATTTATTCGCCAGGGGTCGGCTTTTCTTGCGGTAGGCGCTGTGAGCGTCGCCAGTATCCCATACGCTCAGGCCGATTGCGATTCGGCCGGTGAAGAGGGTTCAAGCTGCGCCGATAGCGACGCGGGTGAAAATGCCGATGCTGCAACTTGTGGTTGTGAGAAACCAAAGATCTCTATTTCCAAGCGAGGTCAGTCTGGTCGTTCTTTAAAGGCGAGCGGAGCAGTAAAAACCAGCCCTGTAATAGCTCAGAACCCTGTTTTGCCAGGCACGGCTATGCCTGTAAAACGAATCAAAGGCTAGTATCCTGGCTCAATCTTATATCTGTGGTCGGCTTTAGCATCGGCCCAGGTTGACGTGAGATTCCTTAGTTTTATCTCATCCAGCACGTCGCTATTTTATGCTAGCCACTTCTGCGAGCTATGCAGCTGCGCACCTGCCACCTGAGCTTATTGTGCCGTTTGGGCTACAGCCATTTTAGTGAATTCTACCCATTCGGGTATCTAATGTTCCCTAAAACTGAACTTGAATATCGCTATACTAATGTAATAGTGATAATGGCCTAACGAGAGACGTTTATCCGGTGGACGACAGAACGCAACTGATGGGCGCTCGCGCGCTAAATCCCGGATATGAACTTCTCTGGTATGAGTTACAGGATATTCTTGGTCAAGGTGGATTTGGCATCACCTACCTGGCACATGACAAGAATCTGGATCGCTCGGTTGCGATTAAGGAATACCTGCCTACTTCGTTTGCATTTCGCAATCAGGATTCTACTGTAAAGCCTATTACCACTGATCATGGTGAGAACTACCAATGGGGTTTGAATAGTTTTCTAAAAGAAGCCCAGACGCTGGCCAGATTCAACCACCATAACATTGTTCGTGTGCAGTCTGTGTTTGAAGAAAATAACACGGCGTATATGGTCATGGAATATGAGGAAGGTGAGAGCCTGGCTTCCATTTACAAGTCGAATGCGCAGCTTGATCAGAATTTTTTTGAAAACGTATTTTTTCCTATATTTGAAGGTTTGAAAGAAATTCACGAACTCGGATTTATACACCGAGATATTAAACCTGCAAACATTTACATACGCCATAACAAAACACCTGTACTCATTGATTTTGGTTCTGCCCGGCAAACCTCGCAGCAGCAAACGGGTGAGATGACAGCTTTAGTCAGTCAGGGATATACTCCGCTGGAGCAGTACAGCCCAAATTATGGTGACCAGGGGCCGTGGACAGATATCTATGCGCTTGCCGCAACTCTGTATCAGGGCGTGACCGGTCAAAAACCGGCTGAGTCATTAAGCAGAAGTGCGTGCATGCTGCGAGCTCAGCCCGACTTACTGACGAACCTGAGTAGTTTTAACCACCCTGAATACAGCCAGGGATTTTTGGATGCTATTCATGCTGGTCTTGCGCTTCAACCAGAAAGCCGGCCACCCGATCTTTATTCCTGGGGTTCACTTTTTGATTCAGAGAAGTTTGCAACTCGCGATGCTTTAGATGCGTTTTCTTCAATGCATACAGAGGACGCTCCGATTGATGAAAAAACCCGTTTGGCTCCAATTAGAAACCGGAGTGATTTCGATGCGCTGGATTTCGAATCAAGCCCCTCATCTTCACCGCAATACGCGGGTAGAGATGCTGCGGAGCCTGATCTAAACATACAGCTCGATGACGATGATTTAAAACGCCCTGCTAGTGGTGTCATTGATAGCGAAGAAGCTGATAGCGATCACGCCAGAAGTAGTCGACGCAGTAGTCGAAAATCAGCTGCAAAGAAAAAGCGATCCAAGCTTGTTCCGATTGCGGCCAGCGTGTTGCTTCTGGCTGGCGTTGGCGCTTTGGGCTATGGCTATTTAAGCAGTAAAAACGGTGCTACAACATTTGATCTTGCTGAACTACCACGCCCTGCGAATCCAATTGAAACAACGTTACCGCAGCAGCATACGCAAGCCCAACTTCAGGAGCTACAAAGGCTTGGTGTTTATTATTCCAAGGCCTATAAACTTGATCCGAATAATTCGCAAGTGCAGGCCGGTATTCGCGGGGTGTTTAGTGATGTATCGCTAATAGCCGAGGAATGGAATGCATCCAGGTTTGGCAATATCAAGCAGTCCGTCATCTCTGTTGTGAATTCCCTGCCTAACATTGATAACAACCATAGCCGTATTCAATCGATATTGGATAATCAATCGTCGACGGAAAGCACTGGCAGTATGCTGTTGCTAATTGAGAATAATAATATTGTGTTGCCAGAAGGTGGCTCATTGTTGGATAAGGTATCGACCTTAAACACAGCCGAATACAATGCACTAATCCAGGAACCGAAATGGGTTTCGATGATGAATGGTATGGCTAATTCGGCAGCCAACAGCATTAAGGGTGCAAACTTTGAGAACGGTGCTCGAATTGTTGAAGCGGCACTTAGTCTTGATCCTAATAATGAACAGATGTTGCAGCTGCGCGATCATTTGGCATTGCGTTAAGTTAGAAGCACAACTATTCGATACCTAATGAGTCAAGCCTGATTTAGCGCAAACTGCCTATTGTGACTTGGATATTGCATTACGAATGGCGCTAAGCTGATCAGCTTTATCTTTCTTATGCTTTGCCAGAGTTAGCTGCGAAACCCGGATCTGAGTGAGCAGTTGCTGTAACTCCTGATCATTCGGCGCTGGGTTAATTTCCTCAACAGGTTGTGCTGGTGTCCGCTCGGCTTGTTGTTCCTGCCTGGGAGTCACAGGAGGTTCCAGTTTTGGTTCCGGTGTTGGGAGGTTTTCTGCTTGCTGTTCTGGCTCGGAAGATTCGCGTTCTGCGATTTGTTGATTGTTAAGAGCCACTTCCAGCTCACGTCTGTAAGCAGCTGGAATATCAACCAGATTACTCTCAGCTTCAGCGACGCTTAAGGTATTTAATGCTGCTTGTAAGTCACCGGTACGTTGCAGGTTTTTACTGTCGGCGAGGAGCTGTGTGGCTTTCCTCAACCTATTTGCCTGTGTATTGATATCTTCTATTGTAAAGTCATCAATCGTTGTGCGAGCGGGTAGGTTTGTCGCGGCATAGAAGTCGGCCAAAGCGCTACGTGTTTTAGCGCCAGGTGCGCCATCAACTACGCCAGCATTAAACCCAAGCTGGTTTAACCCTGTTTGAATCTCGGCCGCCAAGGCTCTAAAGCGTATTTTTGCCGGGTCTTCGGCAACAGGCTGTTCAACAACAACTGGCGCTGTTGGTTCTTCTTGTTGCGGTTGCGGTTGTATTGGAATTTCGGCAACTTGTGTGTCCGGTTGTTGCCTTGGTATTGGTTCTGGTTCTGGTTTTGGAGCTGGTACTTCGAATTTGCTGATCAGCACGCCTAACTTTTCTCTCACTCTACTATCATCCGAAGACTGTAGATATTGTCTGCAGGCGGCAAGGGCTTCTCTTGTATCAGTGGTCAGACATTGCAGTTTCAGCCTTCCCAATTCAACTCGTGACTGGTTTTTTTGTTTGGCTTTTTCAAGCTCTATTTCTTCCAGGCTGGAGTTTGTTGTAACCCCTCGCAGTAAAGTAAGATTTTCATCGTTTGGGTGAATTCGCAAGCCCGCCGATATGACATTGTTTGCAGCCGAGCGATTACCATTATTGTAATATGCCGATGCCAGTTTGTGATACACAGCCGCATCAGTGCTGCCGGCTTTTATAAGTGCATCGCAATTGACAATGGCATCAGTTGGTGAGGCATTCATGCAGCTATCAATCGATTGAGCGTAAGCAGGTACAGGCTGTACCTGTAACACAAACGTCAATAAGACCGCACTGTAAAAGATCCAGGTTGGCTTGCTATTCATTCTTTACGATACCCCTATTAAACGGATACGAGAGCAGTTAGTAACCGGCACCTGCAGCACCCCGGCTGCGACGAGATGCAAATCCCCAGCTACCGTCGGGTAGTTTTAC
>CAYSZH010000255.1:0-4619 GCA_964435305.1 uncultured Granulosicoccaceae bacterium
GCTTTGGCTGCGGCCGAGACCGACGCTTAAAATCAATTTGGGGCAATGACGCCACTGTTTAAACAAGCTACGTTGAAGCCCTGCTTGGCTGCTCGCGCAGCCATGCAGCAATGGGGTTGTAATAGAACAGTAAAAAGTGATCGGCATCTGCTCGCTGTTATGGGTATGATAGTAGCCTTTGGACTTAACGGTTAGCGATAACGATGGCATCCACCCAGTTTCGTAAAAGACAGCTTGGCAACACTACCTTGCAAGTATCCGAATTCGGCCTTGGCTGCGCAGCAATGGCGGGCAATCATAGGCCAGTCGCTAACAAAGATATTAAAGGCGCACTCTCAGCTGGGATGAAGGCCGGGATCGAATTCGTCGACACGGCACCATTCTACGGATTCGGGCGCAGCGAACACTTTGTGGGTGCTGCCATCAGAGGTCAATCTGATGTTGTGCTGTCAACCAAAGCCGGCAGGCTACTTAAAAAAGAACCGATCCCTCCAGCAGTCGCCGCAGAATGGCCTGGCAGCTTTCCGTTCAACCCTGTCTACGATTACACCTACGATGGTGTCATGCGTTCATACGAGGATAGTTTACAAAGGCTCGGTGTCGATAAAATTGACGTGTTATTACTGCACGATATTGGAGAAATGCAGCACGGCGCTGAACTTAACAAAAAATTGTTTGCCGATGCCATGTCTGGAGGCTACAAAGCGCTGGACGAACTCAGAAGCAGTGGTGAAATTCAGGGGATCGGCCTTGGTGTCAATGAAAACGAAGTTTGTATAGAGGCTATGAAGCATGGTCAATGGGATGCGTTTCTATTGGCCGGTCGTTATACATTGCTAGAACAAACCCCTCTGCACGATCTCCTGCCAGCCTGTGAAAGTGCGGGTACCGGTATCATTCTCGGTGGTCCATACAACTCAGGTATTCTAGCGGGCGGCGATACCTGGAACTATGCGAAAGCGCCTCAATCTGTAATGGAAACTGCCTCCGCTATCCGCCGCGTCTGTGATTCGCACAGTATCCCTATTCACGCAGCCGCATTGCAATTCCCGCTTGGGCATAAACTAGTGGCAAGCGTTATTCCAGGAGCGCGTTCTCAGCTTGAAATGGAGCAGAATCTCGCCTACTTCGAAACAGACATACCGCAATCACTCTGGAGTGATTTGCGTAATGAAGGATTACTGGACGAAATAGCGCCTTTGCCACAGTAGGCGCTTTGCTACTGCCATGCGTTGAAATTGGTAAGTTATAACACTAAGCAAGCCGCTACGGGCGTTGCGCTTTTTTGTCTATAGTTCAGTCAACCAGGCTTCGATGTCTGCAAAGACCACAGCGCGTCGTTCTTCTGTTTCGTTGAGTGGTTCGTGATAGAAGCCTTCGTAAACTTTAAGTGTTGTGAACTCTTTTGGTGCTTTTTCCATAAATTGCGCGGCGGCATCGGGATCAACGACCGCATCAGCACCCGGAACGAGCAGCAATGTTTTAACTTTCAGTGTATGAGCTTCATCCATAGCTCTACGACCAGCATTGATTAGCCACGTAATTAAGCCTGCAGACTTATATTGATGATTAAGTTCATCCGCACTGCCTTTTTCCTGCTCACGAACATCATGAGTCAGGTAATCGGCTCTGTAAGGTAATTGCTGAGTAAAGTTTGGCGCAATAAGCTGCAACAGCTTGACTTTATAGCGGTTGATTGTACTGATTAAAGGTGCAAACGCGGGCGCAGACAAAATTAAGCCTCTGGCATCAACCTGCTCGGATAAAACAATATTGGTGGCTACTACTCCACCAAGGCTATGCCCAAACAACACAGGCCTTGATTGCGTTTCGTTGGCGAAGAGAGTGAACTGCTCAGCACAGACACGTTCCAGCAAGCGCTCATCCGCCACTACCCCACGTTTACCGGTACTTTTTCCATGTCCGGGATGATCGTGCGCGCCAACCTCGTACCCAAGAGAGGCAAGCTTAAGGGCAAGTGGCTCGTATCGGCCACTGTGCTCACCAAGCCCATGTACGATATAGACAGACTGGCCACTGGCCGTTGAACCTGGCTCCGGGTGCCACCGACGAACATGAATAGTGTTTGGCTGCCTGTTATTCATAGATTGATGAGTATTTCGTTAGTGCTAAATTGTGGTGAGCTGAAAGAATGATACCAATCCAAATACAAGCAAGGTAGTACAGCACGCAAAAAGACTAAAAAATGGCACAAAGCGCACGCTTCGAAGGGTTCATAAGGCTCGTATTGATTGATTTATACTATGCATTGAGTACTGGTTTTATATCCGTAATCAATACTTTGACATCCTCCACCAACACCTTACCCAGTGCATTACGCGGTAAGGTATCTACACTATAAACAGCCTTAGGCTGTTTAAATTTAGCGATTGCCGCGCATGCTTCGAACACCTTGGCGGGCTCTATTTCGCCTGCTAAAACAACCACAGGCACCTCCCCCCAGCGCTCATCGGGTTTACCAACTACAGCCATTTCATTGATACCCGGCAAATCTCTCAGTGTTCGTTCTATTTCTGCCGGGTAAATGTTTTCACCCCCAGAAATAATCACATGCTTTATTCTCGCATCAAACCAATAGAAACCGATTCGGTCTTGATGGGCCACATCGCCTGTACCAAACCAGCCATCGCAAAGCGCGTTATCTGTCGCGGCTGGATTATTCCAATATTCGTTTAAGATATTTTTGCCCCGGACTTGAATTTCACCAGATTGCCCATTCTCTACCTCAACACCCTGCTCATCAACCAATCTGATATCGCAGTGCAATCCGCATCGACCTATTGAGCCACTGTATTGCGCATGTTCTAAACGTTGGTAAATAGCTACTGGCCCGGTTTCAGTTGCACCGTATACCTGTATAAGCGGAATATCGCGTACCGACAACTGTTCGAACAAGGCTAACGGCACATCAGTTGAACCAATCGATACCAAGCGAAGCTTTAATTGTGCAGTGAGCCATGATTCCTCATCTAGCATAGCCTGAAGTAGCGTTGGCACGGAATTCATTAACGTGACATGGTTTTTTGCTAGCGCATCAATAGCAGCCACAGGCTCGAACCGAGGCAGTTGTATTAATGTTGCTCCGTTCAGCAAGGCGGGCAACGGTTGAATGTTTAAGCCACCGACATGAAACAGAGGAAGCACATTGAGGACGATATCGCTAGCGCTTAAATCCAGCATATGCTGAGACATCAATGCACTACACCAAATTGCCTGTTGCGATAAAACTGCCCCCTTCGGTGTTCCTGTGGTACCCGACGTGTACACGATAAGAAAGGGGGTTTTTTCAGCTCTAGTACCAATGTCTGATTCGGTTCGCATCCAATTTGGGTAATTGGCGAGCTTACTAGCGTCTTCAGATGCGTCCAAGCCTATAGCGGACAATAGAACGGTGCTGGATTCTTTAAGGCTTTCTTTGTTGCCGTTACCATCGCGATCTATTTCAACGATACGCATTTGCGATGCTAAGGATTCAAAATGCTTGTCGTGATAGATAATACGAGGAGAGCTGTCTTGAAGAATGTAGTTGAGCTCCTGCGCTGAAAGCCGCCAATTGAGCGGTACTAAAATAACGCCACACCTTGCACAGGCAAACAGTAACGAAAACCAGTCAGCATGGTTCAATGCCAGTATTGCAACTCGGTCTCCTTCGCCAACACCCATCCGCCTAAAGTGGTTTGCAAATACCTGGCTACGTTGCAAAAGGGCTGAGTAGCTGACATTGCCCGAAGGCTCCGCAATCGCAGTTTTTTCTGGCGAAAATCGGGCATGCCCTTGGAGCACGCTGAATAAGTTCATTCGTCTGTTTCACCCGGCCGATACAGAGCCGCCTTTCCAATCATGTCCATACATAACTCTGCCGTCCAAGGGAGCATCAATGCTCCGCAACGGCTATCTCGATATAGGCGCTCAAGACGCAATGAGCGCAACATCGCTTGCCCCCCACAGGTTCTTATGGCGAGCTGTGCAATTTCGTTTGCATTCTCCATCACCGTATACTGCGCCGTCCAGGCGCGGATTAAGGAATCGGAATCCGGTTTGGGCCTCGCTTCACTTATGCTTTGGAACCACAGGGACTTTGTTTGCTCAAGCATGATTCGCATCTGAGCTACCGCTATTTGCTTTGTCGGATACATTCGTCGCTTCACAGGTGGCGTGCCTGGCATCTCTCCACGCAGGTACTGCACCACAAAATCGTAACAAGCCTGCGCTATTCCCATGTAAGCAGGTGTTAAGGTCATGAACATATGCGGCCACTGTTTTGCTGCGTTAAAGTACACGCCTTGTGGCATGAGCAAGGCGCTCTCATCGACAAATACATCATCAAAAATAAGGGTGCGCGACACAGTACCTCGCATGCCCAAAGGGTCCCAATCGCCTTCAACACTTACGCCCGGTGCATCTGCAGGTACGGCAATGTACATAGTGTTCCGACGCGATGGTGTATCTGAAGCATCCTTTAACTCAGTACAAAGCGCGCCGTAGTAATTGGCATGCCCAGATAATGATGCAAATATTTTCTTACCTCGAACGATCCACCCACCTTTGGTACGGGTGGCGGTCGTACTAAACGCCGCCTTGCCTGCAGCGGCAGCAGC
>CAYSZH010000256.1:0-4536 GCA_964435305.1 uncultured Granulosicoccaceae bacterium
GTCAACGCGTTTTCACGACCCCTCCTATAAAGCCAGTTATGGTCATTCAGCTGTATACGTAAAAAATAAGATCACATCAAACCTTGTTCAGCCAGCGATGCCTGTACACCTTGACCAATAATCAGATGATCAAGAACGCGTCGGCACTAAGCAACGGGGATGAAACTCAACACTGAGCATAAAAATAAGGCAAATGCGTTTTTATACTCAACACCTACGAGTAGTAAGCGATTACCCAAATAGACAGCGAAAATAGAACCCAATAATAAGTAAAATGCACCTATGATGGTCTCTTTTCAGCTACGAAAACATTAGCGTCAAAATCGCGTGAAAGCAGACAAGGCTTGCTTTCCCAATGCTCGCCCCAACAAACAAACTGATCACTTCTATGTCTGTAATTCTGTCTACAAGAGACTTCCGTTCCCTTCTCTTCTTGCTGCTCATACCTTTTATTGTTGCGGCATGTGGTGGTGGCTCGTCGGGGTCTGATGATCCGCAAGCTAATATTCCTTCAAATCCGGATTCTCTAGACGGTGACTCAATATCCGACACCATTGATAATTGCCCAGCGATCGCGAATGAAGATCAACTTGACTCCGATGCGGATGCTATGGGCGATGCCTGTGACGACGATGATGATAACGATGGCAGTTTAGATGTGAGTGATTGCGCTCCTACTAACCCTGCTATTTTTCCGGGCGCAACAGAAGTTGAAGACTCTATGGACAACGACTGTGATGGAATCATCGATTTCGGTATGCTGCCTTCTTCAGACTTAAGCCTTCAGGCAGTACAGGCCTATATAAAAGCAAGCAATACTGAAGCGGGCGACCTATTTGGTGTTGTCGCAAGTTTAAGTGGAGATGGAAATACCCTCGCCATTTCATCATTAGATGGCAGTTCAGCTACGGGCGTCAATGGAAACCAAAGCGATAACAGTGCACCAGGCGCTGGCGCATTGTACGTTTATACAAGATCTGGTAACACTTGGACTCAGCAAGCGTATATCAAGGCAAGCAATACTGAAGAGAGTGATCTATTTGCCAAAGACTTGGACCTTAGCGCAGATGGAAACACGTTAGTCGTTGGTGCTTCAGGTGAAGATAGCGCTGCTGTAGGGTTGAATGGTGACCAGGCTGACAATTCAGTGCGCGGCTCCGGCGCGGTTTATGTGTTCGATCGTACCGGCACAAGTTGGACCCAAACCAGTTACTTAAAATCGCCTGCAACACAACCGGGCGGGCTCTTTGGATTTTCAATAGCAATAAGTGATGATGGGGCGAAAATGGTTGTTGCTGCACGCGAAGAGGACAATGAAACCGTCTTCCCAAACGAAGGCGCAGCTTACATTTACGAGCGCTCGGGCAATAACTGGAATCAGCAAGCCAAACTAGTATCGAGCACACGCACCAATAGCGACGATTGGTTCGCCTGGAAAGTTGAAATGAGTGGCGATGGGAACACCGTTGCCGTTGGTGCCTTAATGGAAGACAGCGATGCTCAAGGCGTTAATGGCGATGAGGATAATAATAATTCAAGAGATTCAGGCGCTGTTTATGTGTTTGCCGCCAGTGGAGGAAGTTGGTCACAACAAGCATTTGTTAAAGCCAGTAACTCAGCACCCGGCTTCAGCTACAGCCGTTCAATGGCTTTGAGTGCCGATGGTAATTTACTGGCTGTAGGAGCAGACAATGCATTCGGTTTATCAACAGGTGTAAATGGAGACCAGTCCGATCCAAACGGCGACGGCTATGGCTCGGGCGCGGTATACGTGTATGAGCGATCTGGTGGAAGCTGGACCCAACAAGCTTATATAAAGGCAAGCAATACCAAGGGTAACGATCGCCCGGAGGGTAGTTTCTTTGGTGATAGCTTTGGCCATAGAGTCGCTTTCAGCGCCGACGGGAATACGTTAGCTGTGTCCGCATTGCGTGAGCAAAGCAATGCAACTGGACTTAATGGCGATCAGTCCAACGATGCGGCTTCAGGCTCCGGTGCTGTGTACTTGTTTAGCCAAAGTGGTGGAGGAGACTGGGTTCAAACGGCTTATCTAAAATCCAGCAATACAAACGCTGGAGACTCCTATGGCAGTTCACTCGAATTTACTCAGGATGGTAAAACACTTGTGGTAGGTTCAATTGGAGAAGACAGTGCTGCAACAGGTATCAACGGTAACCAATCAGATAACTCTGCCGAAGCGTCGGGTGCTGTTTACGTTTATTAAGCAGCCGAACAGGTGAATAGCGTCAGTGCAATTTACCTAACAACGAATAACGAAATTGAAGGAAAGGCCAACAGTATCCCGAGAATGCACACCTGGATTATTATAAATGGGATGAATGAGCGATAGATTGTCAGCAAATCTATATCCGGTGGTGCAACGCTTTTTAAGTAAAAGGCGGCTGCACCGAACGGTGGTGTGAGGAAAGCCATCTGCATATTGACACTAAACAGAACCCCAAACCAGATTGGGTCATAAGCCAGCTGTACTACTATTGGTAGAAATACCGGCATTGTCACCAGTACGACACCGACCCAGTCCAAGAACATACCCAGTAGAAAGAACACCAGCATCATGACCATGATGATAAGAATCGGGTCGACATCAAGGGCGAGTATTGTGTCGGCTACAAACGTCCCACCACCTGCTAGCGTGAAAGCACCCGCTAATACTGTTGCACCAAACGTCACCCACATTATCGAGCCAACCGAAACGAATGTCTGTTGCAGCGCTTCAAGAACCAGAGTGGTATTCAACTCACTGCGAATGAAAATCAACAGTAAGGTAACCACAACTCCCATAGCGGCAGCTTCAGTGATACCGGTGACCCCGCCGTAAATAGAGCCCAGCACAAGATCAATAATAACTAACAGAGGTAGCAATCCACTGGCGATTGGGTAGCTACCCTGCCTTCTTAGCCACAGAATTAAAAGCAAGGCAACTATTGCGCTAGTGAAGATAAACACAGCAATTCGATTGAACATGCCAGCATATAAAATACTAACGAACGCTATCGCGAATAATCCCACCATAAATGGAAAAGCTACGAACGCTAATTCAATTGCCGGGCGTGCCGATGTTGCTGTTGAAACTGAATTCGAAGGGAGCGGTGCCAGTGACGGATTAAGACGAGTTCTGATTACTATGTACAAAATATAGCTGACTGCAAGCATCAACCCCGGAATAAAAGAGGCTGCAAACAACTTGCTTATCGATGTTTCTGTGATCAGCCCATAGATTATTAATACTACTGAAGGGGGGATCATGGCACCCAGTGAACCACCAGCGCATATTGTACCGATAGCCAAATGTTTGTCATACCCCAAGCGCAACATTTGCGGCAGGGCGACAAGACCGAGAAGCACTATCTCACCACCGATAATGCCAGACATCGCTGCCATAATGACAGATAGAACGGTAGTGGCAATGGCAACTCCGCCTCGCCGTTTACGCAACAGAATACTAAGGGCATCGTATGTGTCTTTCGCGATACCTGAGCGTTCTAGAAGCGCGGCCATGACAATGAAGAACGGAATAGCCATAAACACATGGGTGTTGATTAAATCGTAAATACGTAACATCACCAACCCAAGGCCAGCATCGCCAAACTTAAACCAGATGACCACGGCACCCAAGCAGCCGGTTGCAAACCCCAGCGGCACGCCTGCTATCAGTAACAGTACGATACCGATAAACAACCACAACAGAATGGTTTCGATGCCGAAATCAATGGTGAAATCAAAGAAGGGAAAGAGCGGCGAAACACCCACTAGAATGCCTGCGATGACAACAGCAAAGACCAGCGCCGTTTTACGATTCAACGCGAGCCTTTATCGGGTTGGGGAGTGTTGCAAGCTTCACCAAACCCACAATGATCCTTAAGTAGATTATTAATGACTACGACCGCTACCACCACTGTCATGATCAGCACTAGCGGTTTAATAGTGCCCGCAAAACGCGGATTGAGTAGTTGACCGTGCTGAATCCAATCCGTGAAATCCGCAATGGCAAGCTCTGCACCGCCCACTAACATGAGTGTTGCATAAACAACAATGACAAATAAGGAGAGGTAGTCAAACGTCATTCTCAACCAAGCCGGGGCAATATCATAGAGCGCGGCAATGCGAATATGACGTCGCCTTTGCATCGCATAGGCTCCGGAAACAAGGTAAATAATGGCACCGAGCCAGAGGGTTTTTCCATAAACCCACATGGTCGGGCTATTAAACACGTATCTCATGACGACTTCGTAGAATGTGATTGCCACAGCCAAAATGATCAACAACATCGATGCACGAGAAAAACGAAGAACGACTTTATCTACGATTGTCACTTTTTCGTTCTGAGCTCGTGCTTTAAGAAATTCCGATACTGCGCTAAATAGGCCTTTTTGATCCACTTTCCACGACTTTTGCTGGTTCATGTAATTTATGTTGTTAACCGTTCTATGGCTGTCCTGCTTTTTCGTTCGGTTTGAATATTTGCTTTTTGCCTGGCGGTTTCAATCCGCTCTGGATCCCGTAGCGATTCTGGCG
>CAYSZH010000257.1:0-4514 GCA_964435305.1 uncultured Granulosicoccaceae bacterium
TCTTTTACAAAGGTATCTGCCAACGCGGATATATGCACCAAACCATCTTGATGCACGCCAATGTCCACAAAAGCGCCAAATGCTGTTACGTTCGTAATTTGTCCTTCTAATACCATATCTTCTGTTAAGTCTTTTATTGACTCAACACCATCGGCAAACTTCACCGCTTTAAATTCAGGTCGAGGGTCACGGCCTGGTTTATCCAGTTCCAACAAAATATCTTTAACCGTCGGTTCACCGAATTGATCATCGACAAATTGTTTTGGCTCTATCGATTTAAGAAACGCGCTATCGCCTATAACATCCTTTAAATTGCGATTGGAGTGATCAAGTATTCTTTTCACTAATGGATAACTCTCTGGATGCACGCCAGAGGCATCTAGAGGGTTCGATCCGTTCGCTATTCTTAAGAAACCTGCACATTGCTCGAATGCTTTAGGCCCAAGCCGGGGTACTTTCTTTAATTGAGTCCTGTTGCTAAACGCACCATGCTCTTCTCTATAACTAACGATATTTTCCGCAAGCGTTGATGACAGGCCTGATACACGCGATAACAATGCAGCTGATGCTGTATCCAGATTGACCCCAACAGCATTAACGCAATCTTCCACTGTAGTTTCCAAGCTACGTGCCAATGCTGGTTGAGATACGTCGTGTTGATATTGACCAACGCCGATTGCCTTTGGGTCTATTTTAACTAGTTCGGCTAATGGGTCTTGCAAACGCCTGGCAATCGACACTGCGCCTCGTATGGTAACGTCGAGCTCTGGGAATTCATCTTCTGCCAGTTTGGATGCTGAATAGACAGAAGCGCCAGCTTCAGAGACCAACACTTTCATAATCCCTTTCTTAGCTGCTCCTTTAATAACTTCATCAGCAAGCTTTTCCGTTTCACGGCTAGCAGTGCCATTGCCGACTGCGATGAGCTCTGCGTTATTCTTATCACATAGATCAATGAGTTTCTGGACAGATACCCGCCACTGTTGTTGAGGTTTATGTGGATAGATAGTGTCGTGCTGTAATACAGTGCCGTTTGCATCGATAACACATACTTTGACACCTGATCGATAGCCTGGATCTAATCCTAAGGTGGCTCGTGCACCTGCAGGAGCCGACAGCAACAAATCTTGTAGATTGGCAGAAAAAACGCTTATGGCCTCTGAATCTGCTTTCAATTTTAATGTCGTTAGTAACTCAGCTTCCAGGTGAAGCGATAGTTTCACCTTCCATACCCATGACACGACTTGAGCTCGCCATTCATCGGCTGGCAATTGTTTATCAACAAATCCGGTCTGATTTGCGATTGTATGTATCAACCCCGCATCTCCAAAACCATCAGCTTCCTTAAGCAATAGTCGCAAAGACAGCGCACCTTCTGCTCTGCCCCTAAACATGGCTAACGCTCGGTGGCCTGGGACTTTGTCGTAGCGTTCTTGATGATCCACGTAATCACTAAATTTCTCATGTGCAGGGTCATCCTGGGTGCCTTTACTGGCACATAGATAGGCTTGTTTTTGCAGTTGTTCTCGAAGACGTCCTATGAGCTGAGCGTCTTCGGCGAAACGTTCCACTAAAACTGATCGAGCGCCATCCAATGCAGCCTTTTCGTCCGCAACACCCATTTTTGTGGATACAAAAGCTGACGCCTCTGCTAGAGGATTTTTAGAAGGTGATTCCCACAGCAAATTCGCCAGAGGTTCAAGACCTGCTTCTATCGCCATTTGACCTTTAGTGCGACGCTTTTTTTTATATGGTAGATACAGATCTTCCAATACAGATTTGGTTTCTGCCTGCCCTATCCGAATGCGCAATTCGGGCGTTAACGCGCCCTGCTCTTCAATAGCTTTAAGGATCGATTCTCTGCGCGCATTCAATTCACGCAAATAGGATAATTGCTGCTCAAGATCACGCAGTTGTGAGTCGGTTAAACCTCCTGTGGCTTCTTTACGGTATCGCGAAATAAAAGGGACTGTGTCCCCTGAGTCGAGCATCTCGACCGCGGCTTTTACTTGTTGTTCGGACGCCTTGATATCAAGCGCTAGAGATTTATACAGTGTTTCTTTGGGATTGCTCATTTAGATTAAAATCTGATTGGTTTTTGAACGATTGAACAGAAGTTAGACGAGGCTTTGGTGATGTGGTGTACGAGTTTCTTCTAGACTATACATACCGACATGTACATGCAATGCAAGTTTTGAATAAGCATTGTTGGAAGTTGGCAGAAGCTCAACTATGACGCCCTGTCATGTAGAGACCTTCAATGAACTGGGCCGTGCACCACGTCATTGCCTTTATGATCGAATGAAGACGGCCGTTTCGAGGTTATTTTCTAACGTTAATTCGGCTTTTAAACAGTCGCCCTATGCTGATATTTATCGACATATCAGGGATTCACTTTCAGAGTATTTTTGAGCTTCATATTGCACTACGCGAATCACTCGAAAACATGAGTCACCGGTGAATCTAGTGACTCCATACTCTACCTAATAGGTAGTTCACAAAGGCGAATTGGCTTGAATCCTCACTTTTCAGAATTTTGGCTACGTCGACATGTCTGCCTTCGCTGACAGACTTGATCCCTGCTTTAACAACCGCAAGGGATTCAGTAGCGCCTTCACCACCAACCTCGACTGTTCTATTGCCACGAGCAGCATTTGCCTATTCGACAAGCTCCTCCGCCAAGGTATCGGCTGAGCCAGCTTCCACAGACTTCTGTTCGGTATCGCCCTGTTTGAGGCAACGAAGACCCCCCATAATTTTAATAGTTAAAACTTTGGGGATCCCGAAACTGAGGACCCAACCCTATTACGCCTCATTTTTGGCCGAAATCTAGATGCAATCATTCTCGTCTGGATCCCAAATAGCCTTCGATCCGGAAAATTGCCAAATGAGTGAGAACCAGTGGTCGCAAAATCCTACTTTGGAAGTTCTAGCAAACTACCCTGTATTAACCCAAGCGTTCACGCATACGCTGACGCATCCGCTCCTGTGCCTCAGCTGAGCCGTCGTGGAACGTGCCGAATATCTGATCCATTGGCGCGATGGTTCCACCGTAATTGCATTCAAAAAATTTGTGATGGAGATAATGAAAGTAACTATTGCTCTCAATGCCAACGTCATCTCTAAGTAATATTTTTTCATAGCCGGTATGACTCATTGCAGCGTTAAAGACCGCAAATTGAAGTTGATACAGTGCATTCAACGGGTGTAATGCCAGTAGCCAATGAACACACGGCGTTGAGAAGTAGATAGCCAGTTCAACCGGGTGCATGGCAAGCCCTGAGAAAGGCCCAACTTCGATGTTGTAGTGATGAATACGATGCACGCGCTGATAGAGCACTCGGCTATGCAGAAGGCGGTGTGTAAAATAGAAGTGTGTCGAGTGAATAACCGGTGTGAGAATCAACAGCACAATAAACCAAATCCAGAAGCTCACAGCGTTATCGCCAAAGGGAAGAAATCCAAGGATGCCGTTGGCGAAAAACCAATAGGTTGCAACTTCATACAGTGTGAATATCGGAACTGCATAACACAGCGTCCGAAACATGTTGTCGCGCACCTGATCACCAAAATGAAAATGTTTTTTCTTCGCAAATGGCCGGTCAGAAAACTCCAGCTTATCGCCCTGCTTTTTGAATTTGTATAAATAAAGATGGAGCCCGCCGAAAACTGCCGTAGTCAGAAAAAGATTGCGCACCAACAGTAAACCGACCCACCAAAACTCAAGCGTTTTCATTTGCGCAAGCTCGGGCGTCAGCAACAACCAGGTGCCTATAGTGATCAGGAATACCAGCGCATTTAAAGGCCACAGGTAGCCCGGAAAACCGACAAACCATTTTGTAACTGTGCCCGGCTGCGGAGGCCAGGCATAGATTGGCGGCAGTTTAATGAGTGCATTAGGGCGCCAAACCCCTTTAGAATCTCGATCGCTCACGTTTTGCTCTGTCATTGGTCGCCTCGCCATCCGAAGCATCTACCGTAACAACGTTGTGCTTCCTGGAGACTGAAAGTGGACAAATCTGCCTAGACAAATTTTGAATCTGTATTCATAGCACCAAGCGCTGATCAATTCATCAACAAGTCAGAACCTATCGGGATAAACCGATTGGCAGAATTTATCAATGAAGCAGCGACGAACCCGTCTACCCCATAAACCTCTACAGAGGAGTGCTTTCTGGTTCTGATCCTGTCTACCAACAAGTCAAAATCACCATCACCAGATACTAAAACTATTACATCGCTTTGTTCTGCATACTCCATCGCATCCAGGGCAATGCCGACATCCCAGTCACCTTTGGCTGACCCATCAGCACGTTGGATATAAGGCTTTAACTTTACCTCAAAGCCTATGGCTTTCAGTATGTTTTGAAACTGTTTTTGCTTTTCATCGTTTCTATCGGTGGCGTATGCAGCCGCATTTACAATCTTACGGCCTTTGGTGGCTTTCGCCCAGAACTTGTTGTAATCAAAGTTACACCCGTGAGCTTGTCTGGTTGTGTAGTAGACGTTTTGCA
>CAYSZH010000258.1:0-4451 GCA_964435305.1 uncultured Granulosicoccaceae bacterium
CTGCGAGCGACCGTTGGAGACAAACCCGTGCTGTTATATGAAGCCGGCGAGGCCTTAAGATTTGATGAGTCAGCTATTCGCGCAGGCGTTAAGGGCGCTTTAAGAGTCATGCGTCACCTGGCCATGTTGCCAAGAAGCAAAAAGGAGGTTGTTGATATCCCGGATGCTCGTGTATCTCGCGATAGTACATGGATGAGAGCTTCTCAGAGCGGTATTGTGCGTAGCCATGTGCCACTCGGTGCGACGGTGAAAGCGGGTCAGTTGTTAGGGGTTATCGCTGATCCATTTGGCGAAGTTGAAGAAGAAATTACCAGCAGCATTGCTGGTGTCATGATCGGGCAAACCAAATTGCCTCTTGTACACGAAGGCGAAGCGATGTATCACGTGGCAGCTCTATCGTAGTAGCATTGTCAGGGTTGCGTTATCGTTTTTTACGGGATGCCTGATGTCAAATGATCAGCGGCCACTGGCTGGCATTAAAGTGTTGGAATTGGGGCAAATGATTGCAGGGCCTCAAGCTGGTTGTGTCTTGGCGTATTTTGGTGCAGAAGTCATTAAAATCGAACCACCTGGCACAGGCGACGCGATCAGAAACTGGCGCAAACTTGATGCATCGGGTACGTCGTATTGGTGGCAAAGTATCGCCCGTAATAAAAAATCCGTTACCGTCAACCTTCGCGAAGAAAAGGGCCGCGTCTTGGTTAAAAAACTGATGGGCGAGGTTGATGTCGTACTAGAGAATTTTCGCCCTGGAACACTCGAAAAATGGGGTATGGGGCCTGAAGAAATGAAGCCTGATCACCCTGAGCTAATTTTCGCACGCGTGAGTGGTTATGGCCAAACTGGCCCGCGTGCGTCTCAGCCTGGTTATGCGTCAGCCTGTGAAGCCTACGGCGGTTTCCGATATCTTAATGGATTCCCCGATCGTCCACCGGTTAGGCCAAACCTGAGCTTAGGCGACACACTCGCGTCAATGCATGCGGTTATCGGTGTGTTGCTGGCGCTGTTTGGTCGAAGTAAGTCGGGACGCGGTCAGGTTGTCGATGTGTCGATTTTTGAATCTGTGTACAACATGATGGAATCAGTCGTGCCGGAGTATTCCGCAGAGAAAGTGATCCGCGAACCCTCTGGCTCAACAATTACCGGGATCGTGCCCACCAACACGTATCAATGTGCGGACGGAAAATACGTCGTTATTGGTGGCAACGGAGATTCTATTTTTAAACGATTGATGGCCTGTGCCGGGCGTGAAGATCTGGCCAATGACGAACGCATGGCAAACAACGCTGGTCGGGTGCAGCATGAATCCGAAATCGACGCTGCACTCAATGCCTGGACGCAGCAACACACTGCTTCTGAGCTACTTGAAATTCTGATAGAAGCACAAGTACCGTCTGGGCCCATCAACAGCGTTGAAGATATGTTTAACGACCCTCACTATCATGCACGCGGCTTGTTCGAGGCGGTGGATTACACGGGAGGGCAACTGGATGTGGCTGCCATTCATCCGCGTTTGTCTGACACGCCGGGCAGAACCGATCGCGGTGGCCCGGAGTTAGGTGAACATACCGCACTGGTGCTGAAGGAATACCTCGCGCTGGATGATCAAGCTTTGTCCGAGCTACTAGCTGACAATATCATCTGATAGCGTGTCACTTGGGGCAGGTTCGTTTAGTGAGCAAACACTACAGTAATGCGACGGTTTTGCTTGCCTTTGTTTTCGATCTTGCGCACAGTAACATCTCCAATTTCGCCGGTCGACGCCACATGCGTACCTCCGCAAGCTTGTAAATCGATACCCGCAAATTCGACCAGTCGAATCGTGCCCTCCGCATTGGTTGGCGGCGCCACCGACATAGTGCGCACCAGCTCAGGTTGTGCAGCCAGCTCTTCGTTAGTTATCCATCGGGTGCTCATAGGCGCATCTTGCTTGACCAGTGCCATGAGCCTTTCTGTGATGTCGGTTTTGTCGAGCGGTTCTTGCAAATCAAAATCCAGTCTGGCCCGATCCACTTGGATGGAACCACCGTTAACCGGTGCATCGATTACGGCGCACACCATATGCAAGCAGCTGTGGAAGCGCATCAGGCTATAGCGACGTTCCCAATCCAATTGCAGCTGGACTGTGTCGCCAACGTTCAAGCCATCACTGGATTCGATCTGGTGCCAGTGCACGCCGGTTTCTTTATCTTTTCTTGTGTCGCTCACAACGAACTCACCACTATTTGCGAGCAGAGTACCGGTATCGCCTAGCTGGCCTCCACCATGAGCGTAAAATACTGTCTGATCACACTGTATACCCTGCTCGCCGATTGCAACAATCTTGGCTTCACAGGTTTTGGCGTAACTGTCCTCTCTGTATAGTGGTATGGTCATATGCTGCGGTGAGTTTGAATTGCTTTCCATGTATACCATGTGAGAGAAAAAAATACCGCTCTCGATAGGCTTCGAAGGGTGATGGTTCCTGGATCGATCTAATCGAAATCAAGTTTAGCCGGGTATTGCCGCTTGATCTTTAGTATTGGCCTGATACTCGATAGGGAGCGACATCTGATGGGAGCAGGGAAAGACAAGAAGCAGCAAACTAAGCGAAGCTGGTTTGGGGCCCTGTTTGGAGCCCTGTTTGGAGCCCTGTTTGGCCTGATCTTCCTGCTTGCAGGCTTGGCGGCTTTTTTCGTAACCGCAGGTGTGACGGTGTCGGGTTATCTATCCACACTCAATTGGGTTGAAGTCCCTGCGCAAATACAACAACTAACACTTAATCATCGACGTGTTAAGAGTTCCACAACGCATAGCATCACGGGTCGTTATTCCTACCAATTTAATGGTCTGTCCTATAGCAGTGGCAGCATCAGCTTTAGCCAGCGCAGTGACAATATTGGCAGCTACTGGCAGGATCTCTACACAGCGCTTCAATCCGACAAAGCCAGCAATGAAGCTGTTGCGTTTGTCGATCCGGATGCACCGGATAAGTCATACCTTGATTTGAGCTTTCGTTGGGAGGCCGTCGTCTTTGGCTTATTGTTTCTTGTGCTGTTTTGTGGGCCAGGTGGGTTCTTGATCTGGGCTTCTTTGCAGGGTGTTTCGAGCAAAAGCCTGAGTGAACGTCAACATGCCACTGAAGGCTTGCCCAGCAGTCAAAATGCAGAGATACCATTTATGGCGGGCTTTGGTGCGCTTTTTTTCCTGATAGGTCTTGGGGCTATTGCTCTAGTGTTGCCCCAGGCGATCAAAGAGGGGCAGTACCTTGCAGGTTTGGTTTTCATTTTTGTCTTTGTCGGGGCTGCTATTATGTATTCCGCGTGTAAACAATGGAAAGCGTATCGGCGATTTGGTCCAACGCCATTATTCTTGGATCCATTGCCGCCTGGCGTGGGTGGGTCGATGGGTGGCCGTTTTGAATTGCATTCTTCTGATCCGGCATTGCTGAATGAACCGCTTAGTGCAACTCTCAGTTGCTGTAAAATAAAGAACTCCGAGGAATCATCCATCAACAGGGTGCTTTGGCAGGATGAGACGGCTGTTTACGTCAAACAAACCGCTAAGGGTTATCAGTGCTCTTTTGTCTTTGAGGTACCGTCTGATTGCAAACCAACGAGTGAAGATAAATATCAAGCGCGGATAGAATGGAATATTGCTGTCACTGGTGATTTTACTCAGCAAGGGTTTGGAAAATTCGAACGGGATTGGTTATTTTTTATGTCTGATCGCCCAGCGCAGGCGAGCAATGACTTACGCGTTCCGCAGTCTTTTCTTGAAAAAAGCCGTGAACTTTCTCGCCAACGTGCTGCTGTCTCAGCCACTGAACAGGTGACACTATCTGAATCAGAAGATCATCTTAAGTTAGTTAGTAGGGCGGGTCGTTACCTGGTACAGAGTATTGTCGGTACTGTCATTGGCGTTGTGTTTGCCGGGGTGGGTGTGTTCACGCTGGGCGAGTGGTTAGGGGCTTACTTATTTGTTGCCATTGGTACTCTTGTCGGTGTGGGATCAGTATTTTCAGCTGGTAGTGCGATTGGTGTGAATATTGATAAGCCAACTGGGAGGGTTAAGGCCGTATACAGTTTGTTTGGTTTGACTTATAAAAAAAGTGAAGTGCGTTTTACCGATCCGCGTCAGATTAAAGTCAGGCAAAGCTCGAGTACAAGTTCTGGTAGCAGGAGTATTGAATATTACTCAATGCATATTGAAGACGGCAGCAAAAAAATTAAAATTGCCAAAGGCATTGAAGGCAAGCAAGCCGCCGAAGCCTTGAAAGAGGTCGTCGTTGAAAATAGCATTGATCACCCTGATGATTTGGCTGCCGCTTAGCGCACTTAATGAAAATTACGCGAATGCGTTGACAGCTCACCCAGCATCCAGCTCAGATCAGTAATCTTACGTGCGATTAAATGTGCGACCTCACCTTCGCGCTGTGTCTCGCCATACACAGATACCATCTTGGCACCTAG
>CAYSZH010000259.1:0-4443 GCA_964435305.1 uncultured Granulosicoccaceae bacterium
CATAAAGATAGCCTTTAGCATCAAATAACTTCTTAGTAATTAGTTCCGCCTGAGTAGACCGAAAGCTGCGAATGGCAATATCAGCCTCTCTGCGAAGCAAATTGCTTTCATCATTTGTAGAAATAATTTCTACTTCAACACCAGGCTCTAAGCATCTCAATTTTTTAACCATCGAAGGCAGAACAAATGTTGCAAGAATTTCCGTCGTAGAAATACAGATTGAACCTTCAATGCTTTCAGACTTCTTCGCAGCCGTTAACGAGAATCGGTTGGCAGCCTCACCCATTAAACGAGCATGTTCTACAAGCTTCAAACCATTTGGAGTTAGCTCTAATCCTCTACCCCGTCGAGCGAATAACTCAACGCCTATTTCCTTTTCCAGCGCAGCAACTTGACGCCCGAGCGTGGGTTGATTCATACCCAGTTTTCGTGCGGCCTCGGCTAATGAACCTTCTTCGGCCGTCACTAAGAAAGCTCTAGCGCGGTTCCAATCAAACTTTATGCTACGCCAGTCCATACATATATGCATATCTGAATTGTGTAATTCATTCTATTCTATGCGTATTTGTATTGATAGTATTTTAGAACAGATTACAACAACGTTGAGTAACGGATATGCCCATAAGGAACACAGCACTATTGGCGTCTTGCATCAAAAACATTCATTACTGAGCTGCCAGCATGAAAGATCTAGTTATTTGGTTCGTTCATACTCCAGCGGGGGCCATAGCGTTGGTCTGCACGCCGATCGCTATGTTCACGAAAAAAGGGTGTTTTTTACATAAGAAGGCAGGGTCTATTTTTACAGTAGCAATGACTATTATGCTGATTTCAGGTTTTATAGCGGCTTGGTTGAAGCATTCTGTGGACGACATGTTTTTGAGTGTCATTGTTTTGTACACCCTTTTTACAGCATGGCTAACCGTTCAACGTAGAAACAGTGCAACTGGCCTTCTTGAATACGCATCCCTTGTATTTGTTATTAGCATTGCAATTGTCGCTTTAACTTGCGTCGTTATTGGACCTGAGCGTTCAGGCTCGAACATGGCGATGGGTTGGCTAATCTTAGCCGCTGTGTTCTCGACTGGAGACTTACACAATCTTTATAGAAAAGGTTTGCAAGGCAAATTACGTATAATCAGGCATATCTTGCGCATCGGGTTTTCATTAGTGTGGGCAGTACTTGCTTTGATTGACAAGATCATCAAAATGCGAGGATTCGATCTAAAGCAAATGAGCAATGAACAAGCTTTGTTGTTTGCAGGCGTGCCAGCGGCGCTATTGTTAGTTTTTTTCCTCTATTGGTTGTTAACCATAGCCTTGTCTCGAGACTTGAAATCACTATTAAATTGACATTCGATAAAGGATTTCAGACCTCCATCACTGCGGTTCGATTTCTTCACCCCAACTAAGAACAATGCCTTGCGCTGTTCACGAAGAGCCACAGGCTTTGTGCCAGGTTCCATGAAAATTGTTTTAGCCGGCCCAAATTGCTAGGCTTTCGCCTTGCCGTGATCTATGATGGAAGATTCAAAATGATTCTTGCAGAAGGTTTTTGCCCAATGCTGTTCGATTTACAAGCAGGCTCTAACGAGGTGAATGACACTGGAGAACTTGAAACGAGTACTGCCATAGTAAAACGATTATCCGGCCAGCTTAACGCTTGGTATCGCATGGATCATTACAAAACAATGATTTCAGAGGCTGCTATGCTCCAAAGAGAGAACGGAGACTTGAATCGCAGGGTATACCTCGGGTTCTGGGATGAGGCCAATGTAGATGAAGTCCAATCAATTGGAAGAAGCGGCAATTGAATCTACAGTACCAACCCATTATCTCAGGTGACGCCTCTGGTGAATTGCTCGTGTCAGACACAGCACTCAGTTTTTGGGGCGGTGTCAATCCTGTGAATGGGCTCATCATCGATCAACATCACCCGCTACATAATCAAAAGGTCTCAGGAAAAATTCTCGCCCTGCCCAGCGGCAGAGGTTCCAGTTCCGGCAGCGGCGCCATTCTTGAGTTACTACTAAATGACGCAGCACCGGCGGCCCTGATTTTTATCGAATCCGAAGACATACTCACATTGGGGGTGATGGTGTCTGAAGTGATGTTTGATAAAAGCATTCCGGTTTGTCAAATGAGCGAAGTGGAATTCAAGCAGTTGCAATCCGGTGTTACAGCTAAGGTAACCGAAGGTGTGCTAAGCACTGTGGGCGAGTTGGCGGACCAATCAACGACTATAGAACCATCAGCGCCAGTACAAAACGTCACCACTGTTAACCATAAAAGAAACAGCAACAAACTCGCCCTGTCAGATTCAGACCAGCAATTTCTAAACGGCGACTATGGCGATGCGGCGCAGATGGCAATGCAAATAGTGATTCGCATGGCAGAGCTTCAAGGTGCATCGTATTTGGTGGATGTAAACCAGGCGCATATCGATGCGGTTGTATACAACGGCCCTTCGAGTTTACTGTTTGCGCAGAAGTTGGCATCACTTGGTGGAAAAGTACAAATCCCAACCACCTTAAACTCACTGTCTATCGATAAACGTCGCTGGAGAACTCTGGGTGTAGCAAATGAATTCGGCTCAGCCGCCAGCGAGCTAGGTGATGCTTATCTGGCCATGGGAGCAAAACCAAGTTATACATGCGCACCCTACTTACTGGACAGCGCACCCAGTTTCGGCGAGCAAATTGTTTGGGCAGAATCAAACGCCGTCACTTATGCCAACAGCGTTATTGGTGCTAGAACGCAAAAGTACCCTGACTTCCTTGATGCCTGTATTGCACTCACTGGACGAGCACCCGCGGCTGGCGCGCATTTGGATGCCGGACGAACGCCCTCACTTGAAATTCACGTAGTTAATGTGGACAAAAGCGACGTGGACGATGCGTTCTGGGCGTTACTGGGATACCACATTGGATCTATCAGCAAAAACGATATCCCCATCATTTACGGCTTGGAACTCTTTTCTCCTACGCTAGATAATCACAAAGCGTTCAGTGCTGCCTTCGCTACAACATCATCAGTAGCCATGTATCACATTGCGGAGATTACACCAGAGGCAAACAGCGCGATAGGTGCCATGCCTTTGGCTTCGGTTGAAGTGGATATTCCAGATCTGGTATTAAGTTGGAACGAATTGAACAGCGCCGTCGACGATACCGTTGACGTCATTTGTTTAGGCAATCCACATTTTTCAGCCGCTGAATGTGTTGCCTTAGCTGAGCTGTGCGAAGGACGTTTTAAAGACCCGTCCACTACTGTTATCGTTACATTGGGCAGAGAGGTTCAAAAAACAGCAAGTGAGTCGGGTGCTATAGAAAAGCTTGAACTGTTTGGCGTTCAGTTTATCAACGACACCTGCTGGTGCATGATTGAAGAACCCATTATACCAATTGATGCCAAGGTGCTAATGACTAATTCAGGAAAGTACGCACACTATGGTCCTGGATTGGTTAATCGCCCCTTGCACTTTGGGAGCCTGAGCGCCTGTGTTGATGCTGCCTGTACTGGAAAGCGCAAGCTTTTACTGCCTAAATGGTTAGGCACAAAGTAGCAATGTAGTTAGCCAAGGTACGATAAAGTGGTAGCGTCAATAGCGATAGCGCTTTGGCTGGCATCGTAAAGCCCTAACGTGGGTGCTATTAGAAAAAATATCATGTATCACCACGGCCGGCTATCAGAAGGCGTAATACCCCCTAACAATTGCCGATTTCAATAGTCTGTCTAGCACTTTCCGCAACCCGATCTTCTAAAGAATAAATTAGGATGTTCAGTTAGGATTATCTAAAATAAACCGAGCATACCTTCCAGACCGATCAACAACAATAACCCCCCTAGGACGATGGAAAGGATGGCGCTTGCTGTTGATGACTGGAAACCCTAAATACAGGTGGACGATTTCATTGCGCATCAGTGACAAGAATAATTTTCCTTTCTAATCACCTATTTCACAATAATAGTTCGGGTTAACAATACGGTTTGACCCTGATCAAGAACATAGCGAATCTCGTAGCTTCCAGGCGTCGTTGGCATTTTAATAGCAGCCGGGTTACCGCTTGCTGTGTAGGCATAGTTAATATAGTTCCCGCTGACTTCCGCTACAGAAATGTAATCGCGTTTTTCATCCGGTCCTTCCCAGCTTACAGAGATAGTTTCACCAACCCTGGCTTCATAGGGTGCATCCAATGATACGTTTGCTTCAGCAACCGATATAGGGTGAGATACTAAAGTGGTATCACCCTGACCAAGAACATAGCGAATTTCATAGTCACCTGGCTTAGGAGGCATCTGAAGATTTAAAACACGGCCTTCTCTTGTGTATGTGTAGTTGATGTACCCTCTTTCCCCCAGTTCTGAAACAGCAATGTAGTCATTAGCTTCATCAGGCCCAACCCAGGTAACCAAAATTGATTCACCTATTTTGGCTTCATC
>CAYSZH010000260.1:0-4425 GCA_964435305.1 uncultured Granulosicoccaceae bacterium
CACTACAGTATCAGAATTTTCCATCCCCAGCATACTGGGGCAGTTTCTAAGCTATTAATCGCTTGCGTACGTCGATACCTCAATCAAATTTTCATCGGGATCACGGAAGTAAATTGATTCTATCGGACCATTGGCCCCTGTTCTTGGAACAACCCCCTCCAGAATCACAACCCCATGCGACTTAAAATGATTCAGCGCATCCTCAATCGGTAAGCTTGTAATGAGACAAATGTCGGCCGAACCCGGTGTGGGCCGAGCGGCTTTCGGTTCAAATTCTTTCCGAACTCATGTAAGTTGATTTTCTGTGAACCGAATTTCAAGGATATTCGTCCATCCCCAAAAACGTGTTTTTCCATACCTAAGACCGTTGTATAGAATTCAATTGTTTGGTCTATATTCCGAACCGTTAAAACCAGATGATCAAAGCTGGATATCACTATTTTTCTCCATTCACTGATCGAACGCCAATTAGGGTACGCACGTAACAATATTAGCCCCACCCTGACTTACCCGGTCACCCTGACAATGTGCTCAATTTGTAAAATCAACCCTGTAAATTTCACAAAAATAAAGATATAGTCTCTATAAGCCACAAATAGTAACCTTTGGAGTTTAGAGAGAGATGAAAATCCTTATTCTGGGAGCCTCCTACGGCTCCTTACTGTCCACCAAGCTTTTAATGGCGGGCCACGATGTCAGCCTGGTTTGCCTGCCCGAAGAAGCGGCCTTAATCAACGCCTCTGGCACCAAGGTCAGAATAAAATTGCGTGATGAGGACAGTCACCGAGAAATTCTTTCGGCGGCGCAAAAAGGCACTCTAAATGCGCTAACACCTGCAGATGCTGACCCAACAGCCTACGATATGATCGGACTGGCGATGCAGGAACCCCAGTATTCTGCGTCTGAAATAGCCAAGCTGCTCAAAAGAATCGGGGATGCAGGCAAACCCTGTTTGTCCATTATGAATATGCCGCCACTGGCCTACCTGCGCCGTATCCCTAGCCTGGCGGATATCGATTTAACCCCTTGCTATGCCGACGCCAGCGTATGGGACGCACTGAACCCATCCAACGTCACCTTATGCAGCCCAGACCCGCAGGCGTTTCGCCCACCAGATGAAGCGCTAAACGTGTTGCATGTCGGGCTGCCGACGAATTTCAAAGCAGCAGCGTTCGAAAATGCTGAACACAATGATCTATTGAATCAACTCAGTGCTGATGTCGAAGCGGTTAGCCTGGATGGCAAGCAAGTGCCAGTAAAACTTCGTGTTCACCAAAGCTTGTTTGTGCCCATGGCGAAATGGGCCATGCTGCTTACTGGCAACTACCGCTGCATTGAATCCACCGGTATTAAGCCAATAAAAGAAGCGGTTCACGGCAACGTCGCACTATCAAAGTCTGTTTATACATTTGTTCAGCAGTTGGTGGAAAAATTGGGTGCAGACCCATCCGATGCAGTCCCGTTTGAAAAATACGCGAACGCGGCTGAAGGCCTGTTGAAGCCCTCATCGGCTGCCAGAGGTATTGATGCCGGCGCAAAACGCATTGAAAGAGTCGATCGCATTGTGCAAATTGTTGCAAAGCACTATGGCTTACAAAACGATGAAGTTGACAGAATTGTGCGGACCGTCGATGCCAGACTTAAGAGTAACAACACTGAGACTGAGACAGAACCAGCCTAGGCATTGCTGTTTGTATAAAAAAACAGGCCGATCTGGTAATGATCGGCCCGTTCTCGCGATAAAATACCTCGCCCCAGTGTATTGCGATTAGTTACAACACATTTACCCTTCTGGGCAACATCCGCTTTCTTTAATCGAGCTTATCAAACCCCTGATGTTTGATTGCGGTGGTTTTATCCAGGCGCGGATGTGTGGTTTTGAACGTTTCCCGCAAATCGCCTTTTTCCTTATCCATTGCCACAATGGTTTCTTTGATTACGTGAATGGCGGCAAGCACATCAGATGTATTGCCTGATTCCGAAATCGTGTGCATGTTTCGGGTAGGAAAACCAATGGATGTTGCAGCGCTATCAATGTTTGCCAACACACCTGCCATACCATCGGTACCGGTATCGCGCCCGGTAACGTCAAGCTGCATCGGGATTTTATGTTTTGCCGCGGCCTTTTTAATTCGCATATTGAGTTGCTCACTCACGATAGCACCCACAGACATCGTAAACCCTTTACCCATTTCCAAAGGCGTCATGTTGCGATCACCGATGTTCGGCGCCGCACTGTAGTCGTGATTAACATCTACCGCAATTAGCACATCTGGCTCATAGACACCGGCAAGAATTCGGCTACCGAATCGACCAATTTCCTCGTGCGAGGCAACCGCGAATAACACGCGCACTTTTTTGAGCGCCGTGGATGCTGCCAACAGCTTTGCGACTTCGGCAACAACAAAGCAACCCAGCCCATTATCAAGATAAGCACCATAAAACGTATCCGGGCTAAATCCGCGCTTGATTGGCCGGTCTAGCAATAAAGTATCCCCTGCCTTTATTCCAAGACGTTTGATCTGGTCGGCTTTGTTTGCACCGTGTACCTGAAGATCAAGATAGAGTTGTGTGGGACGAATGCCTTTGTCCCCAGTGCGGTGCCCCATTTCAGAAAAATGAATAGCACCCAAGGCTTCTACCGTACCACCAGATAAGGAACGATACTTACCAGGCGCATCCGGGTCTTCGCTAAATAAGGTGACTTCATGACCTATCAATGTGCAGGGCAAAAACGAATCACTGTTGATCCAGATTTTGCCATCAGGGCCTATTTTGCGCACCTGCATTCTGATTTTATCGGCATGACCGACAATCATCACACTGAACATATCATCCTTACCCGGATGCGAATCCCAGACCACACTGGCGTTGCCTGCATGCTGATGCATCGCCCAACTCTTTGGCATGAAGGATTTAAAATAAGGTTGTAGCACCCCCAGCGTCATCGCTGATTCCAACCCAACCGGGCTGGGTGCAGAAATAATATCCCGCATGATCTTGAACTGATCATTGGGCATGGGGTTAGTCCAGGGCGTTTTTTTACTCATGATTGACAGACGAGTCCTTAAAATCAGATAACGAACGACACTACAAGTATAGTGCCCAAGGCTTCATTTTGGTTCAGTTGCTCAGATTAGGCTTGCGTTGCCCGAGATAAATACCAATAAAAACCAGAAACATGGCTACTAACGCGAGGAATTCAGGAGTTTGAGACAAGAATAACCAGGCCCAAACCACGGCGAAAAGCGGAATTAAATAGCCAACGGTTGACATGAAAACAGCACCATTGGCTTGCACTATTTGAGTCCTCAAAACATAGGCTATCGCAGTGGGCCCAATAGAGAGAAACAGCACGGCTGATAAAGAACCGGTTGAATACACTTGCTTCCACGGTGGATGGAACCAGAGCAACATTGGCAGAAGCATGAGCATGGCGACTAACAAAGATCCCCCTACTACAACAAGGCTCGGCAAGCTACCAAGCTTACGGATCAAAAGGGCCGAAAGGCAATAGCAGATGGTTGCCAACATAATCGCCAACATGCCAAAAATACCGTTACCCTCGAGCACGATTTCTTGAATAAACAACAGGGCGACACCAAAAAAACCCACAACACAACCCAGCAGGCGATTGGCGCTAATTGAGTCATCCGAGGTTAGGAAATGGTTTAGTAACAAAGCGGCAAATGGCGATGTGGAAAGCAACAAAGCGGTTGTCGCACTATCTACGCTTTGCTGCCCCCAACCAATCAGATAAAACGGAACGGCACTGTTTAGTAGTCCGATAACGGCCAGAATTCCGAACGTTCGCTTATCAATCGGAAGGCGATACCCTTTCACCCAACATAACAACAGCACGATGATACTGGCGAGAATTACCCGCCAACTGGCAATGGCTAATGGCGCAAAGTCTGCAAGCGCTATTTCAATACATATAAACGATGAGCCCCAGATGGCACTGAGAAACAATAATCGGGCAAAGTCGCGCGCATTGGGGGTTCTTAAAGGTGTCACCAACTGTGAACTATTCCGGTATTAATCACATATTCCAGGCACAAATGCCAACCTTACGTTGTCTACAGCGTATGACGTGCCTGCAATGTGGGATGCGTGACTGAATTTTAGCCACTGACGCGGGCATAATAGAGCAATCCGAGAGATAAAACAGACTAAACATGCGTAAGATCTTACTCACCTTGATTCTACCAGCCATGCTGCTTAGCGCATGCGACTCTTCAGATTCCAACTCAACATCGGTTACCGGCAACACTGGCGTAACAGCCGACAACGGCAGTACCGACGCTCTTGGCGTCGACTCAGGGAACACCAATAACAGCACTGCAACTGACACCGGCGACTCGGCCAACGCAGGCGCAGGCGGCATTGGTTCTGCAGACAGTGGTTCTGCAGACAGTGGTTCTG
>CAYSZH010000261.1:0-4392 GCA_964435305.1 uncultured Granulosicoccaceae bacterium
AGAATGCGATGCCTGTATGGATGTTTGCCCTGTTTATTGCCTTACTATCACCGAGAATGGTGACGAAGACGATCTTCGCACCCGCTTGCGCGCACCGGCTAATAACAAAGACCAGATTTTATATGTGTCTGACCAACTACCGCAAACTGGCAAAGTGATGGTTAAAGATGAAAATCTTTGCATTCATTGCGGACTGTGTGCCGAGCGCTGCCCCACTGGCGCATGGGATATGCGCAAATCAAAACTAATTGTGCCCTACGCTATTGACAATAGCGGTGGCAGGTAACGTCCAGATGGATAACAACGGGGATGGATAAGCAGCTCGATGTCAGTGAATAATCTGGTTAATAATTTTGTAATAAAGCTTGCGAACGTCAACGGAACCGGATCAGCCAGTTCCAATGGTTTGTTAATGAAATCGATCTTCCGGATGGGTATACCGGTTGTTGGGAAGAATTTTTTCCCCTCTAACATTCAGGGCCTGCCTACCTGGTACGAGATCCGGGTAACACGTGATGGCTACACTTGCCGCACCGGATCAACCGACATCATGATTGCCATGAATGCAGAGACGTATGTTTCCGATCTTGCAGAGCTGAGATCAGGCGGTTTTTTTCTTTACGATTCAACCTGGCCACGCAAAGACATGCTCGATCGAGCAGATGTCACCGTGCTGGGTATACCCTTGGCCGGCATGTGTAACGAGGCTTTTGAGTCTGCCAGAGCCAAAGTTCTCATGAAAAACGTAGCCTACGTAGGAGCCCTGGTTGCCTTGCTCGATATAGAAATGCAAGTAGTAGAAGAATTATTGCAAGAAACGTTTTCTAAAAAACCGCATCTTATGGATGCCAATATGCAAGCCATAAAAATGGGCTACGACTACGCTTTAGAGAACTTCAGCTGTCCCATTGACTTACGCCTTGAGCGCATGGATAAAACGCGCGGCTACGTTATGGTCGATGGCAACACGACAGCTGGGCTTGGTTCTGTGTACGCCGGTGCAACGGTGGTGAGCTGGTACCCGATAACACCATCGACATCATTGATCGATGCTTACAGCATTTTTTGTAAACAACTTCGTGTAGAAGAAAACGAAGACGGAGTTAAGTCGAACAACTATTGCGTTATTCAGGCTGAGGACGAACTCGCCGCGATCGGTATGGTATTAGGCGCCAACTGGAACGGCGCCAGAGCATTCACATCCACCAGTGGTCCAGGAATATCACTAATGAGTGAATTCTTAGGCCTGGCCTATTATGCGGAAATCCCGGCAGTGATATTTGATGTGCAACGCGTAAGCCCGTCCACTGGCATGCCTACACGCACCCAGCAGTGTGATATAGCATCAGCAGCTTATGCATCACACGGCGATACAAAGCATGTGTTGCTGTTTCCATCCGATCCAAGCGAATGTTTTGAAATGGCGTTAAATGCGTTTGATCTTGCCGAGCGTTTGCAAACACCGGTTATAGTGTTATCCGATCTGGATATCGGCATGAACGATTGGATGATCCCGGAGATTCAATGGGAAGAAAGCTATGAGCCCGATAGAGGCAAAGTCTACGACGCGGATGCCTTACGCGATATGGATAATTTCTATCGCTACCTCGATGTAGACGGCGATGCGATTCCGTGGCGTACCCTGCCAGGTGTTGACGCTAAAGGCGCTTATTTTGTGCGCGGCTCTGGTCACAACAAATATGGCGGATATACCGAAAAATCAGATGAATACAAAGACGTTGTTGATCGTTTAAGGCGCAAATTTGATACTGCCGCATCGCTTGTGCCTGCACCCGTTCTTGAACCAGGTGCCGATGTGGGTGGTGAGAAACGCTGGGCCGTCCTGTCACTTGGCAGTTGCCACGGCGCCATTGTAGAAGCGCGCGATCGTTTAGCGACTGAACAAGTCACTTTCGACTATTTGCGCCTAAAGGCGTTTCCTTTTGATCACTCAGTTAAAGAATTTATTGAACAGTACGACCATGTATTTGTAATTGAGCAAAACCGTGACGCACAGTTACGCCAGTTGCTGGTCAATGAACTGGAAATAAATCCAGCCGTGCTACAACCTTTATTGTCTTACGACGGCATGCCCGTTGGCAGTGATTTTATTGTGGATGCAATCAAGAGTGAACTGCAATTAAAGGGGGCGGCTGTAGCCGGTTAATGGTATGAGTTTTCTGTCCAAACCCAAAATCACCCATCCCGATCTGCCAAAAAATGACATTGGACTGACCTTGCGGGACTATGAAGGTAGCATGTCTACTCTGTGCGCAGGCTGTGGTCACGATTCGGTATCGGCTGCCATTATGCAGGCCTACTTTGAGCTATCAATAGAACCTCACAGGGTCGCTAAAGTTTCAGGAATCGGGTGTTCAAGTAAAACACCAACATACTTTTTAGGCGGCGCACATGGCTTTAATTCTGTGCATGGTCGTATGCCGTCAATTGCCACTGGTGCAAATGCGGCCAATCGCGAATTGCAATACATTGGTGTGTCAGGTGATGGCGACTCCTTGTCCATTGGGCTCGGGCAGTTTGGGCATGCAATTCGGCGCAATGTGAATATGCTGTACATGCTGGAAAACAATGGCGTATACGGGCTTACGAAAGGTCAGTTTTCGGCCAGTTCCGATAAAGGCAGTAAAGCCAAAAGTGGTGAAGCCAATACTTACTCGCCAATCGATCCTGTGTTGCTGGCAATTTCATTGGGTTGCACATTTGTTGGAAGAAGCTTTTCCGGCGATAAAGACAACTTAGTCCCCTTAATTAAGGCTGCGATCAGTCACAAAGGGTTTGCATTGCTCGATGTGATCTCACCCTGCGTCACATTTAACGACCATGAAGGCTCAACAAAAAGCTACGCACATACACGTGAGCACTTACAAGAAACCGTGTATGCCGACTATGTTGGCCAACACGAAGAGATCGTGACGCGAATAAATCCCGGTGAGTACCGGCAAGTCACCATGCATGATGGCAGCCGAGTCGGTTTACGACATGTCGATGGCAGTTACGATCCCACCGACAGGATTGCCGCCATTTCTTATATTGAAAAGTATCGTGCCGAAGGATCAGTGGTTACTGGATTGCTGTATGTTCAGGAAAGCAGTGAAGACATGCACACCACCTTGGGTAGCGCTGAACAAGCGATGAGTGAGCTACCGTACAAAAAGCTGAACCCTGGCGCTGCTGCGCTAAAGCGTATTCAGAGTCGTTGGCGTTAGTTTGACTTACGTGTTAAGGCCCCTTACCTCAATGGTTTTTGCTCATCTTTGTAGTATTGCTTCAGCTAGTTCTTCAAAAGATCAAGGTTTCCTATCTCGTTGGTCATTTCAAGTGAGGATGTGCTTATCTAAGCAGATTCTCCGTAAATATGCGCAGCGGAAACACCCCACCTCGCACCAGGCTTCCTCGAATTTGGATTAACATCAAGATCGTGCAATTTATTTCCTCGCGATTCAGCACAAATAAATAAAAAATATCCAAATACCGTGAACTATCGGAATTAACTTCGGTCTGTTCCCCAGTGGCCCGTGATGCCTGTTTTCAGGCATGTGTCTGCTCCACCAAACAATCATTAACCACGAGGGTATAAAATTACAATGCACTGCTCATCTACAAAAACGAAAACTTCTGTATTGACTCATTCTATGGCGGCCGCCATGTTAGCCGTGTTGTCTACTGGCGTATCGGCCGACACGATGTATAAAACTGATCAGGGGCACACTGAGGTGATGTTTGGTTGGTCCCATGCCGGTGTTACCACCCAAAACGGCGAGTTCACAAAGGTCAGTGGCACTTTGAACTTGGCTGACAAAATTGAAGACTCAAGCATTAATGTAGAAATTGATACCAACAGCCTAGCCAGTGGTTTTGAAGCGCTAGATAAACATCTGAAGAGTGCAGATTTTTTTGATGTTGAAAAATTCCCCACAATGACTTTCAAAAGCACATCCGTAAAGTCTACTGGCGATTCTACGATGGATGTGACCGGTGATCTCACAATTCATGGTGTGACTCAGCCAGTGACCTTGGAAACTGTTATGACACATAAAGGTGAGCATCCTCTGGGAAAATCAATCAAGTACTATGAAGGCGAATGGATCGGTATCCAAGCTACCACGGTAATCGACCATCAGTCCTTTGGTGTGGGAGGTTTTTCTACAGGGCCTATCGCGATCACCATCAATAGTGAGTTAAAAGCGAACTAGTCTTAGCGATGTAAAATCTGGTTGGCGGAGCATTCTTGGCTCCGTTAGCTAGTCATGTTAATTTCTTCCCTTTCTCATGCAGTTTATTGTACATATCCAAGCGCGCCCCTACGTTATATTTTTGAAACTGCCCCAGTATGCTGGGGATGGAAATATCTGATACTGTAGTGTCACCCTA
>CAYSZH010000262.1:0-4340 GCA_964435305.1 uncultured Granulosicoccaceae bacterium
GGCACCGGGTTTTGATCCCGGCATTCGGAGGTTCGAATCCTCCCGGCCCAGCCATACATAAACCGTGCTTTATCATGCATGATCGTAAATTGATGATCTTTGGCGGTAACGCCAATCCACGTCTGACTCAAAACATCGCTGCTTATTTGCAGAAACCCATTGGCAAATCCTCACTCACCCGATTCAGCGACGGCGAAACCTCCGTCGAAATTCTGGAAAACGTGCGTGGCGGCGATGTGTTCATTGTCCAGCCGGTGTGCAAACCCACCAACGACAATTTGATGGACCTTCTGGTGATGGTGGATGCCATGCGACGCTCATCAGCCGATCGCATTACTGCCGTTATCCCTTACTACGGTTATGCACGACAAGATCGACGCGTGCGCTCGGCACGTGTCCCGATTTCAGCAAAGCTCGTTGCCAATATGCTCAGTGTGGCAGGTGTTGATCGAGTGCTGACAGTGGATGTACATGCAGAACAAATTCAGGGCTTTTTTGATATCCCGGTTGATAACGTCTATGCCTCTCCGTTGTTACTTCTAGATATCTGGCGGCAAAAATACGAAGACTTAATTGTGGTGTCCCCCGATGTCGGCGGCGTAGTACGCGCAAGGGCTGTGGCCAAACAATTGGATGACAGTGACCTTGCCATTATCGACAAACGCCGACCGCAAGCCAATCAAGCACAAGTGATGCACATAATCGGTGATGTCAGTGATCGCACCTGTGTGATTATTGATGACATGGTTGATACGGCAGGCACCTTGTGTAAAGCCGCCGAAGCACTTAAAGAGCACGGCGCGAAGAAAGTGGTAGCACTGGCAACGCACCCGGTTTTGTCAGGGCCAGCGATTGAGAATTTACGGGACTCCCAATTAGATGAGTTGGTTGTAACGGATACCATTCCCTTGTCTGAAGCAGGGCGGGCTTGTGATGTTGTGCGGCAGTTGTCAGTAGCAGATTTGCTGGGAGAGACGATTCGGCGGATACATGAGGATGAATCAGTAAGCTCGGTCTACATGGATTGATGGCTCGTCTGACGGGGGTTTTTACTTTGTTGGCCGGCTCACATAAAAAAGGCGTTATGACTTAACCAAGTGAGGGATCGGCGTGGCCGATCTGGAACCTCTTTGGTTAAGTCATAACGCCTTTTTAATGTGAGCCTACTTCCTGCGTATAAACAGACTCGCTGTTGGGGGGTGGGCTGCGGCCGGCTTTGCCGAGCCTGGCTTTGGGAGTTGTTGCCTTGTTGGATTTTACTGTCTTCCCTCGACACACAGATTTTTCGCGCAGTTCGAGAGTGGCGGAATTGGGGGGTATGGGTTGTCCAAAGAGGTTCCAGATCGGCCGCGCTGACACTTGCTTGGGTGTAGATTCATTGCATGATCTCCCTGTCTCCTCCCTCGCGCACAGATTTTTCGCGCAGTTCGAGAGTGGCGGAATTGGGGGGTATGGGTTGTCCAAAGAGGTTCCAGATCGGCTGCGCCGATCCCTCACTTGGATAACCCATACCCCCCAATTCCGGCACGGCCCATCGCAGCGACCAAAATCCCCCATTTCATGTTAAAATGGTCGGCTTCGCTTGGTCGCGAGCGAATAATGCGTATTTGCCAATTCGGGCAGATGCGAGGTTTTTTATGAGGATTCGACATGTCAGACGAAATTAACGTCCAGGCCACGTCGCGCAGTGTTTTGGGGAAAGGTGCGAGCCGCCGCCTGCGTCGTGAAAATTTGGTACCCGCTATTCTATACGGTGCCGAGGGTGAGCCAGAGCCCATTAACTTAAAGCACAACGAAGTTATCAAGCACCTCGAAAGTGATGCGTTTTACTCGCAGCTTTTGATGGTCAGTGTTGATGGCAAAGAACCTGTGCGTTCACTTCTGCGTGATGTGCAGCGTCACCCACACAAACTGCAAATTTTGCATCTTGATTTCCAGCGCGTTGTTGCTGGTGCAGAATTGACTCTTACCGTGCCGCTTAACTTCATCAATGAAGAAGTCTGCTTTGGTGTTAAAACCGAAGGCGGCATGATCAGTCATAACGAGACTGAAGTGGCCATTGCCTGTTTGCCGCGTAACATTCCTGAAAATATCACCATTGATATGACAGAGAAGAAGATCGGTGACTCGGTTCACTTAGCTGATCTTGAACTGCCTGAAGGTGTTCGCTTAACGGATCTTATCGAAGATGATGAAGATTCGAATCGAGCGGTTGCATCGGTCATCGCTTCACGTAAGACACTTGAAGAAGAAGATGAAGAAGCAGCAGCGGCGGCAGAAGCCGCAGCCGGTGCAGAAGAAGATGCGCCAGCTGATGGTGAAGAAAAGAAAGAGGGCGATAGCGACTAACGCATCGTTCACTACCGGTCGCACCGTGTGCAAAGATGTTTTGCACACGGTGACTTAACCGCACTATTTGGAAGACCCGCCCGTGCCTGGAGAACCAATTCATTTCGACATGATTGTTGGCCTGGGTAATCCAGGTTCTGAACATGAAAGCCAGCGACACAATGCAGGCTTTTGGTATGTCGATGAACTTGCGCGCGCATTTGGTGTGGTGTTTTCCACCGATAAAAAATCCAATTCCTTAGTGGGCAAAACCATGATCAATGGTCGACCCCTGCATTTTGTTAAACCCTATAACTACATGAATAACAGTGGCCAGGGTGTGGCAGCGGTTGCGCGTTTTTATAAGATTGATTTGAGCAAAGTGATTGTTGCGCACGACGAATTGGATTTACCACCAGGCAATATTCGTATTAAACAAGGTGGCGGCCATGGTGGGCATAACGGTTTGCGCGATATTATTGCGAAAACTGGTTCGCGTGACTTTTGGCGTTTGCGTATCGGTATCGGTCATCCAGGACATAAAAATGCGGTATCGGGTTACGTTTTAAAACGTGCCTCGGCCGATCACCAGAGGCTAATTGATGAAACCATCGACCTGGCTCTGCGTGAATCACGCGAATTTATTGATGGCGACATTAATGTTGCTACCAAAAACTTGCACAGTCATAAACCAGATCAGGCTTAAGTTATGGGTTTTAAATGCGCCATTGTTGGTTTGCCTAATGTGGGTAAATCCACTTTATTTAATGCTTTAACCAAAGCAGAAATCGCGGCCGAAAATTACCCGTTTTGCACCATCGAGCCGAATGTTGGCATTGTGCCTGTGCCTGATTCACGCCTTGATGCGTTGGCAGGTATTGTTAGCCCTGAAAAAATCCTACCCACCACTATGGAATTTGTGGATATTGCGGGGCTTGTTGCGGGTGCATCAAAAGGGGAAGGCCTGGGCAATCAGTTTTTAGCCAACATCCGCGAAACCGACGCAATAGCGCATGTTGTGCGCTGCTTTAACGATGACGATGTGATTCATGTGTCTGGCAAGGTGGACCCACTTGATGATGTGGAAACCATCAACACCGAGTTGTTGCTTGCCGATGTGGAGACCATGGAGAAAGCGATTACGCGCATTGCCAAGCAGGCGAAGTCTTCGAACAAGGAAGCGATTGCTGAAAAAGCGTTTATGGAGAAGTTAACCGCTGCGCTAAACGAGGGCTTGCCTGCCAGAACGGTTGATTGCAACGCGCAAGAGCTGGCGTGGCGTAAACACTATCACTTGCTGACAATTAAGCCGACCATGTACATCGCTAATGTAGACGAAGAGGGCTTTGAGAATAACGCCATGCTTGATGCGTTAACAGCAAGAGCGGCAGAAGAGCATGCCCAAGTGGTGCCTGTGTGCGCTGCTATAGAAGCCGAAATAGTGCAGCTGGATGATGATGAAAAACAGGAATTTCTAGCGGAAATGAATTTGGAGGAGCCTGGGCTGAATCGGGTTATCCGTGCAGGTTACACCTTACTGGGCTTACAGACGTTTTTCACTGCGGGTGAAAAAGAAGTGCGCGCATGGACGGTACGGAATGGTGCCACAGCGCCAAACGGTGCAGGGCGTATCCATACTGATTTTGAAAAAGGCTTTATCCGTGCTGAGGTTGTTGGTTACGACGACTACATCGAAAATAGCGGTGAGAGTGGTGCCAAGGATGCCGGTAAATGGCGCTTAGAAGGAAAAGAGTACATCCTGCAGGAAGGGGATGTAGTCCACTTTCGATTTAACGTATAAGGCGCACGTGGGTTTAGCTTTGGCGGTGTCTTGGCTCATTGCATGAAGCATATGTATCTCGCGGGGCCGAGTTTTGACGAAATTGTGAGCAAGGCGCACGCATACGGTCCATATGTGCTTGACAGGCATTGAACAACGGTTGAAAATACGCAGTCTACTTCGGCGGCTACATAGCTCAGTTGGTTAGAGCACAACACTCATAATGTTGGGG
>CAYSZH010000263.1:0-4333 GCA_964435305.1 uncultured Granulosicoccaceae bacterium
CTGGCTCTGGCTCTGGCTCTGGCTCTGGCTCTGGCTCTGGCTCTGGCTCTGGCTCAGGTTCTGGCTCAGGTTCTGGCTCGGGTTCTAGCTCGGGTTCTGGCTCGGGCTCTGGCTCTGGCGCTGGCGCTTCGAACATGGAAATATCTAACACGCGTTCAAACTGGTTGGGACTCGCAGCGCCACTGAGCTCCTCACGTGAATAGTAAAAAGCACCAAACAACCCGATATGGATCAATACAGAGAACAGCAGGCCGAGAAACCTTGCGCTCAATTTTTATTCCTGGTCAGTATCGACACTTTGTCCATGGACAAGGCTTTAAGTAAATCGATTACCGAGACAAATTCTTTGAATTCAACCGTCTCATCCATTAGTAACAGTACAGCGGTGTCTTTTGGCATTAACCCTAGCTGTAAACGCGCCTGCTCAAGCGAGGTGACATCACCATTAACAAACAATTGCCCAGTTCGGTCCACCGCTATCTCAACACGCTCAATATCGTCCCGCGGGCTTTCGCTGCTGGTCGCCGGTAAGTCAATATCCAGCTGGCCATTTGACACAAACGTTGCCGTTGTCAGCACGATGGCAAGCAACACCAACATAATGTCGATAAACGGAATTACGTTGATAGAATCGAATTTTTTCATCGTTCAGTCAACTACGTTGCGGCTGATTTTCCATCGCGAAATCATGACTTCTGCTTTCGCAACCAGGCCGTTGTAAAACATCATCGCTGGGATTGCAACCAACAGCCCCAGTGCGGTCGCTTTTAACGCAAGCGACAGCCCTACCATGACAGACTTAGTGTCTATATTGCCGCTTTGCCCGATATCATAAAAGGTGAGCATGATACCGAATACCGTTCCCAACAAACCTACATAGGGTGCATTGGATGCCACCGTTGCGATCACAGGCAGCCCTTTGTTTAAGTCTATTTTCAGACTTTCCAGATGTTTGTATCGTTCAACTCGTATCCGGCTGTAGCTAATCATTCGTTCAACTGTATAGGCAACAACCATAAAGCTCATTAAGCCCAAAACGGCAAACACAGCGATATCAAGATACTTTGCTAAGTAGTCCATAGTTAAAACGTAGCCTTAAAGCCAATTGAAAAGAAACGGGAAAGTTGCGTGGACAGCTCGCGCTCTGTGTAGTCGGCATTGTAATCGTAGCCGGCCGCATTTTCTGTTCCGAGCACATTTATAATATCCAGATACGCACCTATTGTACTGGTGTCGGTATCTCGGAAGGTTCTATCAACACGGAAATCCAACCTGTGAAAAGTAGGAAACCGATCTGAATTGATGTCGCCATAGATAGGATCATACAGCCCATCAATGTTAGCGCTGGGTGTAGCACCTATAATAGGCGTGTAAGGCCTGCCGCTGTGAACCCACAGTTTCGCACCAGCTGACCATTTTTTTGAAAACTTATAATTACCCACCAAATTGACGTTAACTGGCTGGTCAAAATCAAACGCGAACGTCTGCCCTGTCCGCTTATCTCGACGCTCAACCTTCGACAAAGACACAGACAACCAACCAGAGAGTTTATGTGACAGGTCTTTACGAATTAAAGTATCGAGCCCAAATGCAGAACCATCGCCATCGTTGGTGAATCGGAGCTCATCGTCAGTTGTAATCAGATTATCCAGAGATTTGTAATAAAGCTCGCTCTTGACGTCCCAGCCTCCTTCAAATTTTTTCTGCACACCCAGCAAACCATGGACTGAATTGATGTACTCAAGCTCAGTATTTCCAAACACCGAATCTGATTCGAGAAAACCCGGGAATTGATTGTAAACACCAGCACCCGCGGAGAAAATCAGACTGTCATCAACGCTGTACTCCAGAGCAAGGCGTGGTTCAACAAACTGCTCGTTTAAAAGATCTTCAGTGTGAAATGCCAGCCCCGGATACAGCGTCAGCTGATCGTTAACATACCAGTTGTCTTTGAGGTACGCACTTGTCCCATTGAATTCGATTTCTCTATTCAATCTAAGTTGTTCGGCGCCCGAAAATCTACAGTCAGGCTCAAATTCGCTACATGCTGGTAAACCAAGCTCCAGGTCGATGTCGGCATTGTCTCGAACAATTTCGACGCCAGCAACTAGATCATGAGAGTCGTTCAATGCGTATGTTGTGCGTTGCCGTAAGTAGTACCGATCCGACTCAATATCGATAGAACCAACCCCGCCGAATTGACCTTTATCATCCGAATATGTATGAGATAAGGCTGATTTTAATTGCCAGCGCTCACCTATGTTTTGATTCAGCACGATTGCCTGATCGTGTGCCTCAGAATCTTCAAATACTGAACCTGCAAAGATTGGATCGTTATCGATCTCAACAGAATCTTCAGCGATATTAACCTGGCTTGTATCGGATGCCCCGTTAAATTGAAAGATCAGTTCGTTTTCATCATTTATATCCCAAACATATTTACCCTGATAATCGCTGTATCTTGGGAATTCAACAATTTTAATACCGTCTTCTTCTGGAATCTGATCGGCAAGAAATAAATCGAGATAGCTGAACCTGCCAGCCAGATAAAACGACTGGTTTTCAGAAATCGGCCCCTCAATTAAAGCACCGGCGTGTAGCAGACTGATATCAATCGATTTACGAAAACGTTCCTTGTTGGGGTTACGAAGCTCGATATCAAATACCCCCCCTGTGACCCCGGAAAATTCCGGTCCATAGGCCGAAGGGTAAATAGAAAACGACTTGACTAAATCAGCGTTAAATACACTAAGAATGCCATCGAAATGAAACAGGTAATTGCTCGGCAGAAAATCGACATAAAATCGATTATCCCCAGGGCGAGACCCACGCACCGCCGGCACTGCCGCTTCATCATCTGCATATGCAAGCCCAGGTAAGGCTTGTAAGGTACGCACTGGGTCGCCGCCAGAGCCTGGCGCAGTAATCAGCGTTTCCGCACTAATCGCAACACCCAGTGGCAACTGTGCCTCTGGTTCGCCCTCTTCTTCAACGACCACCGCGTCAAGTTCTGTAATCTCATCGCTTGCTTGGGCAAGAAGCAATGATGGAGAAGAGCTCAAGATCAAGCCAATTAGCGCAGCAACTGTCGTGTAGGCTGGTTTAAATTCAGTCAATTGATTGCCGTGTGTGAAGATCATGTTAATCGTCCCTGCCAGAATTCCTGTTCACTGTTTTTTAAAGCTAGACGCTATAATAGCGGTGTCATTAACATCGCTATGTTTCGTTTTGTATCCGCAAGCTTTTTGTTCACTGAACAACTGGAGTACACTCAATCAAACACCCAAAGCTCAGCATGGCAACACTTCTGAATTCACCTGGATTTTTACTGCTAGCCGTTGGTAGCCTGCTAGGAATAACATTTCCTTTGGGCAAAATGGGTAGTGAAGCAAACGTGCCTCCAGCTATGTGGGCGTTAGTTATGACCGCAGGCGCTGCCATCGGCTTAGTGATGCTTCGCATCGGTACCAAACAACCTTTGTTAGTCAACATCAGGAACACGCGCTTTTACTGTATAGCCGCCATACTATCAATGGTTTTTCCCTACACGCTGATGTTTACGGTCATACCCATTTTAGGTTCAGGGTTTACAGGGCTGTTGATTGCATTGTCACCCATAATGACGCTGTCTATTTCTTCAATCTGGCAAGTTCGCCTGCCCACGCGGCTAGGCTTGCTCGGTATCCTATTTGGCTTTGTAGGTGCTGTAATTGTTGCAATAACTCGCGGTGAAATTGGAAGTCCAGCCAGCCTAACGTGGATCCTCGCTGGCATCGCAGTGACAGCATCGCTGGCAGTAGGTAATGTGTATAGAACAATGGCATGGCCACCAGACGCAGAACCAATTGAATTGGCTATTGGTGTGAGCCTTGCCGCAAGCGCCATGCTCATCTTGATGATCGTAGTATTACCTCAAAACACGGATTCGATTGACGTTCGCTCATTAGCGCCCACAGTATTACTTACCATGCCGGTGTCGTGTTGTTACTTTGCCCTTCACTCACGCCTGCAGTTTGTAGGTGGGCCTGTGTATTTAAGTCAGTTGGGTTATGTCGCGGCGGCAGTTGCATTAGCGATCGGCACCGTGTTTTTCAACGAGAACTACGCCAAACTAACGTGGATTGGTGCCGTCATCATCCTATTTGGAGCAGGCCTGAGCATCGTCGCGCAGCGGCGTCAAATTGAAGCACAAAATTAACGCACTAAATTAACTGACACTGATTCGTGAATTCAGCTGCGTGCCTAACCATCGCTGGCTATTAGCATTTACACATTTGCGCACATAATGGTTTGAAACTGCCCCAGTATGCTGGGGATGGAGAATTCTGATACT
>CAYSZH010000264.1:0-4333 GCA_964435305.1 uncultured Granulosicoccaceae bacterium
CTCCGAATGCCGGGATCAAAACCCGGTGCCTTAACCGCTTGGCGACGGCCCAATTTTAATTCAGCGTATAACGCTGGCCTGCATTTACGTTTTCGTAAATTTACTATGCCCGGCAGCCTTGCCTGCAAGAGTCGTAAAGCTTAACCTGAAAAATCATATAACGGGGACGCATTATGTCCTTTAACAACATAACCCGTCATCGAATCAGGTAAATTTTCGTTGAGTGCTTTCGCCTGCTCTTCCGTTTCGCAAGGAGAGAAAACACAACTTCCCGTTCCACTCATTTTAGCTCGGCTACCACGATTATTTTGCGAGAGCCATTCAAGTGCGGCTCTTACTTGCGGATACCGTGCCATAACGATTGGCTCGAACACGTTTGTGGTTCGACCATCCATGAAGTCGCGTATTGTGATCGGACTCGTATTGCGTGTCAATTCCGGCAGATTAAAAAGTGCCGCAGTGGAAATTTGCACATTGGGACAAACCACCAGATACCAAGGCTGTGTGGGAGCAACCGGCGTCAGCTTATCGCCGATCCCTTCTGCCCAACTGGCCTGCCCGTAGACAAATACCGGCACATCTGCGCTAACAGTGACACCAATCTCAGCAAGCTCTTTAATGCTTAGCCCAAGGCGCCAAAACTCATTAAGCGCCACAAGTGTTGTTGCAGCATCCGAACTTCCGCCCCCCAGACCACCACCGGTAGGGATTGATTTTGTTAGCGTGATATTGGCCCCGGAACGGGTACCAGAATGCATTTGGAGCGCTCGCGCCGCTTTGACAACAAGGTTTTGTTCTACCGGGACCTCATCAAATTGCGTTTCCAGATGCACATCGTTATCTTCACGCACAGCAAACTGCAGCACATCACATAGATCGATGAACTGATAGACCGTTTGCAACGTGTGATAGCCATCGCTTCGACGACCGGTGACGTGCAAGAAAAGATTGATTTTGGCCGGAGCCAACCAGTTTGTTGTCAAGTACCCTTTACCCGTTGAATTAACTACGCTCAGCTGTGCAAGTGTAACGTTCTAGGACGCTAAGAGCCAACTCAACAGAGCCCCACAGCCTCACTTTCACAAGGGCTTGTTCCAGAATTCACAGATTGCAAGCATCCGTAAGCCCTGTAACGGAAGGTGCATCCAAGCAATTTCGGCTTTTTAGCTCAGGCCGAATCCCTATTCAAGCTACCCAGTACCCTTCTCTAGCGGCCTGGGATGTTCAATTTTCGGCCAACGGCCGGTGTGTCAGCTGCGGAAACCAAGGCTTTCGTCTCAGCGCCGAGTGTCCACGTTTTCATGACTAATCGCACATTGTACGGCCCGCCGGTCGCTGAGATAAGTGCCGGAACGTTACTTGTCGAAAATTGTTGGTATCTGAGTATTTTTGCGCGCCAAATAGTGCCCTGTTCATCCCGGTAAGTCATCGATTCGAGACGCCCACTGGCATCGTACTCAGCCGAATCGCTGTTGCCTGGCAAGCCCCGCAGCCACTGTGACATTTGCTCGATCGGGACCGGCGCCGCCAGATTCAAGGCGGTCTGCAATAAGATGCTAGCAGAAGGATGTGCTACCGGAGCAGCATTGCCGCGCTTCAGCACAGCACCGTCAGGGGTACTGGTCATTTTGAGCGACGATAAACCCGCAGGGGCTGTGAGCAGAAAATCAAACTCATCGCCACGTTGCTGCCATTTAAGCCGTGCGGATATGTTTTCGTCGTCTGTCCAGATACCTATGCTGCCGTTGACAGTAAAGTTATCAAGTTGAACAAGTCGCACGCGACGCTCTTCGGCGCTGACGGTTTTATCGACTGTGGCATTGGTTGCACAGGCCTGTAACAGTGTTGCTGCCACTAGCAATAAAAAAGCATTACGCATTACTGAGTTAATCGTTCCATTGTTTCTAGGATATGGGTGTCTTCGGGTGATTCGAGTAAGGCTTTACTCCAGAATCGACGCGCACCCTGTTTATCGCCAGTGACCCACATTACTTCACCAATGTGCGCAGCGATTTCACCATCTGGCAACAAAGCATAAGCGCGTTGTAACAGAGTGAGTGCCGCTTCGCTATCGCCCTGACGAAAACGTAACCAACCCACACTGTCCATAATGGCTGGGTCATCGGGCCTTAGCTCAAGTGCTCTGGTCAGGTAGCCATCGGCTTCAGTCAGGTTAGCGTTGTCATCTGCCAAAAAATAGCCGAGTGCATTTAATGCACTGGCATTATCAGGTTCAGCCTCAATAAGTGTTCTTAAATCTGACTGCAGTAACGCAGAATTACCGGTTCGCTCTGCCGCTAAGGCTCGGGCGTAACGTAAGTCCCCATTGTCAGGGTACTTCTCCAAACCATTACTAAGCGTATCCAGAGCATCCTGATTTTGACCAGCATCTTGTAATACCCGGCTCTCCGTTGCGATCAGTAAGGTCTGCATATCCTGATCAGGCAGTACATTAGCCAGTGAGCGCAAGCGCTGTATAGCAACATCCACTTGCCCGGTAGAACCATAAAGTTCTGCAGCACGGATTTGCGAGGTGACGAAATAATCGCTCTCCCCTACTTGCTCGTAGTGATTAATCGCATAAGCCAGGTTTTGTTGCTGGTCATTTATTCGCGCGAGATAAAAATGTGCTTCATTATTTCGCTCACCGGTTTCAAGCAAGGCATCGAAATAGGTTTTGGCTTCGGCAGTACGTTTTGAATCGAGCGCAATTAGTCCGATCGACAGCAGCACGCCACTGTTGTTAGGGGCTTGCTTAAATAGGATATCCAGTTCGGCCATAGCATCGTCATAGCGATCGATACTGGCCAGTAATCTGGCATAGCCTGCCCGCAAGGCAATGTTATCGGCATCTTTTGCTAAGGCGTCGCGGATATCATCAAGCCCTTCGGCAGGTTTTCCCATCTGGCTTAGAATTTCTGCTCTAGCCAGCAACGATTCCCCGTGCTCTGGATCAATCGACAGGCCCTGATTAATCGCCTCAAGTGCGGCATCGTTGTTTCTTAATTCCAGCTGCATTCTGCCAACGGATAAGTGCGCTTGCACTTCATTTGGAAAACGCGACCGCAAACCTTGCAGGATCTCCAGTGCGCGTTCACGATCAGGTTCACGCGCAAGCAAAATATAGATACTTAGCAGCATCTCATTTTTGTCAGCATTACTTTCTACAAGCTGTACAAACTGTTCCAGTGCATCGTCCATATTGCTTGAACCCGATTCCATCTGGATTTGCGCTAGCACCTCTCGCGGATGCGCCGCAGTAGGATCCAACTCAAGCCAACGTTGGGCAGCCTGCTCCGCCATGTCCCATTTTTGCGCCCACACCGCAAGCCTTGTGGCACGCTCTAACACCTGCACATCATCGCTGCGCTGGGCGGCACGAAAATATCCATCGGCGGCGATATCAACGAGGCCGCGCCGAAACGCCAACTCGGCGATTAGAATCTCGTACATGATTTGCGCACGCGCATCACTGGCCGCTCGCCTGGCTTGCCGAGCCGGATTGTCGTTATTCTGAACTCTGATGTTGCCCACATCATCGGCATTGGCATCCTTGGGCACCATGGGGGATGCGGCACAGCCGATCAGCAAGGCCGTGACCAGTCCAGGCAAAAGGCCGCTAAGCAGGCTTGCTCGCTTGCCTGAATTACCCTGTTCACTCGTGCTTTGCGGTCGGATCTGGTACGTCATAAGCTCTCCTAAAGGGTTGATCTTATGTAAATTCGGTTGGTCCTATGACAACATTACGCAGGCGATGTGCCATTGGTGCACCTTTATTTAACGGATACTTAGAGTTTAGCTGTGTTTTGCGGGGCTGCGCCACGTGGATTTAGACGGATAATCATCAACTTTTGGTACCATTGCAGACCTCATGTCATTGCTCGCCCTAGGATTAAACCACCACACCGCACCCGTGAGCATTCGCGAACGTGTGGCTATTGGCGAAAATCGCCTCACCGAGGCCCTTAATGGGCTCAAGGGCGTCAGCACAGTAAACGAAGCCACCATCGTTTCTACCTGTAACAGAACCGAGATTTACTGTGGCATTCAGGGTGCCGACTCCACGCCGGTTTCGCAGTGGTTACACCGTTACCTGCACCTCGATCCATCGCAATTTACCCACCACCTGTTCGAGCACACCGATCGGCAAGTCGTACACCACTTGATGCGCGTGTGTTCAGGGCTCGATTCCATGGTTCTGGGTGAACCGCAGATACTGGGACAGATCAAACAGGCGTATCGCGAGGCCACCGAACAAGGCGCGGTAGGTGCTGAGCTTTCACCCTTATTCGAATCGGCGTTCTCAGTTGCAAAACAGGTACGCACCGATACG
>CAYSZH010000265.1:0-4319 GCA_964435305.1 uncultured Granulosicoccaceae bacterium
TGACCCGGAGGTACATGATTTAATCGACTGGCTCGACGACATACTACAAATCTTAGCTTCAAGCAAACACCCACAAATACTGGTGGGTTCATCAATGGGTGCCTGGCTTAGTATTCATGCGGCTCTCCAACTACCGCAAAATGTTCATTCATTGATCACAATTGCAGCGGCTCCCGATTTTGCACAAGAGCTGCTTTATCCATCATTAACTGATACTCAGCGCCAGGCATTGTTAGACGATAAAGCCGTGGCAATACCCACGCATTATGACAGTGACCCCTGGCAGATCAGGCAATCCTTATTTACAAGTGCAAAAAAACTTTCTGTACTCAGTACAGAGAAACGTATCAAGCTCGAGTGCTGTGTAAGAATGCTACATGGCTTAAAGGATGTCGACGTGCCCTGGCAGCTTTCAAAAAAATTGCTCTCCCAACTAGCGTGCGACAACGCTAGTCTGACGCTCATTCAGCATGGCGATCATCGCTTGTCTGATGAAATCGCACTGGCACATTTACGTATTGCGCTCCTTGATGTCACACAATCATAGGCAGTACCCCATTCTCAAGGCACCGGTATAACGTTAGCGAGCGCGTAAATTAGTCCTGAAACGAACGAAGCTCTAAACCATTGTCACATTTATCTAAAAAGCCGGACAATTCGACCAGGCTGGATACGCCAAATCCCTGCATGTAATCAATACCAATGCGCTTTACACTGTTGATAGCGCTTTCGTCTTCAACAGATTCAGCCACGGTTTTGATCCCAAGCTTTTTACTGAGCTCATGAAACGTTTCAGTCAGATGAAAGCTGACGCTGTCGCTGGAAATTTTACGTATCAATGCACCATCGATTTTCAGATAATCTATGGGCAAACTTTGTAGGTAAGTGAAGGATGATAAGCCATTGCCAAAATCATCCAGAGCAAACTCCACTCCGCACTCACTTAGCTTATCCATAAAGTGCACAACATCATCGATATTACGGATCGCAGAAGATTCAGTTATTTCAAAGCAAATACAACAACCCGGCAATTCAGATTCACGGAAAGTGTGTTCTATTTGCTCAAGGCAGGATGGATCCGCCAGAGTGCTAGCCGAAAGATTGATACTAAAAGCGATATCCTCACCGCTATCACGCAGTTGCTTAAGACCTACAAAAGCGTTTTCGACAACCCAGCAATCGAGTTCCCGCATCAACGAGAATTGCTTAGCCAGTGGCATAAATTCGCCCGGCTCGAGTAGATTTCCGTTATGACATTCAAGCCTTATTAACAATTCATAGCGTTGCACAGATTCAGCGGAACTATTAGAAACGATAGGTTGCATTAGCAGGCGATAACGTTGATCCTCCAGCGCCTTTTTGATCAAAACGAGACGATCCATACCCTGATGTTGCTGATTGTTTTTATCAGACACATGGCATTGGTTACGTCCATTTTTTTTGGCTGAGTAACAGGCCGCATCCGCACGTGCCATATGGGTATCCGAATCCCCCAGCTGCTTAGAGATTTCGACAATACCAATACTTGCTCCAACCTTATAAACGTCACTTTCCCATTGAAATTCGTGCCTTGAAATAGCATCAATGAGACGCTCACAAACCTGCTGTGCACTCTGAACATTTGATGAAAGGATCAAACCAAATTCATCCCCGCCGAGCCGTGCCAGCATGTCCGATCCGCAGACATGCCTACGCATAATTTCTGAGAGTTCGCGTAATAGTTGGTCGCCTGCCAAGTGCCCAGCGGTATCATTGACGAGCTTAAACCGATCAAGATCGATGTAGCACAGCGTTTCTTTGTCATTGCTGGATGTTCTTTGACTAACTCGCTTATGCAATTCATTTTCAAATTCGCGACGATTAAACACACCGGTCAAGTCATCATGTGTAGCTAAGTGTGCAAGCCGCTTTTTTAGTAGCCTGCTATCGGTAACATCACGACCGCAACCAAGGTAGCCGGTAAATACACCGCTTTCGTTAAACTGAGGCTCGGCTACAATTCTGACAAAGCGACTGCCTTGATCAATAGCAAACTCAATCACTTCATCCACTCTTTGACGGTTAAGCATACCCGTCTTGTGATTCTCCAAAGCAGAATCCGGGATGGCCAAACAACTAATGGCTTCTAATTGGTTTAATCCTAGAATATCGTCGTGGGATGTTGCCGCCAAGGGCTCACTCGCACCATCATGGAAAACGAAGCAGAGCTTCTCGTCTAACTCCCAAAACCAATCAGCTGTCATCCGTGCAAACGTTCGGTATCGATTCGCAGAGTCGCTCTCTACGCTACAGCCACGTGCACAATGGCTTTCTCTCTCAGAAAAATCACTCACAGCAGGTCCCTGCTAGTTTATTATCATTATTGTGTTTTATCTTTCGGCCACGCAACTACTGCAATTTGATTCACAGGCCTTTTTTTTGAAGCCGAGCACACGGCTCTGCCTGAAAATGCGCGTCATTTGAATAAAGAAGACGACACAAACTTGAACCTGTCCTCAGTTACCAAGGCGACTGAGCATTGGTTCAAAAAACAACACTGGACAGTGTTCGACTTCCAGCGAGAGGCTTGGAGCGCCTGGCATCAGGGCGAGTCCGGCTTAATTCACTCACCAACCGGAAGTGGAAAAACTCTGGCAGCCTGGCTTGGACCTGTACAAGCTGCGAAAGCTCAACAAACGTTCACGAATAAACTGCAGGTGATATGGATAACGCCTTTGCGGGCATTGGCGGGTGATACGCAATACAACCTGCAACAGGCCTGCGAGGCACTGCAGCTAAAGGTTGAAGTACAAACACGCACTGGCGATACGAGCTCTTCGGTAAGAATCAAGCAGCGCGAGAAACCACCGTTTGCATTAATTACCACCCCGGAAAGCTTCTCGCTATTACTGACATATAAAGATAGCCAAACCACACTGGGTTCGGTTCACACAATAATCGTTGATGAATGGCATGAATTACTTGGGACTAAGCGCGGTGTTCAACTAGAGCTTTGCATCGCCAGGCTGCGCAACTCGAACCTACAGCTTCGAGTCTGGGGATTATCAGCCACACTGGGCAATCTGGATACCGCAATGCAGGCACTGCTCGGGCCCAAAAGACAAGGCACACTGATCGCAGGCAAGCAATCAAGGAAGATCCAGATCGACACCTTGCTGCCAGAGAACGTGCGCCACTTTCCGTGGTCCGGACATTTAGGGCTTAAACTTATCCAGCCAGTGATAGACAGAATCGAAAACTCCCAGTCCACGCTGCTCTTTACCAATACACGCTCGCAGGCGGAAATCTGGTTTCAGAAATTACTTGAAGCCAAGCCCGATTGGCTCTTCTCCATGGCCTTGCATCACGGTTCTATCGACAAAGCATTACGAGTAGATATCGAAAATCGTCTGCGTCTCGGCGAACTCAACTGTGTTGTCTGTACATCATCGCTCGATTTAGGTGTGGATTTTAGCCCGGTGGATCAGGTCATTCAGGTTGGCAGCCCAAAAGGTGTGGCGAGGCTCATGCAACGCGCAGGCAGGAGCGGTCATCGCCCAGGCGCAAATTCACGAATATTATGCGTACCTGCACATGCATTTGAGCTGGTTGAAATAGCGGCGGCAAAACGTGCCCTGGAGCACGGGCACATTGAAGACCGAATTCCATTAACTCTGTCACTCGACGTTCTTTGTCAGCATCTTGTCAGTGTCGCATTAGGGCATGGCTTTGAAGCTGACAGTATGTTTGATGAAATAAAACAAACCCATGCCTTTGCCGGTATAAGCTGCGAACAATGGCAGTGGGTACTCGACTTCATCACCAGAGGGGGTCGTGCACTAAAGGGCTACCCTGAGTACCACAAAGTGGTCAAGGTGGTGGATACGTACCGGGTAATGAATGAGCAGATCAAACGCAAACACCGAATGAGTATCGGTACCATCAGCAGCGATGCCACCATGTTTGTTGCGTTTAAAGGTGGGCGTAAACTCGGCACCATAGAAGAAGGCTTTATCAGTCGTCTGCGTAACGGCGACGTCTTTCAATTTGCAGGTCGGCAACTGGAACTGATCATGACCCGTGATATGACAGCGTATGTCAAAGTGGCAAAACGAAAAAGTCGCTGGATTCCACGCTGGCAAGGCACTCACCTGCCCCTGTCAACGCAGCTGTCCAACAGTGTGCTGGCAACGCTTAAAGCATGGCAAACGGGGCAAACCTCTGCCGCTGAAATCGCAGCGGTCGATTCTTTGTTAAAAGCACAATCGACATGGTCGCACCTACCTCTACCTAATGATTTTTTAATCGAAATAACAGAAACTGATGAAGGGCATAGTCTC
>CAYSZH010000266.1:0-4253 GCA_964435305.1 uncultured Granulosicoccaceae bacterium
CTGTTGTCCGGCGCGATCATACTGTCGTATTCGTTGCGCAGATCGTCTTCTACCTGGCCAAGTTCGCTCATGCTTACCATGTGTTTTTTGGCAAGTTTATGTAAAACACCGAGCTTCTCATCCAGCCATTGCAGACGATTGTCGTCCAGCTCCATTGCACTGGCATGCTGTCGAATCAGTGTTGCAGCTTCGGCTGTTTGTATGCTTGCGGATTCGATCAGATCTTGCGCCTCCTGCATACGATCGTCTATTGCAACGAGTTCTGAAATGGGAGTAAGCGCTGTAGTAAGCAGCTGCTCAGCGCCCGAATCACTCTCAAGAGAATCTAATGAGGAACTGCATAGCTGTAATAATCTATCGGCATTGGCAAGCCAGCGATGTTCGGATTCGATATCAGCGATCGCAACACCTGCAATGTCAAGCGCATCGAATTCCTGTAGTTGAAATTGTAATAAGTCAAGCCTATTTTGACGTTCCGCCGATTCGTTACTGATCTCCAACAAGCGCTGGTTCATATGTTGCCAATCATCGAAGGCCTGTGCGACTTGCTGCGGTAATTTACTGTTACTGTAAGCATCGAGAAGCTCTCTTTGAGCTGCTGCCTGTGCCAGAGTGTGGTGTTCGTTCTGACCATGAATATTCACCAGCATTGAGCCTAGCTCACGCATTAACTGCAGTGATACAGGCCTATCGTTGATGGTTGCTCGGCTTTTTCCGGCACGCGAGTAAGTGCGTCTGAGCAGGCAATCGTCTTGCTCGTCAAGATCGTTTGTTTCCAGCCATTTACGGACTTTGGGCAGCGCATCGATATCGAAAGAGGCAACGACTTCACAACGATCAGCGTCTTGCTGAATGTTATCAATGCTACCGCGTGCGCCCAGTACTTGCCCCAATGCACCCAGCAGTATTGATTTGCCCGCACCGGTCTCGCCAGTGAGTGCGGTCATGCCTTGAGACAGATCAATTTCAGTGTTGTCGATAATGGCAAAGTGTCGAATATGAAGATGGTTAAGCATTGTGCGATGCAGGCTTAGCCCCAGTTCAGTTTTTCACGCAGTATTTGGTGGTAGTCGTACGTTTCTGGATGAAGCAGTCGCACCCGTTTTTCCATGCAGCTCACTTCAATCATATCGCCAAGCGTGGCATCCATATACACCTGGCCATCACAAACAACCTGTGCTTCAAGTACCTGGTCGTCCCAGAGGTGCATGCGTATGCTGCTTTTGGCATCGACCATAAGTGCACGGCTGGTTAAGGTATGTGGGCATATGGGTTGTAAGACAACAGCGTTGATCGTTGGACCAACGATTGGGCCACCGTTGGATAATGCATAGGCGGTGGAGCCGGAAGGTGTTGCGATAATAAGCCCATCGGCGCGCTGATGCGTGACTAGCACATCATCGATTGTGATATCAAAATCCATGATCTGCAAAACATTCTTTACGCGCACAACCGTATCGTTAAATGAATAGGCGGTTGATATGCATTCGCCCTCACGCAGAATGCGAGTAAACAGCATGATGCGTTCTTCTTCCAGGTATTGCCCTTTGACAATGGCCTCTAATTGTTCAAGCCCTTTGTTAGGAGCAACATCGACAAGGAAACCCAGCCTGCCCCTATTAACACCCACTATGGGCACGTCGTAGTCGACAAGTTCTCGAGACGCGTGCAGTAATGTGCCATCGCCACCAATCACGATAGCAAGATCACAACGTTCACCAATGGTGCTGGTAGGAACGGTTGGACCGGCATCAACCAGGCCGCTGGTGCTTTCGCTTAAAAGCGTTTCCACCCCCATTGCTTCCATTCGTTGCATGACGTCGACTATGGTTGACGCCACACTCTCGTCATTGATTTTGACGAGTAGCCCTACACAAGAAAACTGATTCATCCGGATAAGTTACCACGCGCGCATAGCCGTGTCATGACAAAAGCCCTGGTGCATTACCGGGACTGGCTAAGACTTGACAAGTTGCTTCAGTTCGTACAGGTGATTGAGTGCCTGTTTGGGTGATATTTCATCAATGTCAAGCCTCGATAGGTATTGTGACATCTCATCTGGCTGCGAAAAAAGATCCAATTGAGGGGCAAGTGGTAATTCCGAATCTTTATGCAGTAAGTTGGAGTTTTGCGATGAATTTACCGATTGCGATTGGACGTTGGCAGCAGATGTCTTCGTATTTTCAGGCGTGGTGGATAGGCTGAGAGTATCAGCTTGCTGTTCCAGTTCGGCTAGCAGCGCTCTGGCATTGAGCAGTGCTCGTTCAGGCAGCCCAGCAAGCATAGCGACCTGGATACCATAGCTTCGATTTGCTGCACCGGATTTTATCTGGTGCATAAATACTATTTTGCCATTGTGCTCCATTGCATCTAGATGCACATTGGATATGTTTGCATGTTTTTCAGACAATGCTGTGAGCTCGAAATAGTGCGTCGCAAATAAGCTCATGGCGTTGTTAACACTGCTGAGATGTTCAGCGCACGCGCTTGCCAGGGACAATCCATCATAGGTACTGGTGCCTCTGCCTATTTCGTCCATCAGCACCACACTACTGGGCGTGGCGTTATGTAGTATGTGCGCAGCCTCAGTCATTTCAACCATAAAGGTGGACTGCCCGCTAGCCAAATCATCTGACGCTCCGATTCGTGTAAAGATACGATCCACGGGCCCAATTCTCGCCTCAGTTGCAGGGACAAAGCTACCAATGTAGGCAAGCAAAACAATCAGCGCGTTTTGTCGCATGAACGTTGATTTACCACCCATATTTGGGCCAGTAATGATCAACATACGTTGCTGTTCATCCAGGTGTAATGGGTTGGCAACAAACGGCTCGTCACTAATGGATTCAATAACCGGATGTCTTCCATCTGAGATAGACAAACCCGGTTCGTCGACAAGTTCAGGGCAACACCATCTTTGTTGTTCTGCAACATGTGCCAGACTGCAAAGCGCATCCAGCTGTGCAATAACAAAGGCAATGCGGCGTAGATGCGCAAGATCTGGAGAGAGTTTTAACAATAACTCAGCGTAGAGCTTTTTCTCTCTTGCCATGGCCTGATCTTTTGCGCCAAGCACTTTGTCTTCATGTTCTTTTAGCTCTGGCGTTATGTAGCGTTCGGTGCTTTTAAGCGTTTGACGGCGTACGTAGTGGGCGGGAGGCGTTTCCTGTCGGCTGGTTTCGATATAAAACCCATGCACTCGGTTGTAACCCACTTTAAGTGAGTTGATTCCGCTGTCTTTTCGCTCACGCTGTTCAAGTGCCTCCAGGAATTCGGTTGCATTGCTGCTGAGCTTGTTTAGTTCGTCGAGTTCTGAATCGTAGCCTGTTGCGATAAAGCCACCATCTCTAGCCAAGGCGGGCGGATTTTCAGCTAGGGCCGCCATCAGTAGAGCATGTGATTGAGGCAGGTGTTGAATAAGCGATTGTGTTTGCTCAATTAACGGGCTTTGCAGGTGTTTCAGAGCGTTGTGTATTTCGGGTAGCAGCGACAGGCTGATGCGTAAACGATCAAGTTCCTTAGGTTGCACACTACCAAGATGCACTCGGGTGATGATTCTTTCAATGTCGTGAATTTGCTTTAGTAGTGGCTGCACATCCGCAAAATTGTCATTAACCAGCAACGCGTGAATGGCGGATTGGCGCTTCATCAGCAATTCGTTATCGCGAGATGGGCGTTGCAGCCAGGTTCTTAGTAATCGGGCACCCATGGGGTTACAAGTTCGGTTTATCACCGCAAACAAGGTATTTTGTTGTTGGCCAGAGACGCTTTGCGTGAGTTCTAAATGTTTGCGTGTACCGTGGTCCAGAATAATGGTGTTGGCTGTGTGTTCAACACGAAGACTATCCACCTGCTTCATATCGCTCACATGGGTTTCTCGTGCGTACCCTAAAGCCGCTGCTGCCGCACTGATGGCCAGTGGCATGTCATCGCAGCCAAATGCTTTTAGATTTCGGGTGCCAAAGTGTTCAAGCAATAAACTTCTGGCGGTTTGTGCATCGAACCGCCAGGGTGGCCGCAGCGTGACTGGCGCATCTTTAAAGGTGTTTTGTAGCGAGCTACTCTCTGGCAGTAATAATTCTGCGGGAGAAAGCCGCGCTATTTCGGCTTTTAAACCCATTAGATCTTCCAGTTCCTGGGTACAAAAATCACCGCTGGCCAAGTCCAGCGATGCCAGCCCATAGCCCTTGGCCGAATCGGCGATGGCAACAAGTAAAGCGACTTCGCTTGCTGGTAGTAAGGTGTCTTCGGTG
>CAYSZH010000267.1:0-4247 GCA_964435305.1 uncultured Granulosicoccaceae bacterium
CATGGTCGGTGCTGGCAAAGCGGAAGGGTCGATGGATGCGGGCAATATGTTAAAGCCTGCCTTAGCGCGTGGCGAATTGCATTGCATTGGCGCCACAACATTAGATGAGTATCGTCAGTATGTTGAAAAAGATGCCGCACTGGAGCGCCGCTTTCAAAAAATCCTGGTAGATGAACCATCGGTGGAAGACACCATCGCCATATTGCGTGGCTTAAAAGAAAAGTACGAAGTGCATCATGGTGTTGAAATAACGGATCCTGCCATTGTGGCTGCGGCGACCTTGTCACATCGCTATATCAGTGATCGCCAGCTGCCCGACAAAGCCATTGATTTAATCGATGAGGCCGCATCGCATATTCGGATGGAGATCGATTCAAAACCAGAAGAGTTGGATAAGCTGGAGCGCCGCATTATCCAGTTAAAGATCGAGCGTGAAGCACTGGCAAAAGAAAATGATGATGCCTCAATCAGGCGTTTGGCTGATCTGGACGACTCAATAAGCGCTGTCGAAAAAGAATTTGCTGACTTGGAAGAAATCTGGCTAGCAGAGAAAGCATCCGTTCAAGGTGCCAATAGCGTTAAAGAAGAGCTTGAGCGCGTGCGGCAGGAATTTGAAACAGCCAAGCGTGCAGGCGACCTTGCCCGCATGTCTGAACTTCAGTATGGGCAAATTCCTGAACTTGAAAAGCAACTGGCAGAAGCCGTTGCCGCATCCAATCAGGATGATATGCAGCTATTGCGTAATAAAGTGAATAGCGATGAAATTGCTGATGTGGTTTCTAAGTGGACCGGCATACCCGTGAGCAAAATGCTTGAGGGTGAAAAAGAAAAGCTATTGCGCATGGAAAAAGAGCTTGGTAAACATGTGGTTGGCCAGGGTGAGGCAGTGGAAGCCGTTTCCGATGCGATTAGACGTTCGCGTGCAGGTTTATCCGATCCGAAACGGCCCATTGGTTCCTTTCTATTTTTAGGGCCAACCGGTGTGGGTAAAACCGAGCTGACCAAAACTTTGTCAAACTTTATGTTTGAAGACCCAGATGCCATGGTGCGTATCGACATGTCAGAATTTATGGAGAAACATTCGGTGGCACGTTTGATTGGTGCACCTCCTGGCTATGTTGGTTACGAAGAGGGTGGGTACTTAACTGAAGCGGTGCGCCGCAAACCGTATTCGGTCATCTTGCTTGATGAAGTTGAAAAAGCCCATGCCGATGTCTTCAATATTTTATTGCAAGTGCTCGATGATGGCAGGCTCACCGATGGGCAGGGCAGAACCGTTGATTTTCGTAACACGGTGATTGTCATGACATCCAACCTTGGCAGCCATGTTATTCAGGAACTCGCAGCCGACGAAAACAACATTGAAGTGGCGGCGGTTGAGAGCGAATACGCACAAATGAAAGACGCCGTTATGAACATTGTAGGTCAGCATTTTCGGCCGGAATTTATCAACCGAATTGATGAATCTGTCGTGTTCAGGCCGTTGGCAAGAGAGCATATCCGCATGATCTGTGGCATACAAATGAAGCAGCTGGGTAAACGCCTTGCCAGCCGGTCGTTAGGGCTTGAAGTCAGCCCTGCCGCTTTGGATTTCATTGGTGATGCAGGTTACGACCCAGTGTATGGTGCAAGGCCTTTAAAACGCGCCATTCAACAGGAGGTTGAAAATCCACTAGCGCAACGCATCTTGGCCGGTGATTTTATTTCAGGAGAGAATGTGTATATCGATGTTGTGGATGGTAGTCTGCAGTTCTCTAGTGAGGAAGCTGCACCGCAAGCGGCTGTTGTGCATTAACTAAGCGCTAATCTGATGCAATGATACCAGCGTAATCGGCCGCGTAGTTTGATGTGCTAAAGCGAAAAAGCATGTTACGTCGTTTCGTGTTCGTTCGCTGCTGGGTCGTTGTTCATTTGAACAACGATCGCAGTGATGTTATCGGTGCCACCGCGTTTTAATGCCAGCTGCACCATCTGATCCACTGCATGTTCCATTGAAGGTAAGCCAAGGTTTTCCTGCAGTTCGCTTTTCGCAACATCTTTAAATAGGCCATCGCTGCATAGCAAAAAGCGATCGCCGCGTTGTAAGTCAACTTCTGCCAGTTGCACATCAAGCTGATCGGCAACACCGACGGCGCGGGTGATCACATTGGCCGATGGGTGATTTTCGGCTTCATCTTCTGTTAGCTCACCGAGCCTATGAAGTTCTTGCACCAGGCTATGATCTTCAGTGAGCTGCTGCATTTGGTTATCTCTGTATAGATAAATGCGGCTGTCACCAGCCCACAGCAAGTAGGCGATGTTTTCCCGAATATAAAGCATGGCGATCGTGCTGCCCATCACCTCAGTACCGGCTACGTCGCGGCAGTATTGGTTTGCCTCATCCAGCAGCTCTCCCAGTAGCTGCAAATCGTCTTGTGCATCATCAGTAGAATGAAACTGTTCCAGACGCGAAATGATTTGCTGACTGGCGCGATCACCGCGGCTGTGCCCACCCATGCCATCGGCGACAGCCCATAAGCCGATCTCTTGCGAATCGAGAAACGCATCTTCATTAATCTTACGCACATGGCCCACCACAGTTGCTGAGCGCGAAAACCAGGCGCGGATACTGGTGGCTGATTGCAAATTGGGGTCGGACATGAGTGGCTGAGCGATTACCGATGGTTTCTTTATGAGTATACCGGAGATGCTTTGCTACAATGAGCGGTTTTCAGTGTTACAGCACACACATTCTATGACTGTTCGGACCCGATTTGCCCCAAGCCCAACTGGCTATCTTCATATTGGCGGTGCCAGAACGGCGTTGCTTTGTTATCTCTTTGCACGCCAGCATGGCGGCGAATTCATCCTGCGCATTGAAGATACAGATAGAGCACGCAGTACGGATGAATCTGTGCAGGCGATTCTTGATGGCATGAATTGGCTGGGCCTCGATTACGATGAAGGGCCTTTCTTTCAAACTCAACGCTTTGATCGATACCGTGACGTTGTTGCGCAGTTGATCGAAGCTGGCCATGCCTATCATTGCTATTGCACGCCAGAGGAACTCGATGCCATGCGTGAAGAAGCGATGGCGAAAAAACAAAAACCGCGATACAACGGCTATTGGCGAGATCGAGACGACACGCCTCCTGCTGGCGTTGAACCGGTTGTGCGATTTAAAAATCCGCTTGATGGTGACGTAGTAATAAACGATGCGGTTAAGGGCGAAATTGTGGTGAGTAACACGGAGCTTGACGATCTCATTATCATGCGCTCTGACGGTACACCAACTTATAACCTAACGGTGGTGGTGGATGATTTGGACATGCGCATCTCGCATGTTATTCGCGGTGATGATCACGTTAATAACACACCCAGACAAATCAATATCATGAAAGCCTTAGGGGCTGAACTACCAGTGTATGCACATTTGCCCATGATTCTGGGTGAAGATGGCAAGCGTATGTCCAAACGCCATGGTGCTGTGAGCGTGATGCAATACCGTGAAGAAGGGTATTTACCGCAGGCCTTACTAAATTACCTGGTTCGTTTGGGTTGGTCGCACAAAGATCAAGAGTTATTCAGCATGGATGAAATGCAGTCTCTCTTTTCACTGGAGGCCGTTAATCGTTCCGGGGCTGTGTTCGATAACAAGAAACTGGAGTGGGTGAGCCAGCATTATTTACAGAACACCGAAGCTTCCGAATTGGCTGCATCGCTTGCACCTTATGTGGCAGACGCCGGTATTGATACAGCCAGTGGGCCAGCGTTGTCGGATGTGGCAGACTTGTTACGGGAGCGAGCAAAAAACCTTGTTGAGATGACAGTAGCGGCGCGCTACTTTTATCAAAAGCCTGCAGAATACGATGCAAAGGCTGCGAGTAAACAACTAAAACCTGCCGCTGCCCCGGTAATGCAAGCCGTGCACGATGCGTTAAATGCCCTGGAAGCCTGGGAGCCGGCTTCGATACAGACAGCGCTGGATACAACAGTTGAAAAACTCGAAATCGGCTTTGGAAAAGTGGGATTGCCGCTGCGTGTTGCCGTGACTGGTGGTACTGCTTCACCTGCGCTGGATAAGACACTGGCCTTGATCGGAAAAGAGGCAGTTTTAAGCCGGATTGTGGATGCCATTGGGTATTGTGAAAATGCGGCGTCCTGATGCTTGACAGCAGGGCCTCACGCCACTAACCTTTCGGGTTCCCATCTGTGGGGCTATAGCTCAGCTGGGAGAGCGCTTGCGTGGCACGCAAGAGGTCGGCGGT
>CAYSZH010000268.1:0-4162 GCA_964435305.1 uncultured Granulosicoccaceae bacterium
GCAGACCCGCCGCAAGCGGTGGCAAGCGCCATAGATAATTACCCTCAGCCGGGGTTATCAACACGCACATCAACAGAAATACAGCAATGAGCAAGGCGAACTGCAGCGTTCTGCTTTGTCGAAAAAACGCCATCATGCAGCCCCATCTCCAGCAGCGCCAGATTTACCACCAAAGAGCACTTTAACCATCGTTGCGGCATCTACAGTTCCCACAACTTGGTTTGTGCTATCAGTAACAGCCACTGGCGCACCTGCGCTTAATACTTGTTCGGCGACCACTTCAAGGATGGCATCTTTTGATACCGACACATCGGCACGGGCTGCTGATGTGTTGGAGCTGTTCATAACCGATTCCACTCTCAATACTTTTTCGCGTGGCACTTCTTCTGTGAATTTTCGTACGTATTCTGTGGCCGGGTTAAGCACGATGTTGGCTGGTGTATCCAGTTGTTCGATTACACCATCTTTCATTATGGCGATTCTATCAGCCAAGCGCAGTGCTTCATCAAAGTCATGTGTAACAAAGAGAATGGTTTTACTGAGTACACCTTGCAAGCGTAAGAATTCATCCTGCATTTCTTTTCTTATCAACGGGTCGAGCGCAGAAAAAGGTTCATCAAGAAACCAGATATCAGGCTCTATCGCGAGCGACCTTGCTATGCCAACGCGTTGCTGCTGGCCACCTGATAGCTGCCTTGGAAAATAATTTTCGCGCCCAGATAAGCTCACAAGGTTAATCATTTCCTGAGCACGCTGGATACTGTCTTTGGTACTAACGCCTTTAACCTGAAGTGGAAAAGCAATATTTTCAATTACGGTTTTATGCGGCAGCAGCGCAAAGCTTTGAAACACCATGCCCATTTTGCTTCGACGCAGTTCGATCAGCTTCTTGCTGGACATCGATAGAATATCCTGCCCTTCGATGTAGATCTGACCAGCAGTGGCGTCTGTTAGGCGTGAGATACAGCGCAGAAGCGTTGATTTTCCTGAACCCGACAGGCCCATGATAATAAGCAGCTCACCGGGATGGACCTCAAAAGACGCGTTATTCACACCAACAATACAGCCTGCCTCCTCAAACTTATCAGCGTCAACCTGACCGCCGCATTCCTGCATCATTCTTTCTGCGTTTTCGCCAAAAATTTTATAAACCGACTCGCAGCGAATAACAGGGTCAGTACTTGAAGCCGTGGAATGCTCAGACATGGTATGTAAAAAATTAGGGGGTTCCAAAATCAAAAAACCCTCCCGGACTTATTGGTTTGCCGGGAGGGTTGTACTTTACGAAATCATCACAGTTGTAATCAAACGCTCAGATCTTACTTCGTCCAAGACATCAGTAGCGCTTCATTGTCAGCCGCCCACTTCTTTGCAGCGTCTTTATGATCCATCTTATCAATATCAACCAACGCCGCCATTTGACCGATTTGCGTGGTAGAAAAGTCCACCTTGGAAAATGCGGTATAGGCAGCAGGGTGAGTTTTTGGGAAACGGTAGTTCGCCGCTTTCTTCAACCAACCTACTGGTGAACCACAGGTACCATCACCACCGTCCGCGATTCGGCAGCCTTCTTTGTATGGAGGGAATTCAATAAAAGTAAAACCTTCCGCATCAGTGAAGTTTGGCGTCCAGTTAAACACGATAGTGCCGCGCTTTTCTTTCTTTGCCGCTGCAAGCTCGGTCCACAGAGCATCAGCACCGCCTGCAAACTTAACAGTCCAGTTGTCTCCCAAGCCAAGTGCTTCAAGCCGCTCAGGCATTAAGTCGCCATGCCAGCTTTGTGGGCCTTCAAGCCAACGGCCTTTACCTTCAGAATCAGGCGTTGTGAAGTTTGCGTGACAGTCTTTCAACGCTTCCCAATTAGGTAAGCCAGGACACAGGTTTTCTTCGATAACCCAAGTAGGTACACCCATCTCTTCTAGTGTGGTGGCTGAGTGTGTGCCGGCATCGATAACACCGCCTTTTGCCATTGCGTTATAAAAGGATTTACCAAAAGTAGATTGCCATACTTCGTGTGAAATCGTGACATCGCCGTTACGTATAGATTCGTAAACAGCTTGTGTGTCAGCAGGAACATACTCAACATTGCTGCCCATGCTTTCAAACATGCCACCAATAACGTAGGCCATAACAATTTGACTAGACCAATTGTGAATTGGAATAACAATGGGCTGTGTACTGTCTGCTGCTTTAGCAACACCAGTAGCACTTAGTATGGATACCGACCCCGCAATCAGTAGGGCACGTGCTGATTTTGAATTGAACAATTTCATAAGTACTACTCCTCTTATTTTGATACAACTTGGTTTGATACAGCTTGGTTTGATACAGCTTGGTTTGATTCGCCTTGGTTTAATTCGCCCTTTCGCAACTGAAGGGCGGTTCGGTAGTGAACATCTCCCATGATGTCTGACAACACAGAGTATTGCAATGTACCAATTCAATACCTATGAACAATAAATACGTACCAGAAAAATACCAAATTACGCTAAAACAGGGATCAGGAGCCTAAATTCCGCTCCGCATTAAACCACAGATAAACCAAACCACAGATAAACCAAACCACAGATAATCTAAACCACAGATAAAACAAATAACGCCCAGTGACCTGATACGGTGCCAGCATTGGCATTCCTTGGATCCCCAAGACACTCTTTAACGCGGAACGATTAGCCTGGCAACGGTACCTTCACCTTCACGACTGTTCAATTTTAGCTTAGCACCTGTTACGGCAGCCAATTGATATGAGATTTTTAAACCCAGGCCTAAGCCTGCTGCGCTGGTATTCATACCCTCTTCGTCCATCTTGCCACGACTTCCAGACAATCCACAGCCGTTATCCGCAACCCAGATTTCGAATTCCCCTTTTCGGCGACGCACTCCCATTACTATCTTGGTTGCGTCAGAGTGCTTAATGGCGTTGCGCACCAGGTTTCGAAGAATACGGCCTAGAAGCTCTGGGTCAACAAAAACACTAACACCAGTTTCTACGAGGCTCAGTTGACATTGTGCTTCAGCAGCCAAACCAACATGTTCTCGAAATACCATGTTTAATAAATCGTTGAGATAAAGTAATTCTGGTTGGTTATCGATTTCAGCATTATCGTAGTGCGTGGCTTGAACAATATCTTCAATCATTCGACTCGCCGAATTCACACAAGCCCGTGTGTCGTTAATTAAGGTTGAACGGCTTTCGTCTTTTTCAGATTTTTCAATTTCCATCAACATATACACCGCTGCACTGATGGGCTGTCGTAAATCATGGCCAATGTGGCTGAGCAATTTTTTCCTCAAAGTGAATTCAGCATTCAGTTTTTTATTGGTCTCAGTATTTTCCAAAAGCGCTGCTGAGAGCTTTCGATTTTGCTCCTGGCTATAAGTATTCAGCCGCTCCAACCGAAACTGCCATTGCAACTCTTGCCTACGCCGAACAATAATCCAGTAACCAGTCGCCATCAGGATAAAAAACGCAATACTCAGAAGTGAATTGATTTCCGTAACGGGCAAGTTTTTTTCATTATGCTGAAAGGTAAAATAGCCACACATCATGATTGTGGTGAACTTAGCCACAATCATCACACGACTTGAACGAGCACAAAGGTGAATTGAAATAAAGGACACGCTGGCAACACTGATGATGCCGGCCATGGTGTTTGCACGCTCTTGAGCGAAAAAATCAAAAACCAGCACTGTAGGCAATACTAAATCATTCAAAACCACCGACACTAAAATACTGACTTGAGCCCCACGTGAATCCATTCGAGATTGTGAATATCTGCACAGGGCTGCTGTAGCGAATAATATTAGAAAAGAGAACAGCACATAGAACATTGCAACTGATGGCGCCATACCAGCAAAGCAGAACAAAATGGAGAGAAAAACAGCCAGATTCGCGTAGGCTAAGGATGAAAAAACGGCATCATTAGAAATACTCTCTAAAGTTGCCGTGCGCATCGCTGCGCTTTTTACCGGAAAAAACTCTAGCTCATTGCTCTGAATATCCACGAACTAGATAATCACCAGGCGAGCGCTTCGCACACGTACAAACCACATTAATAATGGAACCGACACAACAGCTGGCAGAGCTCGCAATGACATACTCGACACCAAGGTCGCAAATGCTCGGCCGCAGACCTCACCAGGAGCATGGCCTATGCAATAG
>CAYSZH010000269.1:0-4145 GCA_964435305.1 uncultured Granulosicoccaceae bacterium
CGCATCTACACCATCCATTACAGGCATTTCGATATCCATGAGTATCACGTCATATTGCTTGCCGGATTGCTGAGATACTGCATCCTCACCATTGACTGCGACGTCTGCGACATAGCCCAGCCGCTTCAATACCAAGGCAGCCAATTTTTGGTTAGTCTTGTTATCATCCACTAGCAATATTTTAAGCGGCAACTTACGGGACATATTTTCATCCAGTTCGTTCTCGGTGCCACGCTCTCTACGCGTAAATTTATTAGCTTGTGCAGAAAATGTATCCAACATGATTTCCAGCAGTGCAGAAGGCTTTATCGGCTTTGCAAGTTTGGCTGTAAACCCTGCCTCTATGATTTCGTTTTTAGGTACGTCTGAAATAGTTGCAAGTGAGCTCAGTAGAATCAAAGGCAGTTCATCTACAGATTTGTAGCGGCGAATTCCGCGAGCAAGCTCAATTCCATCCATCTCGGGCATGCTCATATCAAGAATAGCTATATCAAACTCGCGCCCGTTCTTTATCCAATCTAAGGCTTCTAAGGGCGATTCGGTTTGCACATTTGACATAGCCCATTCTTCTGCCTGGATAGAGAGAATTTTGCGATTAGTCATGTTGTCGTCCACAATCAGCAATTTCCTATTCGCAAGGTCAGGCTTTATCTCATGTAGTGCGACTCGTCTGTTAATCTTGGCTTCCGGTAGAAATGCAGTGAAATGGAATGTCGTACCTTCACCCACAGTACTGTCAACCCAAATTCTACCTCCCATCATTTCCACAAGGCTTTTACTGATAGTTAACCCTAAACCGGTGCCCCCATACACTCGGGTGGTCGAAGCGTCGACCTGTGTAAAAGAATCAAACAAGGTGGCTATTTTTTCTGATGGTATGCCAATGCCGGTGTCAGAAACAGAAAATTGCAGGGCTGTATAAGATGCATCACTATTGTGGGTTTCCGACTCAGTGTTGGGTTTCTCTTGTTGTGAGGCGATAGCAACGCGCAATACAATTTCACCTTGTTCAGTAAATTTTATTGCGTTGTTGAGCAGGTTCAGCAAAATTTGTCGCAGTCTGCCAGAGTCAGCAATCACGCCCTCTGGCGTGTCTCTTTCAAGTAAATAAGCCAGATTAAGATTCTTTTGATCAACGCTTGCAGTAACCAGATCGAGTGCGCCTTCAATACACTCTCTTAAGTCTGTTGCTTGCGGGTCCAGATCAAATTTTCCAGCTTCGATTTTAGAAAAATCCAACACATCATTGATAACCGTGAGTAGCGATTCAGCACTATCGACTATGGTTTTTGTAAAATCCTCCTGTTCTTTATCAAGATTAGTATTTAGCATGAGATTGCTCATTCCGATTATGCCGTTCATCGGGGTTCTAATCTCATGGCTCATGGTTGCCAGGAACTTACTCTTTGCTGACGTAGCTTGTTCGGCAACGTCGCGGGCGGAGCGCATTGTCGCTTCCGCATTTTTCATATCAGTAACGTCGAAATAGGTCAGCATATACCCACCCATAGGCATGGGAATACTTTGGTGATGCAAAATTCGACCGTCGGCCAGGCTTATATCTATTCTTTCGGTTTTCTGGGCACGAATTGCATCGATTCGCGTTTCCATATAAGTTGACCATTGTTCGTTGTTTACTACGTAGCGGCCTTGATCGCGAGTAAATTCCATATCATCTCGTAGTGAGGGATTGCCTGCATAAAACGAGTCTGGAATACCCCACAGCGTGCGATAAGCTTGATTAGTCAATCGTATGTTCAGGCTTTCGTCGGCGAACAAAACACCATATTCGATATTCTCAAGTACAACACTTAGCTCGTTTAAAGCTGCTTCCTTCTCGTTAGCTGCGCGGTCGCGTTCCTTTTGAAATTGATCGCGCTCCAGGGTGCTATCTCTAAATAAGGACAAGGTTCGAGTCATAGAGCCGATTTCATCTTGTCCGGCAACAGGGATTTTAGTTTCCAGATTCCCGTTAGTGATATCGCTCATGGCGGTGACCAACCGCCTTAAAGGTGTTCTGATGGAGTGAATAACAACTGCAGTAAGGAAAAGTCCTACAAGCGAGGCTGCCAGTGTCAGCCAAATAGAATTGCGTTCGGTCGTATTGGCTTCAGTTATCGCAGTCTCGCTATTGCTCTGCACCCTGCGTTCTAAAACCGCGAGTAGTTCTGCAAGTTGTGTATCGACCTCGAGTATGTAATTACGCGCCCCTGACATGAGCGTATTCCCCATGACACGCTGGGAATCTGTGTAGGCGTCAACTGCGCTTAACGATTGCTCCATCATGCTATCCACATTTTCTCTTATCGCATTAACAGCTTCAGGTTCAATCAGGGCGAGCTTGTCAAGTTCGGTATTGAGTCGTTTGCGAGCCTCTTCAGCTTCTATCTCAGATCGCATCAATAAGCTAGCGGACAAGTCTGCAAGCCAATATTTTAGGTCTCCAAACGCGCGTGCGGCGGCATTGGCGCTTGTCATTGTGTTGATGATTTTCTGATCCTCAATCAGCGTGTCCGCCCCATTCGATAATGCGCGATTAAGGTATAGGTTAGAGCCGATGAGAACCGCGAGCAAGAAGGCGCATAAAAATATCAGGCGCGTTACAATGGAGAAGTTGTTCATCTATTGCACGTTTTTTAAAGCATTAAGTATTTAGAAATACTTAATATTTTGCTTATGATTATTTATATAAAGTCACGCTAATCGAACCGCCCAGATCACCCACTTGTCCGCCTTCCTTGGGGTAGCCTGTGACATCAACTTCGCCCACTGGGCCACCATGGCATGCAAGACAAGCATCACCGTAATACTCTGGCACCATGACTCTGAACGCTTTGCCCCGCTTTGCATCAGCCTCTTCAGAAAACAATTCGCCTCGTGTCCACTCTTCCGATTTGAAGCGTGTCTCTATAACATTGTTTTCCCAATCGTCTGGTCTGGCTTTGCGATTTCGCACAAGATCGAGAGGAGCTGTGACTTTTAGTTCGGCTACTGAGCCTACTTTCTCCCCGAAACGCTCATTTGTAAGCTGCGCAAAAACAGCAGGGACAAACCCTTTAAAGCCAATGCCTTTTTTATTAATCAGTTGTTGGTTTTCGTCAATGACTTCACGAATTGACTCAAGTTGTGCTTTGACAAGTTCAGCTTCTTTGCTATTAGCTGGGTTTGCCAAATCTTCTGATTTCCCGGCTTCATGAAGGCGTGCGAGCACTCTTTGTTCTATTACTTCGCCACTTAATCCTTTGTCGCCAACGAGATCGTTATTGATGGTTGGCTGTTGACTGGCGATTTCGGTTCGCGCAGCCCGCAGGATGTCGGCTAGCAGTAAAGCTGTGCTGAGATCGTTTTGGTTAGCAACAGTTTTGAGCGGGGAAAGAGAGAACAGCAACGCTACGAAATAGGTGATAGGGCGAATTAATATAGAACGACCAGAGCCGTTCTTTTGGTATCCGAAATTGGCTTGCATTTGGTTGGTCATATTCAATACTCCAATAACAATCAAAGCGAATTGCATACATAGTGTTTGATTTTAAACCACTATTACACGTGTCATTACGGATGATTGCTTAATCGAACAGCTATATGCCGCTATGGTAGAAGGCTATAGTTTCCTTTAACTTTTTAATCCAAGTGGGTTAATTCATAAGTGTTATTGATAGGTTCGAATCTGTACGAGCGCAGGATAATCTTCGTGGATTTATAAAGGCGTCAAAATAGGTGATCGCTGCTTTCGCCTGGTAGTGATTCTACCGTTTGAGATTCCCCCAGATCGAGTGAGCTTTCTAAACTGCTCCAGTTCAGTGGGGATCAGTAACTTAGGGAGCCTGCAGGTCACAGAAACAGTAGCTTGTAGGGTATTTAAACAGTCGTCCCCATTCAACTGGGGCAGTTTATGAGCTTTCTGTTTATTTGCTTCCCCTGTGTTTTTTGCCTGATCCACCATAAAAGAGTACAGTTTTAAATCGTATGACTCGCAACAAAATCACTCGGAGAACATAAATGATGTTAAGAAGAAAATTTCTAAGCAAAGGCGCAAAAGGCCTTGGTATCGCAACCGCGGCTGGCACTGGCGTCATTACCGCACCGGCGATAGCACAAAGCAAAACCAAATTAACCATCGTATCAACCTGGCCACGTGATTTTCC
>CAYSZH010000270.1:0-4134 GCA_964435305.1 uncultured Granulosicoccaceae bacterium
TTTCACGGCTGAAAAACCCGTTTTCATCGGGTCCGCTTTGGTAATAGTGGAAGCTGCAAACGCAGCGAGCGCCACGGGTGGCGTTATAGCTGAGGCAACAGCGAAGTAGAATATAAACATATGCGCTGTAAAAGTCGCTATGCCCAGACCCACCAACATCGGCCCCATTAATAAGGCCACATTAATGTACGCTGGTACCGCAGGCATGCCCATCCCAAGCAGAACGGCCAGAAGCATCGTTAATAACAACGCAAAGAGTTGAAAGCCAACTGAGGTGACAGATACATCGAAGGATTTTAAGTACCCCAGCACATCAACTGCAACAAATTTTGCCAGGCCTGTAAAGTTCAGGCAGACGTCAATGACGGTAACCGCAAGAAACAACAAGTAAAGTGTTGAGACGGTAACACCGGCTCGTGCCAGTCCATCAAATATTTTTCCCGGATGTGTACGTAGTTCCCTATCCAGAAACATCAAGACAAGCAGCAAGACAACTGCCCACCAGCCAGCGGCACTGGCATCCCCTGCAGCGTTCTGGAATAATTCAACAATCCATGGCATTGAAACGACAGTGCAGTTATCTCCATTTGTTTCAACTACGCTGCCTAAAAGAACCGATATCCAGCTACAACCAACGCCATCTTTAGGTGTTAGCAGCAACACCAGAACCAAAAGCACAGGCGCAAATATCTGAACCAGATGCAATCGATCTGCACTGTTCAGCCGCATATCGTCAGGTACTTCACCCACGGGCTGAATGTTCTGTTTTCGTGCCTGAAAAACAACTGACAAAAACAGACAGAAAAAATAGAACAACGCCGGAACTACAGCTGCGATGATAATTTCACGATAGGGTACGCCTGTCATTGCCGACATGATAAAGGCGGCAACCCCCATAATGGGTGGCATGATTGAGCCACCGGAAGATGCGGCGGCCTCGACACCACCGGCGAATACTTTTGAAAATCCACGCTTGAGCATCATTGGAATGGTAAGCACACCGGTTGATAGAACGTTAACGACCGGCCCACCGGTAATGGTGCCAAACATGGCAGATGAAACAACCGCTGCGTGCGCTGGACCACCACGTAATTTTCGGGTCGCAGAAAACGCAAGCTTTATCAAAGCCTGGCCGCCTGCACAACGCCCAAACAATGCTCCCAGAATAATGTATGGGAACACCAGCAACAGTAGAACGTTAAGGAAGCGCCCCAGGAGACCGGCCGTGTTATTGGTCAGCGCATCACGTACAAATTCACGACCGGAGGTAAGACTTCGCGGTTCTTCACTGCTTAGAATGGTAATGAAATATTTATTCTGATCATCAGCACCATTGAAGTACCAGTTCATGACCGTGATAAAAGTGTAAGCCGCGATTGATAGTGAAACCAGTACCAGCGGTAAACCCCACACTTTAATGTTGTAAACAAGAAACACGACTATCGCACCGAACAATATTAACGGCAGCCAGCCAAAAGTGGTGTTCAGGCACGCTGGGTCGTCCGCCGAATCTGGAATCGGTAAGCCCAGCGCTTCTGCATATTCGATATCAGCTGCCAAAGCCTGTGCTACCAGTTGCGCCCTGTCGCCCTTGATAACATCAATCAGGCACACAGCTTCCAATTCGGTTAGATAACTTAAAGAAATGACTGCCGCAGCTAAAACCAGCGCGAAATCAAGAAACAAACCAAACCTGCGGATGTTGATGGCTTTGTCTGTCCAGCTTCGCCACATTGAGTGCTTCAGCGCGACGATCAGCATCATCCAGAAAAACATGATCGGATATAACCATTCGGTTGGAAACCGTCTGATCTTTAAGTTTTCAATTCCGGTTATGGAACGCCACAGGTCGTCCCATCCCGGTATTGCGGGCGTGACGTTTAAAAGCCCGAGAACCACCAACAACAAACCGAGCCAATAAACCAGGCTGTCTGCGCCTGTTTTTTCTGCTATGGCAGGATTCGCTGGTCGCGGTATATCTTGCGCTTGGTTTTGCTTCAGCATAGTTGCTTAGCCGGATGCTTTCGCACAGGTTTGCTTAAACACGTTCGATTAAAGAAGTTGGGCAACACAATAGTTACCCAACACATCACGAACAAAACTAGGGTTTGGCGCACTCTGGAACCGTGTGACCCGCTTCTTCCCATGCGCGTACAGCGCCGGGGTGAAACTTGATCGGATTTGGGCCGCAAAGACCAGCGACTTTTTCATCCAACACACCAAAATTCAACGTCGCCATAAATGGCGCCAGCGCCTTGTGTGAATCAAGGTTCTCCACATGCGCCTTGGTCAGTTGGTAAGCGACTTCTTCATCCATACTCTTATTAACCATGTCACCACCGGTAACTGCCATGCCACGAAACGTGTCGTCTTCAGACGACACTGTCCAACCATCACCCAGGCCAGCCAGAACATCAGCCGCCGGTATGGTGTAAGCAACCGAGCCAGGCTTGTTCAACAACTTCTGGCCAGCTTCAGACTCAAATGCATCCTTTGGCAGCGAATAGATTGTCATTGCACCAGCTGCACCGGCTTGAGTTACTCTAGGGCCAGGGAACGCTGCTGGAATGACCGCCACATCAGCGGTTCCATCGATAACTGCCGACGCCGCCTGATTCCAGTTGACTGTCACCGATTCATAGTCTGCTTCGGCTTTGGCTCCACCAAAAAGCTGGATAAGTGCACGGGAATTTGAAACCGCGGCACCACGTGGCGGTCCGTTCAAAACCTTTTTACCTTTTAGATCGTCCCAACCTTTGATCCCTTTTGCATCATAGGCATACATAGAGAATATGCTCAGCGTATAAGGATATAGTAGTTGAATGTTTGGCCCGAGCTCAGCACCTTTTTCTTTGCCCAGGCTTGCATAAGGACCGGCTGCCCGCGTCAATAGAAACGGTAATACAAAGGGGCCATTGGCAATATCGATTTTTCCTTCAGCAAGCGCCTGAATGTAGTTGGTTCCAGTCTGCCCATCTTTCAATTGAATATTGGCGATTCCACGATCGTTCGCATATTCAACCAAGGCAGTTGCCGTTAATCCGACAGCGGTACCGGCGCCCGCTGTGTTGGATGTCAGATTTTCCTGGGCCATCACGCTGGAAATAGCGAGCGAAGCAGCAGCGGCAATAATTGCCGTAGTCATTTTTTTAAACATAGTTCTCTCCAGTGGATTCACAATTTCATCATGTCTCTTTGGGCATGTACATTTATTTAAGCATTAAGTTGTTTCAAAATCATTTAGTGACGCTTTCTTCTTTACACAGAGTGTTTATTCAGAGCGCTTATTCAGAGCGTTTACGCGCAGAGCATTTATACGCACACCACAGTGCGCGCTACAAATTGATCTTGCCGCCGTCAACATTGATGGTCTGACCTGTTATAAAGTCGCTGTCAGGTGTACACAAAAACAGCAGTGAGCCAGCTAAATCTTCCGGTAACATGTCGCGTTTGATTGAACGACTCGCAACCGTTGGCGCACGCGCCATGTCGAAACCATCGTTGGCCGCGACGCCTTCGCTTTCGGTTAAGCCCGGAGCGATGGCGTTGATCTGAATGTTTTTATCACCCAGCTCGCGGGCATGGCCACGTGTCAGTCCCAGCACAGCACCCTTTGAGGCTGTGTAGTGAGACAACCCCGGTGGACCGTAATAAAAAGTGCCCGAAGCAATGTTTACCACTTTACCGCCACCCGCTTTTATCATCGTTGGTGTGATTGCTTTCATTACCTGATGCACTCCGCGAACATTGACGCGCATTAGCTGATCAAACTCATCGTCATCAATCTCAAAGAATGGCTTTGGTGTAAGGGTTGCGAAAATTGCTGCGTTGTTAACCATAATATCCAGACCGCCCATTTCGCCAGTCGCGGTCTCGACCATTGCTTTCAAATCTTCGTTCGACGTCACATCAACCTTCATGCCTTGTGCCGTGCCGCCGGCATCGGTTATCGCTTTTACGGCTTTAGCGGTATCCTGCACGTCGGTTACCAGCACCTTTGCACCCTCGTCGGCCATGGTCTTGGCCATGAGTGCGCCGATGCCTTGAGCGGCACCAGTGATAACTGCAACTTTGTTGTCTAGACGGCCCATTAACTACTCCTCATATTTTTACTACTAATAAAACTACTAATAT
>CAYSZH010000271.1:0-4133 GCA_964435305.1 uncultured Granulosicoccaceae bacterium
TGGGCATCTGAGTCCGTATTATCCATAGTGCGCACTTGCTGCCACATAGGCGACAACTGTCGTAATTATGGCGACTTCACTTTAGTATATCGGTACCACCATAGCGGAAAATTAACCGACATGCTGTGCACCCCGTGTCACAGTGATTGCGGCCTTTTCGCTGCAAACGGCTGGTGGCGTGGTTTATAGGTCGACTGCCCCGCAAATCTCTAGTCTATTGGATAGCTTTGGTGCGTTAAAATTGACGTGTTCGACAAATTCGATCGTGCAATGTGAACGCGGTTGAGCGGAGGATGCAAGACCCCCGACGACGATGTCAAAACAGATGAGTTGTAGATAAAGTCGAATTTTTTTAAACGAAAACCGGTTGATCAACCACAGCGGTGGCCCCTGCGTGTAGGATGAGGGAATCGACTGGTTTGAAATCGTAATTTTGTATGCTTGAAGAAACCCTACAAACCGCTGGCACAGACAGCCCGGTTCCCGACACGACTGTGTCCGTCAGAGACACCTTCGGTATTGATACTGATCTTCAGGTGCCCGCTTTTTCAAAGCGTACCGACCGGGTGCCAGAACATGATGAGACCTATCTGTTTGACAAGCGTACAACGCTTGCCATTCTGGCAGGATTCAGCAACGACTGGCGGGTGCTGATCAGTGGTTATCACGGTACCGGAAAATCGACGCATGTAGAGCAGGTTGCATCAAGGCTCAACTGGCCTTGTTTACGCATTAACCTTGATAGCCACGTCAGCCGTATCGATCTCATCGGTAAAGATGCCATTGTATTAAAAGACGGCAAACAGGTGACCGAATTTCAGGACGGTATATTGCCATGGGCCTATCAGCGCAATGTTGCCTTGGTCTTTGATGAATATGATGCAGGCAGGCCAGATGTTATGTTTGTTATTCAGCGGGTGCTCGAATCTACCGGTAAGCTCACTCTGCTGGATCAAAGCCGTGTATTGTCGCCGCACCCGGCGTTCCGATTCTTCGCTACTGCCAACACCGTTGGCCTTGGTGATACCACGGGTTTATATCACGGTACGCAGCAAATCAATCAGGCGCAAATGGATCGATGGTCGATCACCACAGTATTAAACTATCTTGCCCCTGAACAAGAAGCGAAGGTGGTATTGGCAAAGGCACCGCACTTGCAAAATCCAGAAGGTGAAGAGCTCGTGCGCAACATGGTCTCTCTTGCAAACCTGACCCGCAACTCATTTAAAAATGGCGATCTTGCTACCGTGATGAGCCCGCGTACGGTTATTACGTGGACGCAAAATATCAAATTCTTTGAAGACAAAGCGCTATCGTTCGAATTGGTCTTTCTTAATAAGTGCGATCCTGCTGAACAGGCACTCATCGCTGAACTGTATCAGCGTGTGTTCGGCGAAGAACTGAAAATAGGCGATGACAGCTGAAGGTTCCAGTGGTTCGGTAGGCAAGTCGGCTCATCTTTCTTCAAAAGAAGCGTCGGCCGATGCGTCCACGAACAATGACAGTGATGCGGCAAAACTGGCGCAATTCGAGCTAAACGAATTTAAGGCATCCACCAACGCCTGTGCACGGGCTATCGCTAAAAACCCCGATATCAAAATCGATTTTGATGACAGGGCCGGCGACGTTGATGTTAACGCTGCCACCATTCCTGCACTGGTGACCGGCGCGACCGAGAAAGAGCGTGCAGAAAGTCGTGGGCGTAGCGATGCAATTGCATTGCATAGGCAGTATCACGATAACCATGTGCATCACCAGGTACAACCTCAGTCAGAAACATCGCAACGCTGTCTTGCGCTGGCCGAACAGGCTCGCACCGAACTGCTTGGTGCACGCGAGTTCGACGGTGTGGCGCGTAATTTAAATGCAGCACTTGATAAACGCTATGCGGCTTTAAATGAAAGCCTTGATAGCCCGCAGCTGCAGTTTAATGAGCTTTCACCAAAACGTTTGGGTATTGAGCACGCGCTTACATTGTATTTGCGAGAACGCCTGGGCAATGAATTACCACCTTCGGCTAATGAAGCACTGGAAGGCTGGCGTGAGTGGTTGGAGGATACCGTTAACAAGGATTTTAACGACGCAAGCTTTGACTTAACTGATCAGGCTGCATTTGCCGATGCATTCAGCGATTTGTTGCGCGCACTGAATATTGAAAAAGGTTCAGATCAAAACGATTCCTCTGACAACGATGAAATGCAGACTGACGAGGCTGACGAAAACCCCGCAGCCGATCAGGATGGCAACACCGGTGAAGAAGACAGTGAATTCCAGGGAGATGATGCGTCTGATACTGAAACAGGTTCCGACCAGGATGGTGAAGCGGAAGACAGCGATGATGCGCTTGATATGGAAGATGTGGAGCAGGAAGGTTCCGAACGCGCAGGCTCACAGCAACGCAAACGAAGTGAAGATCGTGCCAAATTCGATCTGGAAAGCTACCATGTGTACACCACCGAATTCGATGAGGTGGTGCGCCCGCAAGACATTGCTGACAATGCCGAACTCACCCGTTTGCGTGAGCAATTGGATCAGCACCTTAGCGACCTGCAAAAACTGGTTGGGCGCTTTGCCAACAAATTACAACGCGTGTTACTGGCGCAGCAAACACGTTCTTGGAATTTTGATCAGGAAGAGGGGCATCTGGATTGCGCGCGGCTCACTCGTGTTCTAACCGACCCTTTATCCCCTCTGACGTTTAAACAGGAGTCTGAAACCGAGTTTCGTGACACGGTTGTGTGCTTATTACTGGATAACTCCGGTTCCATGCACGGACGCTCCATTCGTGTCGCCGCGGTGTCAGCTGACATATTAAGTGCAACCTTAGAGCGCTGCGGCGTTAAGGTAGAAGTGCTCGGGTTTACCACCGTTGCATGGAAAGGCGGTAAGTCGCGTGAACAGTGGGTTGGAGCCGGATATCCTGCCAACCCTGGCAGGTTAAACGATTTACGGCATATTATTTATAAGTCGGCTGATGTGCCGTATCGTCAATCCAAACGCAACCTTGGCTTAATGATGCGTAAAGGGCTTCTCAAAGAGAACATTGACGGTGAAGCATTGCAGTGGGCTTATGGCCGTTTGCAACAGCGCCCCGAAGCACGCAAAGTATTAATGATGATATCGGACGGTGCCCCTATTGACGATTCCACCTTGTCAACCAACCCTGGGCGCTTTTTAGAAAAGCACTTGCGCAAAGTCGTTGATCATATTGAACGGCAAGATGACACCGAATTGGTGGCTATTGGAATTGGGCATGATGTTGGTCAGTACTACTCAAGGGCTGCCACCATTCATGATGTGTCGCAGTTGGCTGATGCGATGACCAATCAGCTGGTGGAGTTGTTTGCGGCTAAATAGCTAATCTCGGATTGTTCGAAAATACGCTCAGCCTTATTTTACGCCGTCTTTTAGATAGCCAATAAACACCCTGGTTTTGCGTGGTACATATCTTTTCGAAGGGTACATTATCCGGGCCGCCGTATTGAATTCGCCAGCGCTGACTTCCCATTTGGGAAGCAGTTCAACCAGCTTGCCTTTTTTAATATCCTGATCAACTGTCCAATCGGCCAATAGCGTTGGCCCGAGACCATCTAGTGCTGCGCGATGTAGAGCAAGCGGGCTGGATGCAACGATGCGACCGTTAACTGAAACTTCATCAATCGTCTTGTTTTTCCTGAATCGCCACAAAGATCGATAACCTGGAAGTGGTAAAAGCAAGCAGGCGTGATCGGAAAGGTGTGCAGGTTTTGTGATCTATTGGCATGATGTCGACCATGCCTTTTCGAAAGCACGCGAGCACTTTGGCTCAATTGACATACTTGTGAATAATGCCGGTGTGATCGATCCAGTCGCGCGCATCGAGGATGCCGACCCTGTGGAGTGGAGGAGTGTTGTGGATGTTAATGTTAAGGGCGTATTTCATGGTATCCGAGCCGCTATTTCAACGATGAAAGATACTGGCGGTACAATTATCAATATCTCCTCCGGCGCGGCCACAAGCGCGCTGGAAGGTTGGTCCCACTATTGTTCAACGAAAGCCGCTGTGCTTTCATTGACCGGGTGTGTACATAAAGAATAAAAAACTGCTCCAGTTGAGTGGGGTTGGACATCCTTTTAGTCACGCTTCCACCCAC
>CAYSZH010000272.1:0-4103 GCA_964435305.1 uncultured Granulosicoccaceae bacterium
GGTGTCATTTCTACAGCGCTCGATGCTGTGGGTGGATTGGCGATCATGTGTGCTATTGCAAAACAGCATGAAACTGAAAATACAATGCAAATAATGCAACGCTTTAAACCCTTGGCAACGATTGACTTACGCGTAGATTACTTACGCCCGGGTGTTGGCAAGCGCTATACAGCCACCGGTAATGTATTGCGTCTTGGCGGTCGTATTGCGGCGACCCAAAGCGTTCTAACCGATGAGGATGGGGTAGAAATTGCCGTGGGATCAGCTGCGTATATGGTCAGCTAACACTCCGCCAGCTGGCTTTTTAAGTGCTTTCGTTCTTGCGATAAACGATTTTGTGATGATGCGGATTGCCCTTCGCGCATAGCCTGGAATAGTTCATCCATCTGCGCTTGAATACTGTTCTTGCAAGCGTCCTGAGGTGCAGAAGGTGCGATGTTCTGCGATGCGCTTTTAACACCGAGTACGGGTGCAGTACCTTCTATGTTGCCAACCTGATTGCTGGCAGATTCTTTGTTCTGGTGTTTGAAGCCCTGAGAGGTTGCAGCCGACTCGCATCCTCCATTATCAGCCACAAATCCGTAGGGGAAGTCATCACAACTAACAGGCCCATAGGAGCCGCCAGAGCACCGGGCGGCTGAAAGTGCCGCGATTCGGCTCGGAACGGTTCCCTTATTCTCTTTATGAGTGTAAACGTAGTTAATAACACCAATGGCTGTATTCGGAACGGCGTCAATGCCGCCATAGCTTGCGAACACATCACCAGAGCTCATACCACGGCGCATGTCCATGGCCGTTTTTAAGGCAAAGTTATTGGCAATTCGGCAATCACCATGTGATCTGGTCTGACTGGCAATATTGAGTACTTTGCTGGTTTCCTGCTCAGGCTGACAGGGCGTTTGGCTGTAGGTGATATCGCCCGCACTGCCCATGCATTTATATACCGCACCGTGTGCGCTTGAAACGAACGTCATCTGTGTGGATGCCACAAACAACATTGAAACGAACAGTGATGCGCGAAAATTCACAGTGCTTTCTCCCTAAGACTGTAAAAAATAGCGGCTATTGCACAGCTCTGATGCACTTGCAGATGTGGTTTTGTGATGTGTAACGCGCGTTCTTAGGCTTTAAACCCACGATTACATCACTTTTTTATTTCGGTTTGAATTCAGCAAAGCACCAATGACGCCATGCCATGTTGCGAAAGCGCTCTCTAGGTAGATTATCGAGGTTTGTGTTAAGTCTGATGTAATGGAGCGTAAATATGCCCAGTTGCTGAGATCGATCGCTGACCTTGCGGTTCCAGCTTTGACATTGATAGCTGCCAAAAGCGGATCGAACTTTATCGTTTTTAGACGAGCGCAAACGATCGAAGTATTTCCGCCAGCGATAGTTTTCATAAACCGGATAACCATAGGCAGGTGGATTCCAATCAGGGTCAATGTCGCTGAGCTTGTAGATGTTCTGCGTTGTACCGTCTCTTAAATCGCCCTCAATTTGTGGAAACAAAGAATACGATAACGGCTTGGGTGCAAACATGCTCCATTTCTGATCTATACGCATTATTCGAGATGAATAATCCACATGCCTTGATAAGGGCAATGAGGTATCAGGCAAGGTACTGAGGTTAAACATTACCACGACATAAAAACAAAACGCAGCCAGCAGTTGGGGAATGAGCCTGGGCTTCAGTGATAATTCTCTGTAGGGAAGTGTCTTCGCGGTGATATCGCCCATGGTGTTGCGGTTGTCAGCAATCCATCGATAGGTTTTATCTCCCAGCAGCATCAATGGTGGAAACCGCATCAACCAGCCGATGGGTTTAAACAATCCCTTCTGCACGAACAAGTGCTGCATGGCACCCCAGTGCGTGTAGTGCTTCCCGCCGCCATCTGTAATCACCCAGGAGTTTTCTCGCTCCATAATCGCGTATATATCCGGGTAGGCCTGTGCTGGTAGTATCTGATTTTTATGTGACAGTAAGAATTCGCGTAATACCAAACACATCTTTAAGCAGAAACCACAGTCTTCATCGTAGTAAAGCGTAATGGCGTCTCGTTTAAGGGGTGTTATACGATTTTCCCTGCGATGACTCAGGAAAATCCAGAATGCGGATGGCAGGAGTACCAACAGCGACATAAAGTCGATTAAAGGAAAGAGCCCGATATGCAGCATGAGCAGAAAGGCAACGTGTAGGGATGCCAGCATCGCAAGGCCAGCCAAACGCAAATGTGGCCATGCAAATGGCAACAGTACGATTAATGGCGCAAGAAACTCAACCACAATGACGTATCCTGCACCGAACTGCAAAAAACCTTCAAATGGTTTTAACCACATGGCTATCGGTGTGGCGAAGTGCTGGATGTTAACTGTGTAAAGTGATGCCTCAAATGGAAATCGCCAGGGTGCCCCCGTTTTAAGTAAGGCTGTAAAAAAATACAAAAACAGTACCTGGAAAATAACGGCGACCGTTGCCATCGAAAAATACAGTTGCGGCTGATTCGAATTGAAGCGATGTTGATTTGGATTGCGTTTGTACTCACTTTGCAGCGCTGAGTCTACAGACCAACGCGCACCCAGGGGTAGAAACATGGCCCAAAAACACATGATAACCAGGAGAAGATCACCACCTTGCAAGACCATCAGGTTGCGATTGAGCAGGGATGACAACAATAACCAAGAGATGATTGTCATCAGCCTCGTTCGATATCCTATAAGGAGTAGTAGGGCCGCAACCGCGGCTACGGCGAACAAAATAACCTGCCACCACAATTCGCCTGAAGCACTGTGCAAGGATAAGTACCAACGATGCGTCACCTGGATCCAGGTTTTTCTTGGTAACACACCCTGGTCTGTATAAAACTCGCTTATGTCCCCAACGCGAAGCAAAAGATCAATCAATATCAGCAATGCCAGCGAGATGCGCATCAGCGCCAATGATCTCAGATCAATACTGAAGACCGTTTTAAGACTGACTCGGTTTTCACGATTAAAAAATCGACGAATGCTGTTCATTGTGTGATGTTAATGTCGTACACGCTCTGCATGCCTGGCGATTAGCGAGATAATGCTTGATCCTGGATCACCACGATACTGTTTACACAGCAAGCTTTGCTGTTCGGCAAACGCCTGTATAGATAGTAGCTCAGGTTCCTGGCGAGCGTGATTTTCTGCGTGAATCAATCGTTTGGCCTGGCATCATTTGTCAGAGCTAACGCCACGAGCCGATCTTATTCTGAGCAGTTTCCGAGCTGCTTGAACGCGAACCACAGCGGGGCGGTTTGATCAGGCAGTGAAATTAATGCTTTGTTCTCAATGTAATCCGCATCTAGCACCACGCCAACAGAGCCCGCCTGTTCTCCAGCCGTAATGCTCACTTTATGACCAGCGGCCAATGTTGGTCGGCGTCTTTTCGCAGCTTGCGCTTGTCGCGAGGCCGATATGCTCAACATGGATCTTAGGGCTTTGAGTCTGGCTTGCTCAGCTTCATTCAATGGCTTGTCTTGTCCGGCTGCACATTGTTGGTCGTGCTGAGTATTATCGCCTGTATTCGCTGAGAGTGTGGAATCTTTAACTGATTGATCAGCTGCAGAGGTACTTGTCGGTTCTGATGAGCCGTTGTTACTTTTTGGGTTGTCTGTCGCGGCTGCGCTGTCTTCACCGTCCTCAAAATGTTCAGACCAAATTTCATCCAGTGAAGGCATGTTCATACCTGATGCGTCGGATTTATCCTCTTCGCGCCGATCTTCTTCCCGTCTGTCACCTGTGAGGTATCGCCAGGCACCATCACCGTCCAGAGAGGTTCTGCGTTTGCGTTTGCGCTTCTCTTCACGCCGTTTTTCATCGGGTGGGTGTGCGATGACTGCTCATCCTAGGTTGGTGTTTTATAAATAGCTCATGCATGGAACGAGTTTTCTAAGCATCTCTAGTCAAAGACCAGAAATTCGCGATTCAAGTTCCAACTGGGTTTGTTGCAGACAATGGGCCAATCCGCGAGTAAACACGCCAATTATTCAAGGATCAATGCCTTAGGGGCGTTTAGTATTGGTGAAGCCGCTGTGATGGGTGTGGCTACGCCCTTTTGCACTAGCCAGCGCGAGCCG
>CAYSZH010000273.1:0-4000 GCA_964435305.1 uncultured Granulosicoccaceae bacterium
GTGGAACTGGGCTTTCAACAACTCAGCGAACTGATCCATATACCCGGCATCGACGTCATCGGTCCCCTGCCCAAGGCAATTCAGATCGTCACTATTTTCTCGGCGGGCATTTGCACCACTGCGACCCAGCCTGCTGCTGCTGCGCACTTTTTAGAGTTTCTGGCATCGCATGCTGCTGAGGCAACCGTACGACGTCATGGCATGGAACCCGTTCCGGCAATGCCAACGCATCAATAAGACCGCAAAAGAGACATCGATGGGTGCATCGGTACACGCTACTTCAGGCGCACGCCAACTCTCCAATTGTCATAACCAAAGCGGATGAAGCTATAAACTTATAGCATTTGCATTATGGGTTTTTAAGCGCAAAATAGACATTTACCTGTGCCGGTGCAATAAATTCGTTTGTCTTTTTCCCCATCCCCCAGTACCGAAAAGAGCGCCGAATACGATTTTATCGTCGTCGGAGCAGGCTCTGCCGGCTGTGTTCTCGCCAATCGAATAGCCACACAAACCGATTCCACCGTGTTGCTGCTTGAAGCAGGACCAAAAGACCGCAACCCGTGGATACATATTCCAATAGGCTACTACCGCACAATGGAAAACCCGCGCATCAGCTGGGGCTATACCACCGACGCGGTAGCATCAGCAGGTGGTCGCACATTTAACTGGCCGCGCGGAAAAGTGCTTGGCGGATGCAGTTCCGTCAATGGACTGGTCTACGCACGTGGCCAGAGGCAAGACTTTGATCACTGGCATGAGTTAGGTAATACCGGTTGGAGCTATGAGGATGTACTGCCCTACTTCCGACGCTCAGAAGGCGCGACAATAGACAACATTGATGAAGCATTGCATGGACGCGACGGTCCATTGGGGATCAGCCGTGCGAGTGGGCACCCCTTATGCGATGCCTACATACAAGCCGCAATGCAGGCAGGTATTCCGGAAAACCCCGACTATAATGGCCGCTCACAAGAAGGTGCAGGATACTTTCAGGTAACCACCCGCAACGGCTGGCGCAGCAGCGCTGCAACGGCTTATCTCAAGCCATTGCAAAATCAAAAAAATCTTCATATTCGAACTAACAGCCATGTGCGAAAACTGATCATTAAGAATCAGCGCGTGACGGGTGTCGACATTGACTATGCGGGTAGTCAACAAGTGATTCGGGCACGTTGTGAAGTGTTGTTATGTGCCGGCACGATTAACTCGCCACAGTTATTACAATTGTCAGGTATAGGTGATAGTGAGCTTTTGAAATCCAACGGCATAACACCCGTCCATCACTTGCCAGAGGTTGGCGAAAACCTGCAGGACCACTACACCTGCAGCACCAAATACAAATGTACACAGCCCGTCACCGTCAATGATGAAGTCGCAAGTCTTGCAGGTAAGATTCAGATAGCATTGCGTTGGTTGAAAGATCGCGGCGGGCCAATGTCTCTTAGCGCCGGGCAAGTGGGTGTGTTTGCCAAATCGCATAGTGATTGCAAAACACCGGATGTACAGTTTCACTTTTTACGTTACTCAGCACAAAAGCGTGGCCGTACACTCGACCGGTTCCCGGGCTTTACCGTCACTATGTGCCAGCTTCGGCCAGAAAGCCGTGGCTATGTTCGAATTAATTCAAACGACTACCGGGACAAACCGTCAATCCAACCAAACTACCTGGCGCATCATAAAGACTGCGAGACAATGGTTGCCGGTATGCATCTTGTGCGCGAAGTGGCAAAGCAACCAGCGCTTGGCCATTATATAAGCAAAGAAACAAAGCCGGGTGCTGAGGTGAATAACGATGAAGCACTGTTGGACTATGTTCGTAACAACGGTTCAACCATATTTCATCCGACGTCAACTTGCCGCATGGGTGTTGATCAGGGCGCCGTTGTCTCACCCAGACTTAAGGTCAATGGCATTGATGGCGTGCGAGTGGTGGACGCTTCGATAATGCCGACACTGGTATCGGCCAATACCAATGCGGGGGCAATCATGATCGGTGAAAAAGCAGCAGACATGATTATTCAGGATTACGCTTAAATGAAAGTTCGTGATATCAAAACGTTTGTTGTCGGCAACGCGTCGATCCATCGTGGCGGCCCTTACTGGGTGTTTGTTAAAGTCACTACCGACAGCGGTATTGTCGGCTACGGTGAAATATATGGTGTCGCGTTTCATCCCAAAGCGCTGATCGGTATGGTCGACGATGTATTTGAAAGGCACTTCGTTGATGCTGATCCATTCAAAATTGAGCGCCACTTTCGACACGTTTATTCAAGCGGATTTTCTCAACGCCCTGATCCGACTGTCATGGGAATATTCAGCGGCATAGAGATAGCGCTCTGGGACATTATCGGTAAAGCGCTGGATAAACCAGTCTATGAATTAATGGGCGGATGCGTGCATAGCCGGCTGCGCAGTTATACTTATCTGAACGCACCGATAGAGGCGGCTACCAACCAACATGTCTATGACGATCCTGATGCCGCCGCAGAACGTGCACTTGAATATGTCGATCAGGGTTTTACCGCACTGAAGTTTGATCCGGCCCGACCCTACACTGCTTTTGATCCGCGTCAATTGTCAATGGAAACTCTGGAGTTTGCCGGGCGTTATACCGCGCGCATCAGAAAAGCGGTAGGCAATCGTTGCGATATTTTGATCGGCACTCACGGGCAGATGACGCCTGCTGGTGCGATAAGACTGGCTAAACACCTGGAACCGCATGATCCTCTATGGTTTGAAGAACCTACCCCTCCAGACAATATTCAGGGTATGGCACGTGTCGCACAGAACACATCAATCCCTGTCGCTACAGGTGAAAGACTGACGACCAAATATGAATTTGCCGATCTGTTGCGCCATGACGCTGCGGCTGTTTTGCAAATGAATCTGGGTCGTGTGGGTGGATTACTAGAGGGTAAAAAAATCGCTTCCATGGCTGAGGCGTTTCATGCGCAAATCGCACCGCACCTTTTTTGTGGGCCCATTGTTGGTGCTGCCAACATTCAACTGTCTGCCTGTAGTCCGAACTTCTTGATCATGGAAGGCATTGAGCAATGGACCGGGTTTCAGGCGGAGATACTCAATCAGCCAATACACTGGGAAGATGGTCATATTGTTGTGCCTGATGCGCCCGGTATTGGTGTTGAACTCAACGAAAAAGTTGCAGAGGCCAATCCGTACACCGGTGATCGATTGCAGCTCCGTATGGGTGATGAACCTGCACCTACTCGGACAAAGCACTGAGGGACGCTCGCTATGACACAACCATTTTCACTTGAAGGAAAAGTCGCGATAGTGACCGGTGGCAGCAAAGGGATAGGACTATCCATTGTGCATCACCTGGCAGCGTTGGGTGCCAAAGTTGTGGTGGCCAGTCGCAAAATTGATGCCTGTAACAAAGCCGTTGAAGAAGTAAAAAGCAAAGGTGGGAATGCCATTGCGGTCGCCTGCAACATTTCCCATCGTGATCAATGCGAAGCGCTTGTACAGGCGGCATTTGATCAATGGGGGCGTGTTGACATATTCGTTGCCAATGCCGCGGTCAACCCGGTCTATGGCCCGCTTGCTGAGCTTTCAGATGAAGCGTTCAATAAAGTGATGACATCCAATGTCCAAAGCGCACTCTGGTTTGCCAACAGTGCTATGCCAATTATGGCCGAAAACGGGGGTGGTAGTTTTATCGTTGTATCTTCGATTGGTGGCTTGCGCGGGTCTCCTACTCTGGGCGCCTATGGCATATCAAAAACGGCAGATATTGGTGTGGTGCGTTCACTGGCGGTGGAATGGGGACCGAAGAACATCACCGTAAACTGCATTATGCCGGGTCTTATAAAAACCGACTTTGCCAAAGCATTATGGGAAAACCCTGCACTTGCCGATGATCGTATTGCGCGAACCCCGGTGCGCCGGCTTGGTGAACCAGAAGATATTGGTGGCATTGCAGCATTTTTAGCCGGCCCTTGGGCGCGGTTTATAACGGGTGAAGTCATAGTCGCCG
>CAYSZH010000274.1:0-3966 GCA_964435305.1 uncultured Granulosicoccaceae bacterium
CCAGGAAGTCGCCCGTCTCTGTGCATCGTCGCGGCCTGGAAAATATGGCTTAAATCAAATGCTTCAATTTCAGGCAGTATCGCGTGCTGGCGCATTTTGTTTGCAAGCCAATCAACCAAGTCAGGTGAATTCTCATACACGCGGGTTGGAAAATTATTTGAGCCCACCGTGAGTGATGCCATATGGGGCTTAAGATGCAACATGCCGCCTCTTTCTTTGCCAGCACCTGAGCGGCCACCAGTAGAAAACTGAATGATCATTCCAGGGCAATATTTCTCTAAACCTTCTTTCAAGGCTGCGAATTTATCAGGATCGCTGGAAGGGGTTTGATCATCGTTTCTCACATGGGCATGGCATATCGATGCACCTACTTCAAATGCGGCCTGTGTGCTTTCAATCTGTTCGCTAACGGTTATTGGTACAGCCGGATTATTAGCCTTGGTTGGCAGTGAACCCGTAATAGCAACACAAATGATACAAGGATGGTCCATCCGCTTATGAATCGCTTAGCGAGCTTTCAATTTCATTAGCTGAAAGCAGATAGTAATTGCGTCCAGCGGCATTGATTTCAAGATCAGCCATGGCACGAAGGGCATTCACCTTCATCGTTTTTGCCGAAACAGTTTGCTCATTTGCAGCAATCAAATGATCAGTGAGCTCCAACACCCATTGGTGATCATTATTTTTTTCAGCCTCTTGCGCAGCAGACAACATCTTATCTACGCCACCTGCCAATTTGATCATACGCTGTGCACTTTGCTTAGGAGAAAATTTTGCGAGGTTAGTCGGGTTGCCATCAAACCAACCTAGCGTACCCGCAAAATAGGCGCGAACGGACCAAGCCACCTTCCCATAAAATTCCTTCAAGTATGGCTTAGCAGCCAATTCATCTGGCAGCTTTACTGTATGCGCAAGTACATCAGGGCTCAGCTGGTGATTCATGCCATTGACGGTTTCCTGCACCACATGCTTGATGGCGTCACGATAGTTTGACAAATACTCCGTTACCTTCGCTGCACCCATAACAGGCATGGTGTGGCCTGCAGCCAGGATTTCAGCGTTAAATTCAATCAGCAAATTGAGTGAGTCCGACCAGGCATTAAAATCGCGATAAGGCGTACCCCGAATGGCATAGAGCATGGGAAAAGAGGAATAAAAATTATCTCCACAGAACAGAATTTTTTTACTCGCTAACCAAACTACAATGTGATCTGGTGTTTCACCGGGCGCTTTAACCAATTCCAATTCTAATCCACAACGCTTCAGTGGTGTTCGAGCCTGGTCTATTGAGAAGGTTGGTGGAATATAACCTGCTCCCATCCCTTCCATTGGCCGGTCACCCGGACCAATTCCAATACTCACACGTTCACTAGGGAAAGAAAGGCCCATACCAAATTGCCTTTTGGTTCGCGCCATCAGTGCCTTACCTGGCTTTGGATGCGTAGTGTCTATCTCAACCAAGTCCGATTCGAAGTTGTCACTGGCAATGACTTCTGGGTTACCACCTTCTGCAAACACCGTTGCACCACTTATATGATCACGATGAGAATGCGTATAAATGATGGTTTTAACCGGCTTATCAGTAAGCTTGCGAAATTCGCATAAGATATTCTGTGCAGCTTTTGTGGTTTCTGTTGTATCTATTATGATTAGACCATCGGTACCAACAAGCATGTACACATTCGAAGCCGCAAACCCGATGGCGCCATAGATATCCGGAGCAAGCTCTATTACTTGCTTTTCAAATTGTTTATTTTGAGCGACTAACTCTAAATTAGGGTTCATTGCGTTACCTTAACTACAGTTAAAATTGACTTACTACGGCGATAACTTATTAATTTAACAATGTTGGTAAATCGAGTTCACTAACGAAGCCATTACCCGAATTACAGCTTTGTGATTACTTGAGCTGAAACTTGCGTTGCTGAATCAAGCTTCTATTAAACTAGACAAGTCACTTCAACCTCGTTCTTTAGAATTTAACGGCTTTCGAACAGGCAATATTTTCGGATCTTTGCCTTGCGCATCTTGCTCATCCCAATAACCAATTAGAACGCCCAATTTCTCTTCCATGCCCGTCATACTAATATTGTGTTCCTCTGACCAGGTCTCGCGCTGGCGATATTGGAGTGACCACTCAGCCAATAAGTTAAATAAGGTTTGCCTTGTTTCAGCATGCTCGCTGCTCCTGCCTAGATCGCTCAATTCCTTGGGGTCATTAATGAGATCGAAAAGCACAGGCGGATAGCCTGGTGCATGCACCAGTTTCCACTCTTTGGTGGCGACCATGTAAGAGCGACAATCTAATGGCTGCCTGCCAGTTTGTGGACGAAACACCCAGATTAATACCTTGTCCACTATTTCCAACAATGGCATGGGCGTAACGTTTAGCTCGGTCTGCTGGTCGCTTGCCATGGCGTCTCTTATAAATAGTTGTACGATTAACTCTCAGTTAAAAAGGTGCGTAAGTCTTTGTGGCATCCGAACAATCACGCCACGAGATAACAGGCCCAATACTAAAGAGACTTGCCATGATTAACGCCGCACTCAGCTTTATAAATTGACTTATAGTCATGCTGAGCTTCGGTGAATTGAAAAAACCTCAGGCCCTGCATTGGGATCCCAAAACAGATTCCTGACAAAATAAACGCCCACGTTTTTGTTATTTTCGACCAGTAGACACCAATACCGGATCCCAAATCAAGCTTTTATACCGCACAACGGCAAAATGATGCCGTTCGACTTGACTTTAGGATCCTAAGTCAGCCAAATGACGTCATGGAATCCATAGATGCACAATTAGCCACCCAAATCCGAAACGATATTATTTTCGGAAATTTCGCGGAGGGCGAACGCCTCTCTGAAACGCAACTGTGCGAAAAGCACAAGGTCTCCCGCACGCCGATTCGCCTCGCCTTGCGCATTCTTGAAAGCGAAGGTGTTATTCAACGCGGCGAAGGACGCGGCTACACCGTACAGAGCCCAACTGTTGCGGACGTTTTGCAGGCGGTTCAAGTACGAGGCCATTTGGAAAGCCTGGCAGCCCGGTTGATGGCCCAGGCACCTGACCGGGATGAACACCTGCCAGAAATGGCAAGCGCTATTGAGGATATTGACAAGCTACTGGAAATTGGCCGCATTGATGAACCAATGATTCATAAAATGAAGACGGCGAACAAATTATTCCATTCCACAATCTTGAATGGTTGCGGAAACGACTATGTCAGCTTTACCTGCGATCAAATAAGCCACTTGCCGATGCTGGCAATTGGCTCAATGGTGTTCGACCGCGGTGTCACAGAATCAGAAGAACAAATGAAACGTGGTTTGATGCGTCTGCATATTGGAAACGTTCAACATCAGGTCATTTACGATTCTATTAAATCCGGAGATGCGGTTCGAGCTGAATCGATGATGCGAGAACATGCCAATATCATGATCGAGTACATTCAAACGTTTGAAAAAAGAGATGCCCGCCTCACACTCAATGATTTGGTTGCGTATTCGGCAAGCGACGGTGAGAACACGGGTTTAACTGAGCGGTAAGCCTTCGCTCTTGCTAATTTTTTGCCACCAATGTCGACTCTTCTGGGCCGGGCGCGGAGGGTCCATAAATCCATTTCCTGTCAGCCGCACTAATAAATACACCTGGCTGCTTCTCATATTTCAGCACCAAGGAAATTCTATCCGTGCCCGGTGCTATCTTTGTCACTCGATGAAGTGAGTACCGTCCCAGCATGAGTGTCAACGAACCCGTTTGCATTTCGTGGCGTTGCACCCGCGTAGATTCATTATGTAATACCTCTCCCACGTCAGCGTAACAGTGATCGTCTTCGGTTCGAATATCAGGCGCACATTCAAATACCCCGCCCGCAGACGGTTCGCCTAAATTAATTATTGTGGTGAAAATAGCGCGATCAAAGTGCCAGCCTGTCCAACAACCCGGCTTATACATCTGTACTACCA
>CAYSZH010000275.1:0-3910 GCA_964435305.1 uncultured Granulosicoccaceae bacterium
TCATCAGCCGAGACGTCCAGCCAGCCAGTCTCTGTAGTGCATGCAGGCACATTGCCGGCAATAGCATCTCCTTCTAGCGTGGCCAGGTGATATCCGAAATTAGACGCCATGGGGTTTTCGCTTCTGGTTTGGACCATGAAGGTCACCGCATCGATACCGGACTCTTCGTACAACTGGCGTGCTCTGTCCTGACGAGCAACCAGACTTCTATCTATTTGAGCAAACATCCTTTCTTGCATGTTTGTGTAATAGATGACAGCACCTACCGTAAAACACAGCAAGTAAAGCGCAGTAAACGCAAGTGCCAAACGAAATGGCATGCTGCGGAGTAATTTAAGATTAACTTTAAGCACAACTGGCACTATCAATTACATAAGCGGACGCATTAGCTGGCTGTAACACAGGCTTATATTGAGCTTTATCGTGGCGCATGAATGCTATACCCGATATTCCGAATGGTGTGCAAAAGCGAAACATCGAATGGTTTATCAATTTTGGTACGCAGCCGGCTAATGTGCGTTTCCACTACACTGGTTTTTGGATCAAAGTGAAAGTCCCATACTTGTTCCAATAACATAGTACGGCTCACAACGCGCCCTTCATTACGCATTAACACCTCAAGTAAAACAAATTCTCTTGGCTGAAGTTCAATTGAGGTATCACCACGTTTCACCGTGCGTTTGAGTAGATCTATGTGTAAATCGGCCACCTGCAAACTGGTGGTTTCTTTCGATTCCACCGGGCGCCGACCGAGCGCATTGACACGAGCAAGCAATTCGGAAAATGCAAACGGCTTGGTGAGGTAATCATCACCCCCTGCCTCAAGCCCTTCAACCCGATCGTCTACACCCGACATTGCTGTGAGAAACAGCACAGGCGCTTTTACCCCAGAGGCTCGCACGGCTTTTACAAGCGAGAGCCCATCCATGCCAGGCATCATCCGATCAACCACCAGCACATCGTATTGTGTTTGCAAGCACTGAACGAGCGCTTCTTTTCCATCTTCCAACACATCTACGACATGACCCGCTTGTGTCAATCCTTTTGCCGCGTATTCGGCAGTGGAGCTATCGTCCTCAACGAGCAATATATGCATGAAACTGACTTCCTCCTGTTTTGGCATTTCGCCAAATTTGTCTATGTCGGCCCGATTCAAAATGCTTGTCGGCAGAAACGACCCCTAATCAGACTGATGATCATGCACGCAGATTGCACCAGACTTGCTGAAACCATACAAAAACGTATGATTTCCGGCTGCGCGATACCGTTGCACACAGACTCACAACGCCCTGCCAGTCTGGATGCTGACTGTTGAGTACCTGATCGCATCCCAATAGCCAGATAGTTTACGCGACATTTTCTCTTGTAACCGAGTTCTGGATACAGATCTTGGGTATCGCCGTCGCGATGCCGCCATCTAAAAATGCGTATCAGGTTTGCTCGCAGCGTTGTTCGGCCAAATCAGTTGCTCGCACGAAAGCGTAACTTAACAAGCAAATCTGGATTAGCGTCCTCAACGAGGATATTTCCGTCACGCAGTTCCGCAACAGCCTTGACCAGAGTAGGCCCAGCCCGTGTCCACCCTGCCCGCTGGTTGAGCCCTCATAGCGATACAAACGTTGCAAAACACGTGGCCTTTCGGCCTCGGGCACACCTGGCCCGTTATCTTTTTCAAACACCACGCAATGGCCATTTTCATGCTCAACAGCACGTTGTATCAGCGACCCTTCTGGCGTATAGCGTGCGGCATTTTCGATCAGAAAATGCCACTGCCTGGCGGATAAGATCGACATCTCCCAATATCAGTGTTCGTCCGGTTTTTGATCCTTCAATTTCGAGTGTTCTAGCACCTTCTTCCACAACCGGTTGATAGATTTCAAACAGGACTTCTACAGTGTCGAACAAATCGATTTCAGTGACGCCAGCTTGTCGCCTGCCCGATTCAATTTGCGAAATACGATGCAGTGCATCAAAGATGGATCGAGCATCCGAAAGCCCTGATTCCACTTTTTGAAGAGATTCAACATCTGTTTGGCCAGCTTAGTTAGCCTGGATTGCCTCTTCGAGCGGGATAGACATCCGGTTTAATGGCGCACGTAAATCATGGGCCATTATTGATGTGAGTTGCTTTAAGGCGTTGACTGATTCCTGCAAGCGTTCGAAGGAGCTATTTGCCCGATTGGCCAGGCGGTCAATATCATCATCACCCTGCACCGGCATTCGAGCACTCAAATCACCATTGGACACAGCATTAACAGCATCACTTAAGCCCTGCAGACGTTTGCGCAAACTTAAAGATTGGCTTAAACCGATGAGAAGTGAAGGCAGAAGGCAGAGTGGTACCAGCCATAGAAACAACCCAAATACACTATCGCGAAGCGCATCTACTTCATACATGCTACGCCCAAAGACCAGGCAGTTTTCGCCACGCTTCCTGGCCAGAAACCGAAAACGATCGTGTGCGTCCGGGTCTACCTGTTCGACGGCTAACACAGTCAACTGTGTGCCTGAAGTTTCTTGCGAAACATCCAACCACGCATCGTAGAAACCTTCCCGACACTCCAAACCATTCACATTGCTGGAAAACACGCCTCCCTTGGAATCTAGCCAGGCAAAAACACCCTCATCTCTTACAGGCAATGATTGGCGAAACTTACGAGCAGCTTCGAGCTCATCATTTGAGAGTGTGAAGCTGTTTGCAAGCGATACAACATGCCGGGTAGTGAGTGATTCCTCAATACGCGCTTCGAGACGATCAACCAGAAAAACCCAGACAACCGTTGTGAGCAACAAGAGTGCGAGCAAGGATGCACCAGCTGATATCAGGCCACTACGCAGGGCTACATCGCGTGGTAATCGGCGCTGCAATGCTTTCAGTGATAAGTTAGGCACCGTTTCTAGAACGCCCGTGTTTGCACATTTTCAGCTCAATCCGATTTCATCAGAACACTAATGCTGCGGCTCTAAACTGCTGCAACAGAAAGCGACTCCTAACCCTTTACGGCTATTGTAATTGAAATGTCTGATCGGTATGTTTCTGGATCGTGTAGATCCAAGAAATCGCTATCAGCTCAATTTGCAAGAAGTTCAGTTTTACCATGTGATAAACGCATCACCGTTCAATCCTAATACGGTTGTTAAAGGAGGGTTCGAGGAGTGTAAAGCAACGAATTTTTTAAACCAGCGCGGTTATCCTGGGCTGCAAGCTCACAGCATGTTTATATCTGCATGACACACCCGCGTCTGACTACGGAAAACGCAACTACTGCATTTTTCAAAGATTAAGTTGAAAGAGTTACGAAATGACTAAATATTTTATTGAACCTGAGTGGGGACCTGTCCACGCTCGTGGCTACGGAACCTCAATGGAAGTTACCTTAGGGCCAGAGGCCATAAAACCCACGAATTACGGATCGGGAACAAATCACAACAGTATTCCGCGTTGTATGTTCACGTTAAATTGCAAAGACTTTACCGAATACACAAAGATCACAGGTGCTAAACGACGAAAAAAACAACATTTAACACCGACAGGAACGAACAAAAAAGGCTTGCCAAAGTACAAATCTGCAAATTCCAATTTACACAGCCCAATTGGCATTTCTAAGCAACAAATGTATTCCACATCGAGCAGTGCCCCTAAGATTACAACGAGTCGAAAAGGACTTTGGGTTGCAGGCCATCTATTGAATGACAACTTAGGAGGCTCTGGCACTGATAGCGAAAACCTGGCACCTTTAACACAGACGGCAAACAAAAACCACGCTGGTTATGAGAACCGGATTAAATCAGCGCTAACGGCAGCGGATCAAATAAGCAGATTTAAAAATCTAGATTTTACAATTGGTGTTTATTACAAAGTTGAAGTCATGGATTCATTTGGCGTTGACCAAATATATCGACATGCCCC
>CAYSZH010000276.1:0-3863 GCA_964435305.1 uncultured Granulosicoccaceae bacterium
ACATTGATCGCTGTTTGCAACGCTAAACAATCCTTCGTTCCCATTGGTCACCTCAAAAAGGGCATCGGCATTCGGCAGGCAAGTAAAAACCACCTTTGACCGGGATGATACTTCTGCCGGGCTATCGACCAGACTTGCGCCTAGTGAAGCCGCGTTTTGTCGGGCTGTATCGGCGATATCGAAGCCTACAACAGTAACGCCACCTTCTACCAGGTTTTTAACGATAGCGGATCCGAGTACGCCCAGACCTATAAATCCAACCGTGAAATCACCAGAGTTCATCGGGTTTACTCCAATCAAAGGTGAATCGTTTTGCCGGTTTCTGCCGAGTGGGTGATCGCTTCGAGTACGACTATGTTTTCAATCAGCTGTTCATGCGTGTAAGGGTAAGGTGCAACCCCTGCCACGGCATCAGCAAACGCTTCAAGATTCTCAACCACAGTATCTGTCCAATCAAAATCCTCCACTTGCGGTTGCTGGTCAGTTCGTGAAATAACCATACTTGCAATTCCACCAGGTGTATCCGGATGGGTATCGTTGCGAACTTCAACGGAAGCTTTGGAACCGAAAACATGTAATCGTATAAAGTGCGGGGTATACAGGATTGCACTTAGGGTAGCCGTCATTCCAGCTTCAAATTTAAGCTGTACCGTAACCACATCGCCGGTTTCCCAATCCAGTACACGATTAGCGGTCAGCGCCTGCACGGTTTTAACTGGCCCGAAGTAGGAAATGTAGAGATCGGTCAGATGAATTCCCATACCAGTCATTGCCGCTGCCGGAGCGGTTTCTTTTAACGTTCTCCAGTCTCCAGAAGGCACATTGATGAGCTTGTCGTGACTGAATGCTGACTCGGCATGCATAATTGTGCCAAGTGCATTGTCGTCAATCATTTGCTTTACCTTCTTCAAGGCTGGCTCAAACCGGCGTTCATGCCCAATGCCCAAAACTACACCGGTCTTTTCACAAGCGGCAACCGAACGTCTTGCGCTGTCTCCCGTGAGGCCAAGAGGTTTTTCACAAAACACATGACGGCCCGCTTGAGCTATTTGAGTCACCTGCGCTTCGTGCATGACGTTGGGCGTGGTCAGTATGAGTGCTTCGATTGACTTGTATTCGAGCGCCATATCAATGCTCTCTAGCCTTGTAAGACCGACGTCTGTGATGTCTTTTGCACGCGCGTCATCGGGTTCAATAATCGCGGCAACTGTAAATCGCTCGTTTTCTTTTAAACGCTTTGCGATGTGCTGACCCCACCAACCAAACCCTGCGATCGCGATAGTTAAATTATTGTCTTTACTCATACCAATTATCCTCGATGCAGTACGGGTGAATATCAGCTACAGTGATCAACCTGCCAGCCTCAACGCTATCCAGACAAAACCTGGTAGTAGAAAAAAGGCCAACAAGGTAGAGAACACGACGACACCAGCCACTTTTTCAGGTGAGCGGCCAAAGTGCTTCGCGAACACGAAATTGAAGACGGCAATGGGCATGGTAGACATTAGAAATACCACGCCAGCTCTCGACCCTTCAAGCTGTAAAACCCAAACTAGAAAAAAGCCGAGACTCACACCAATAATTAATCTGACAAAGGCCAGTTGAATTGAAACCTTGAAATCAGAGACATGCAGTTGCGCCAGAGAGTATCCTAGTACCATCAATAGTACCGGAATTACCAGGCCACCAATCAAGTCGGTTGTGCTTGCAATCCATTGCGGCACACTCAAGTTAAACCCTATTACCAACAGGCTAAGTGCAATTGCGTAGTTTAGTGGTTGCTTGAGAAGGTTTAAGAGTGAGAAGGAGCCACTTGAGATTGCATGGCCAACCGAATATTGGGAAATCGAATTAACAATAAAAAACGAAATCCCCAATGCCAGGCCTTCTTCTCCGAATGCCATAAGTACTAATGGTAAACCAATGTTTCCAGTATTGGCATGCATCAATGAAGGCAGATAGGTGCGTTGTGGAAGACCAAGATACCTCAGGCAACACCAGCCAAAAAATGCTGCAAGGCTCATTGATATAGTGGCAGCTAGTGCAATTTGACCTACGGCCGCAAGTCCAATATCAATGCTGGTGAGGGAAGAGAATATTAGACACGGGGTGGCCAGTTTAAGGACAAGGTTAGTAAGTGTTTCCGTATCAAACTGTTGATTCAGTCGCGCCCACAGATAACCGAGGCTCACTACCGCAAAAACTGGTGCTACCACCGTTAATATTTTGCCAAACAAAATATGCTACCGGTGATTGCTCACTCAATCTTCAAACTTGATATTCTTTGCCGTTCACTGTCCAGTTTTCAACAACCTTGGTGCCTGATTCGCGGAGCATTTTGGACACCGCGCAGTGTTCCTTGAGCTTGTGAATGATGTTTTCTATATCAGCCTCTTCACCCTTCATGGTTGATTTTATATGCAAGACAGCTTCGGGGAAGGGGACATCGATAGGTTCGATCAGCCTTGTGCCACGGCTGTCCATCGTAGTCACTACCTCTATATCCATATCGACGACCTCGACGTTATTGGCCTTGGCCAGCTTGTTCGAAATGACATGGGTGCAACCAATCAGGCCAGCGAACACCATCTCCACCGGCATCGGTCCTTCATTGGTGCCACCACGTTCTATTGGCTCGTCAATGATCATGGAAACGTCTCGTGAGGTCACGCTGGATTTGGTGGACGACTCGGCTTGCCCTGACAAACGAAACTTCCAGATGGGCTTTTCTTTGACTGTAACCATGTTCAGCTCCGATAGTGAGTTGTTACAAGTGACTAGGGACCAGAGACTATTTTAAGCGTCCGCAGACTTGGGTTGAGAATTCTTTTTGTTAATACTGCGCCAGATCAGGAATCCAAGAATAGGTGTCAGTATCAGGATAGCCAGCATACCCGGTCGTTCTGTTAGGGCGAATTGTATGAAATTACCCTCGGACATCGCGAGTGTCTGCCCAAACGCATATTCCAGAGGTTCTCCGAGAATGAACCCCATTACCATTGGCATGACGTCAAATTTTGCGGCCCGGGCGATGACGCCTAACAATCCGAAGAAAGCCAGCATCTGTACATCGAATACGTCGGAACGGAACACATACGAACCCGCTACGGCAAACATAACTACCAACGGTATTAAAAGAGAGCTCTTGATGGATACGATTCGTGCAAAAAACGGAATGGATAGATAGCCAATGATAAGGAACAACGCATTGGCAAGCACCATGATAATCAAAATGGCAAAGACCGTGGAACCCTGAGTTTCAAAAAGCTCTGGTCCCGGTCGCAGACCCTGAGCGATAAAAGCACCCAGCAAAATGGCGGTTACATTATCCCCAGGTATTCCCAGTGTCAGTAGCGGTACCATCGTGGGGCCGTTAACGGCATTGTTTGCAGCTTCAGCAGCCGCTACACCTTCAAGTTCGCCCTGGCCGAAATTCTCGGGTGTTGCCGATGCGTTTTTTGCTGCAGTGTATCCCATCATTGCAGCAACAACCTGACCCAGGCCAGGAACTGTCCCAATGCCTGTTCCGATGACTGTGGATCTGCCAATCGTCTTTAGACAACGCTTGAACTCCGCCAATTTTAATCGTTCACCTAAAACCTTGGTGGTTGTCTTAATCTTGGATGCATTCTGCGCCAGTACATTAACAATTTCAGGTATCGCGAATACGCCGATCAACATGGGTAACAGCGGTATACCTGACTTAAGCTCGAACATTCCGAAAGTAAATCGCTCAACACCACCAATCGGATCGGTACCGATCTGACTGAACCACAATCCGATAAACATCATAAACAGGCCTTTAATCGGATTTTTGCCGGCAGTTGCTGCAACCACAACGAGACTGAGCAGTAAAATGGCGG
>CAYSZH010000277.1:0-3860 GCA_964435305.1 uncultured Granulosicoccaceae bacterium
CCAATTTTGAGGTAGTTTTCGTAGGTCCAGGGCTCGTCAAACTGCAAGGTTGTGTAGCAAACTTGATTTTGTGGAGGAAGACTCATGCTCGTTCCTTACTCAATCTAACGCGTCAAGAATCTCATCGACTTTCTCTGTCGTCAGATTCGTGTGATAAACATGGTCGACCTGCATCATTGGCCCACCTGCGCAAGCAGCAAGACATTCTTCTTCTACCTTCAGGTAGATGCGACCATCGGGTGTACTCTCTCCCAACTTAATGCCGCATTTTTTCTCCACATGCGACACGATATCGTCTGAGCCCATCAGCATGCAGCTGATGTTAGTGCAAATGGCCACGTTGTGACGACCCACTGGCTGCGTTTCGTACATGGAATAGAAGCTTGCGACTTCGTACACTGCAATAGGTGGCATATGCAACATGGCTGCAACCGCATCCATAAGCTCGGTGGTTAAAAAACCGTTGTTTTGATGTTGAGCAACATGCAAAGCTGCCAACACTGCACTCTGCTTTTGGTCATCCGGGAACAAGGCAAGCGCCTCATTGATTTCGTCAATTGAATGCGCATCGAGCACAGTTGCCGGATCTGGCAATGTCACATCAGATGGTAAGGAGCTCATGCTACATAGCCTCCAATACGGTGTTGATTGGTTCGAGGGGTTTGGCTTAGTTGCATGGGGTGATTTTTCATCGGTCTATCTCACCAAATACAATATCTTGCGTACCGATGATGGCCACCACATCGGACAACATATGACCACGAGCCATCTCATCAAGCGATGCGAGATGTGCAAAACCCGGGGCACGCACTTTAAGACGATACGGTTTGTTTGCACCATCTGATACCAGATAACAACCAAACTCACCTTTTGGATGCTCAACGGCTGCATACGCTTCGCCTGCTGGCAAACAAAACCCTTCGGTGAACAATTTGAAATGATGGATTAACGCTTCCATATCACCTTTCATTGTCGCACGTGAAGGTGGTGCAATTTTATGGTCTTCGGTAATGACCGGGCCTGAGTTTGCCCGCAGCCATTCGATGCACTGTTTGATGATGCGATTTGATTGGCGCATCTCTTCAACCCGCACAAGGTAACGATCGTAGCTGTCACCATTAGTGCCAACCGGAATATCAAAATCAAGTTTATCGTACACTTCGTAAGGCTGTTTTTTACGTAAATCCCATTCAATGCCAGAACCGCGCAACATCGGACCGGTAAAACCCAGTTGCAGTGCACGCTCAGGCGTCACAATACCGATACCAACGGTTCGTTGTTTCCAGATACGGTTATCGGTGAGCAAAGTTTCATACTCATCTACGCATGTTGGAAAGCGATTGGTGAAATCTTCAAGGAAGTCGAGCATGGAACCATCACGCGCACCGTTCATTTTTTCAGCGTTTGCAGCAGTGCGCCATTTTGACGCTTCGTACTGTGGCATACGATCAGGCAAATCACGGGCGACGCCACCAGGGCGATAATAAGTTGCATGCAAGCGTGCACCAGAGACGGCTTCGTAGCAATCCATCAAGTCTTCGCGTTCGCGAAAGCAATACAGAAACATCGACATGGCGCCCACATCAAGACCATGCGCACCCAGCCACATCAGGTGATTAAGGATGCGGGTAATTTCATCGAACATGGTGCGAATGTATTGCGCACGCTGCGGCACTTCTATACCTAGCAATTTTTCAATTGCCAGCACATAACCATGCTCGTTACACATCATTGAGACATAGTCGAGACGATCCATATAACCAATGCTTTGGTTGTATGGTTTACTCTCGGCTAATTTTTCAGTGCCTCTGTGAAGAAGCCCAACGTGAGGGTCCGCTCGTTCAACAACTTCCCCATCCATCTCAAGCACCAAACGCAACACGCCATGCGCCGCTGGATGCTGTGGACCAAAGTTTAGTGTGTAGTTACGAATCTCTGGCATGTTGCTAACCTTTGTCTACTGACTGAGCTGACTCTGCAGCTTCGGCAACTTCTTCACTCACATAACGGCTGTCTTCACGTATAACCCGCGGTACAAGCACGCGTGGTTCTATCGTGACTGGCTCGTACACCACTCGCTGCTTAAGTGGGTCGTAACGCATTTCAACGTTTCCAATAAGTGGAAAGTCTTTTCGAAACGGGTGGCCGGTAAAACCGTAATCGGTGAGCAGTCGGCGCAAATCACTGTGGCCTTCATACAAAATACCGTACAAATCAAATGATTCTCTTTCGTACCATTCCGCTGATGACCAAATGCTGGTGAGTGACGGCACCACTGGTAATTCATCATTGGATGCATGACATGAGAGCCGCAACCTGACGTTGTGCTCCAGTGAGAGTAAATGTGCAACCGATGTGAATCGTGGGCGGCCGATATCGGGTAGTTCCACTCCAGTATTAAAGGTAAGCCTGCCAATAGAGCCTGCACTAACAGCACGGCTGAAACTTGCCCCCGACTCGGTTTCAGTTGACCACTCGGCCTGGCCGTAAGTGGCGTAGTCCACACCACAAATATCGGTGAGCTGTGCAAACGCCGCCGCTGGATCATCGCGCAGCTGGGTCGCTACTTCCATGAGCTCTTCTGCAGCCACATCCATGGCAACCACATCGAGATCGACTCTTATCGAATCGTTTTGTGGGAACAGGGTTTTTAGCTGTTCACACATTTGCTCCTGACGAGTGCTCATTGACGTGACCCTATCGCGCTATGGTGTTGGTGTTTCGAATTTTATTTTGCAGTTGCATGATGCCGTAGAGCAGTGCTTCTGCTGTCGGCGGGCATCCTGGCACATAGACATCGACTGGCACGATACGATCACAGCCGCGCACCACAGCATAGGAGTAATGATAGTACCCGCCACCATTTGCACATGACCCCATCGAGATAACCCACTTAGGGTCTGGCATTTGGTCGTACACTTTACGTAAGGCTGGCGCCATTTTGTTTACCAGCGTACCGGCAACCACCATGACATCCGACTGCCGTGGACTGGGACGAAAAATTACACCGAAACGATCAAGATCGTAACGAGCGGCACCAGCGTGCATCATTTCTACTGCACAACAAGCAAGACCAAATGTCATTGGCCACATGGAGCCTGTTCGGGCCCAGTTGATGAGCTTGTCGGCAGAGGTGGTTACAAACCCCTCTTCAAGAACGCCTTCTATTCCCACTCAAGTGCTCCCTTTTTCCACTCGTAGATAAAACCGATGACAAGAATAAATAGAAAAAGTGCCATAGCGGCAAACGCCGCACCGGAAATACTGTCCAGTACTACAGCCCACGGGACCAGGAACGCGATTTCCAGATCAAAAATGATAAACAGGATTGCGACCAGGTAGTAACGAACATCAAACTTCATGCGCGCATCTTCGAACGCTTCAAACCCGCACTCGTAGGGTGAATTCTTTTCGTTATCGGGGTTATTTGGGCCAATCACACGGCCTGCATTAAGCAGCACCACGCCTATTACAAGACCTATGAGGATGAATAACAATACCGGAAAATAGTTTGCTAGCACTGTGTTACTCCAGCCTGTTGGCTATCGGTGATTAGCCCTGCACTAAAAGTGAACGGCAGGGCCTGAAAACATAGGGTTCGTGGCACGCACGAGTGCGCACATCGCGCGCACCCAACCCTTAATTATCGCAGATTTAAACTGTTTTTGGGGACAGCCGCGCCTGTTTTTTGCCTCACGTATTGCAAGGCTTGCAAAGACCAGCAAGGTTGACGCCATGACAACAGAGGTGTTGCCATGGTTATAGACTAAATAAGTGGTGCCGTCGCCCGGACTCGAACCGGGACAGCTTGCGCTACTACCCCCTCAAGATAGCGTGTCTACCAATTCCACCACGACGGC
>CAYSZH010000278.1:0-3764 GCA_964435305.1 uncultured Granulosicoccaceae bacterium
CCATCTTGGTAGCGATTGTGGTGATGCACAACATGCTTGTGGGTCGTAAAAATCGCATCGATGAGGCCTTGGGAAGCATCAGCGCTTACCTTAAGAAGCGCTCCGATCTCATTCCAAACCTCATAGCCACGGTATCGCAATTTACCTCACACGAGGCAGCGTTACTCACCGAACTCACAAAGCTACGCACCGCAGGTACGGCTAATCCTGAGCAAATGGTCGATGTTGATGCGCGCACCTCGCAAGCCCTGGGGCGTATACATGTGGCAGTGGAGGCGTATCCGCAGCTCACATCCAGCAGTAATTTTCTGAGCCTGCAGCAATCGCTTAACGAAGTAGAAATCAGCTCTCTGCCGCAAGGCGGACCTACAACGCCAATGTTGTGCGTTACAACGATGCTGTCACCATGTTGCCCACGAGCATCCTGGCAAAGGTAATGAAATACCCGGTTATGCCGGTATTCAAAGCAACAGAAAAAGAAGCTGCACTGCCTGATGTCGACGATTTATTTAAAGCCGCCTGATGTCTGATCTTGAAGCGCTTCAAAGATCGCTGTGGGATAACGAAGATAGCACGGCCGATAAACTCAACCAGTGGAAAAAAGCCCCACTGCTAAAATACGCGGTTGCCGCTTTTGTTGTAGGGCTTACTCTGAATTTAATTGTCGGTGATAGTTCTGATGTTTTGAATTTCCTTACCATGCTCATCCAAATGAGTGGCCTGGCATTCGCGGGCTGGTGGATGACGTCCATGCTCAAGTTACAATCGCAACAGGCGCAGCATTCTCTGATGATTTGGCAACAAATCAAACAGACCATCATATCCAATTGCGACTACGTTAGCCAATATGAAGCAAAACCTGATTTTCCAGAGAAAACCTATCGCGATAGTCAGATATTCCCAAACGCGCCCGCTAATGAATTTGGTGCTCAAGATTCCACTACCGGCAAGTACAATAATGTGGCTTACCGCATCATTGAATTGACGGTTGCCAATCGCGTAAAAAGGCGCAAGAACGGAAAAACAAAAGTTGAATACACACTTGTGTATTCCGGTTTACTCTTCGCCGCAAAATTCAACAAGCGCATGGATGATGTTACGCTTGTGACCACCGATACAGTTGAGAGTATGTTTGGCGATTTGGCTCGCTCAGCTCAAAGGGTGCTGTCCAGTGGGTCAAAGTTGCAGCTGGTGGAACTGGAAGACCCGCACTTTGAAGCCAGTTTTGCTGTGCGAGCATCTGACCCGGTAGAAGCGCGATACATCATGTCGCTGGCATTCATGGAAAAATTACTGTCTTTGAAAGAGACCTTGGGAACCGATATCCAGCTGATTTTCAAAGGGGAAAAGCTGCTGATGTCCATTCCAACTAGCACCAATTTTCTCGATACACATTGGCATGAAAGAGATGGTCAAAAACAAGCGCAATTGCTACAAAATGATTTACTCAACGTGTTAAGCACAATCGATCATCTTCAAATCGATGAAAACGTGTATGCAAGCGGTAGAGTAAACGGCAATTTTTTATAAACTCAAGCATACGGGAAAAGACCAAACATGAAAGGGACCTTGAAACTGATCATGCTGATTGCTGTGCTCACGGCGATGGTCATGCTGCTACTGCTCATATTCGAATTTATATCGCTTGAATCCCTATTAGGATCATTGCGCTATGTGGTACCCACCTTGCTGGTGTTGGTAGGCGGTACATTCGCCATTGGAGTGTTGTCGAAAGATCGTGAAAGCGATCAATCAGCAGCCGATGAGTCGCATATCCGCTAGCGACATTGCTTATTAAAAGGATCTTTTTATGGTGGGTACAATCAAAATTATCGTCATGATCGCCATTCTGATCATTGCCAGCTTAGCCATGATGGTCGCGTTTAATGCGATGACGCTAGACGCCATGTTGGCTTCAATGCGCTTTTTGGTCCCGGCTATTGCCGTGGCAATTGCGTCAACGCTCGCCATCGGTTGGTTAACTAAAACCGCACCCTCAGAGCAAAAAAACTGACAGCGCGCTATCGAAAGTACCCCAATCGCCTAACGCGAACGGAAGGTGATCCGTAGCGCACTTGCACTACCCAAAAAGCTATTCTCTTCTGAACCCTGCCTGAAAAATCCGTTAGCAGTGATCACACCAACATCTCCGGGTGCAACATTACCTTCAAAAGAACTGGGTGTGTCGGCTATGGAGGTGTATGCAAGTGGAAGACCTGTGTCATCCAACACGACAATGTCGCCAAGAAAGGCAGACCAGAAATCGGTTTCGCGATAGTTTGGAACGTTGATTTTCATTGCACCTGTTTCTGAATCCAGGCTATACGCTGTGGCAACAAAGCCTGGGGTTGCTGGCTCACCGACAATTGTGTCGTCAACACTGCCGATGGTTAGTCTGCTGGCGGTATCAAAGTCCCCTCGTAATGAGTCACTGATAATATAAATATCCTCAGCTGGCGCGGCACAACTATCAAAATTGCGACCAAATATCACTCCCTGCGAGCCTGTTGCACGGGAGTTGCCAGAAGTGTCCAGCACCGTTCCAGCGCTGTCGGTTAAGACAAGGTCGTCGAAATCAATTGAGCAAACGAATTCATCAGAAACGTTTCGTACCACGGATATCACAATCCCTTCATCGGATAAATTGCCCGAGCCCACCGAGAGAAAGAATCGAACCAGATAAGCTGCTCTCACTTCGATGTTTTCATTTGGGATGTTGATACTGAAATCTAATGCGGTTCTTAGCAATGCGTTGTCGACCTGGCCCTGACCAAAGAGCTCCCCTTGCAGGAGTGCAGAATTATTTCCTGTGAAATAAAAATTGCTGTCTCGTGTGTCTGCAATCGATGTCGAGCCAGGGTTGGTGGGTGTTGTCATCGTTGAAGGTGCTGTAGGCATTAGAGGTACTGCAGGTGTACCGTTTTCAGGGGTAGTAACTTCAGGGTCTGTGTTTTGTGGTTGATCAGAAATTGGTGCTGCAGGAATGGGCGCGGGGCTGCTCGATCCACCACATCCAATTAAATAGAACACAACGAGGCAGCAGAAAGTCAGTCTAATCATAATTACAACTCGGGTTAGCTCGTGGGGTTGAAACACAACACGAAAAATTCGGATCAATTGATGCTGCCACAGTAAGCAGCATGCAAGCAAGCCCAATACGCACACCCAAACAAAAAAGGCTCCGATTAATCGGAGCCTTTTCTAAATACAAACTGCGTTAATTACCAAAAGCGACTACTGCTCCTGTCCACTATCCAAAAAGCTTCGCAGCTGTTCAGAGCGAGTGGGGTGGCGAAGCTTACGCAAAGCCTTCGCTTCAATCTGACGAATACGCTCACGTGTCACATCAAACTGCTTACCCACTTCTTCTAGCGTGTGGTCGGTATTCATATCAATACCAAAACGCATGCGCAGTACTTTCGCTTCGCGTGGCGTTAGGCTTGCCAACACTTCGTGTGTGGTTTCGCCTAAGCCTAAGCCCGTTGCCGTTTCAACGGGTGACAGAATATTCTGATCTTCGATAAAGTCGCCCAGGTGCGAATCTTCATCATCACCAATGGGTGTTTCCATGGAAATTGGCTCTTTGGCAATCTTCAGCACTTTGCGAATCTTGTCTTCTGGCATTTCCATTTTTTCGGCCAGTTCTTCCGGTGTGGCTTCGCGGCCCATCTGCTGCAGCATCTGACGTGAGATGCGGTTGAGCTTGTTAATGGTTTCGATCATGTGCACCGGGATACGAATCGTGCGCGCCTGATCCGCAATGG
>CAYSZH010000279.1:0-3757 GCA_964435305.1 uncultured Granulosicoccaceae bacterium
GCATCAATAGCACCATTAAAAGGGTGACTATCGACTTTATAGACATAGATAAAAAGAATACATTAAATTGTTGCGCATACCGATTAATCATACCCATAGCCACATCAATGATGAAAATCACGACCATTATTGGGCCGGCAATTCGGATGGTGAGGCTCATAAAGCGGGAAAATTCTACCTCAAACAGCCGCAGCGAACCTATACGCAAGGACGATACCGGCTCAACCAGCGGCCAAATAGCAAAACTCTCCAATAAAGCACCGGTCATGAACAATAAGCCACCCGCCATTAGAAAAATATAGTTCGCAAAGCGGCTTAAAAACGTACCGATCAAGGTGACTTCGTTGCCCACAATTGGATCAAAGTACAGAGCGAAGGATGCGCCAATTTGCATATCGATTACGACTCCAGCAGCCTCAAACGCCCATAAAAACAAGCCAAAAAACACACCTAACGCAACACCTAAAAACGCCTCTTTTGCAAAGAGATTTATCCAGGTAGCACTATCAAATTGGCTAAAATCAGATGTGGGCTGCACGGTGATACTAATTAATGCGAGTGCGACAAACAGGGTGTTGCGCACCAGCGGTGGTATGCCTTCATTGGTGAACAACGGCAGCATTAAAAATGCAATAGCGATGCGTAAAGAGGATAAGGACAGCACAAGAATATGCTGCCCCAAAAACTCAAATAATTGCGCAGAGCTCATGCAAACTCATGGCCGATCATGAGCCCACCAGAATTCGAAAATCGGTAAAAATTCTATCGGAGAACTGAAATAGCGTGCTGCCCATCATGGTAGACATCACAAACAGTGTCACCACAATCGCAAAAAATTTCATTGCATATTGAAATGTTTGTTCCTGTAACTGAGTGGCCGCCTGAAAAAAAGCAATCACAATGCCCACTAACGCTGCGACCACAACCGGTGGACCTGCCAGCACAACGATAAGCCACAGAGCTTCTCTGGTAATCGATAGTACTTCAGAATCAAGCATAAGCCATCACAAGTAAGAAAGAACCAAACCGTGTGCCAGTTTTGCCCAACCCTCTATCAGCACAAACAGCAGCAACTTAAACGGTAAAGACACCACAGTGGGTGACAGCATCATCATACCCATTGCCATCAGGATATTGGCAATGACCAAATCGATTACGATAAAGGGCAAAAAAATCAAAAATCCAATTTGAAACGCAGTTGTGAGCTCACTGACTGTAAAAGCCGGGATGATAACGATAAAGTCGCTTGAAGATAAAGGCTCTGTATTCAGCCCTTCTTTATCCACCATACGCTGCACGGTATTAAGAAAAAACTCACGTTCACGTTCTCGCGAATGTTTTAATAAAAATTCGCGCACCGGTTCTTTGGCAGCATCTGCCGCCAGTAGCATCGACTCCGTGCTCTCGGCAATATTTTCCTGCCCTTCAAGGTTGCTCATCACTTTCTGCCCAACGGGATACATCACGTAGAGTGTCAGAATCAAAGCCAGGCCATTTAGCACAAGATTGGGTGGTATTTGCTGCACACCCAACGCATTGCGCAACAGGCTTAACACCACTACGATTTTTGTAAACGAGGTGACCATTACGGCAACAAACGGCGCTAGGGCAAGAAAGATAACTGTCAGGAGAGCCGATGATGGAGAGAAAGCCGTTAAGTCCATGGAAAATAGTTCCCTTAAGCCGGTGTTACGCCAGCCGCGGCCCTATCAAGCCGCACCGCAAAGCCATTGCCAATACGAAGCAGCGATGCTTCAAATACTGTTACCCCTTCGCTTGTGATGATCTCAACATCGACAGCCGACTGTTCTAATGGCGGTATGGGAAGCATGACTCCAGATTGTATATCAGCCTTGTCGGAGCGCCAGTGGTTATGGTCGAGCAAGGTATGCTCATGCAACAATACGCGAATACGCTTATCACCATCTTCAACAAGCTCGCATGGCTGCGATAATGGAGACAATGAAGCACTTGCAGGATCAAGCCGCGCTGCCAATACCGTTTGACTGGACTCAAAACTATGTAATTGAACAACCCAGCTAGAGTGAAAGCTGCCGCTCAACAGCACAAATCCGCCGGTCTCACATTTTTCAAGTTCTTCTGCCGTTAGTACAAATTCGTCTAGACAAACTCTCACTTGCTCTTTGTGATGCTGTACCGACAAAAGCGTGCTCAGCGATTCAGGCAATGTCGGAAGCAATTGGGTGTTGTGTGCAGGACACACCAGCCCCAACGTACGCTGTGTACCCGCCAGGCTAGCCACCGTCATATCCAGGGATAGATTGGAGGTATTTGTTAAGGGCTGCCAATCGAAATCGTTTTGCGCCCAGTTTGCGATACATTGCAATAGCGGGCCCTGTTCGTCCAGTAACACGGCATCAAGCCATCCATCCATTGCAGCCAGCGGTTTACTTGCGCATTCATACCGGTGCGCTTCTAATTGATCTATCGCCAAAAGAAAATCGGATGCTTCGAACCAGCGCCGAACCGACCCTGATTGAGGCTGTGCAGACATTACTGCGCTATAGGGCTTCACTGGACATCACCATTCTGACTAAATGAGCCGCGTTTTTTGCTTCAAGCTTACTCATTGCACGAGACCGGTACAGCTCAACTGTTTTAATGCTGATATGGTGTGCGGAGGCAATTTCTTTATTGGTTTTGTCGTGCAGCATGGCATCCACAATTTGTTTTTCTCGCGGCGTTAATAAGGCCAACCGTTCTTTTGTTTGTAGATATTCTTCGCGTGAGCCGCGAAAATCTCGCGGCCGCTGGACGGCATCTGAGAACGCTAGCTCAAGTGCTGTCTTGAGCAAAGATTCATCCAGCGGCTTTTCGAGAAACGTGAGTGCGCCCTTGGACATGGCTGCAACCGCAACTGGGACATCGCCATGTGCTGTCATATACATAATGGGCACATTGATCGCCAATTCATTGAGTTTATCGTGCACATCAAGACCGCTCATGCTTGGCATTCTGATATCGAGTAACAGAGCGGCAGGTTCTGCGCGATGCACAGTATCCAAGCGTTGTATCGCGGTAATTGGATTTTCAAAATTTTCGGTCAGATATCCCATGGCTTCAAGAAGCCAAACGGTTGATTCACGAAAGCCCTCATTATCATCGAGAACAAAAACAGTGGACTCTGTCATGCGCCCTCTCCTGATTCATCTGATTTTTCCAGCGCATGCTCCTGAAGTGGCAGTTCAATATGGCTAGTGCAACCACCATCGCTATTGGGTGATAACCACAGCTTACCCTGATGCAGCTCCACAAACGATCGACAAATGTTCAACCCAACACCCATCCCGTTCTTTCTGTTAGTGGCAAATGGCACAAACAGCTGATCTGCAGCACCCTCTTTTAAACCATGGCCAGAATCGGTGATCTGCAACCGCGCAAGATTATCGCGAGAGGACAGATGTATTTGAATAAGACGCAATGAGACTTCTTGTTCCTGCATGGCATCCACCGCGTTACGCAATAAATTAGTGAACACCTGTTGCATCATGGTTGCATCACCCACAACAAAAACAGCCTTGTTTGGAAGTACAGTTTGAACTTTGCATTCGCTGGTAGTAAACAACCAGTCGAGCAACGATACGGCTTCTTCTACTTGTTTTCGCAAATCAAGTTGCTGCTGCTTTGGCCGACGTGACTGAGTGAAATCTCGAATTCGCGAAATAATATTTTGGGTAAATCTGGCTTGTTCCAGAGCTTTATCCAGTGCCTCGTGCAAAACGGGTTGATCTGCATC
>CAYSZH010000280.1:0-3670 GCA_964435305.1 uncultured Granulosicoccaceae bacterium
CAACATGTTATCTGAAGAGCGTATTTATTTAACACGCGCCCCATGGTTATTGTTGTTTCCTGGAGTGTTAATTATTCTCTCTGTGTTTTCCGTGAATCTGGTAGGCGATGCAATGCGCGACAGTCTCGATCCCAGATTTAAAGATGATATAGCAGGTGTGTAAATATGGCACTGCTTGAAGTAGACAATTTGAGTATCGCTGTAGCCGGACAATCCGAATGGTTGTCAGTTGTCGAAGAATGTTCATTTTCAGTAGACAACAATCAAACACTGGGAATTGTTGGCGAGAGTGGATGTGGCAAGAGCCTTACCGCTATGGCCATTATGGGGCTATTGGAAAAATCTCTAGTCAGAATTACCGGCGGCAAGATAAGGTTAAACGGCAATAACCTGCTGAATATGCCAGCCAGGGAACGTCGACAAATAATGGGCGATGAGATGTCCATGGTTTTTCAGGAACCAATGACCAGTCTAAACCCGGTTTATCGTATTGGCGATCAAATAGTCGAGGCACTAAAGCAGCACCGCAAAATGACATCTTCACAATACAGAGCGCGCGCATTGGAGTTGCTGGAGATGGTTAAAATCCCGGATCATCATCAACGTATAAATAGTTATCCGCATCAACTGTCAGGTGGCCAACGCCAACGGGTAATGATTGCAATGGCCCTGTCATGCGATCCACAACTGCTAATTGCAGATGAACCAACAACCGCACTGGATGTCACCGTACAAAATGACGTGTTGGAGTTGATGCTGAATTTGCAGCGTCGTACCGGCACAGCCATTATCCTCATTTCGCACGATATGGGTGTTATTGCAGAAACCTGTGATGAAATGGCGGTTATGTATCGCGGGCGCATTGTGGAATCTTCGACCACCAGCGAGCTATTCGGGAACATTCAGCATCCTTATACAAGAGGGCTATTAAATTCAATTCCATCGATCGATTCAGAAACCGAATGGCTTGATACGATACCGGGTCGGGTTCCGACGCTTGAAGAAAAGTTACCCGGTTGTGCATTTCATCCTCGGTGTCCTTACTCTGAAGCTCAATGTGTCGACACGCCGCCACCGGTTTCGCATACGGATGCCAACCATCTGGTTCGATGTCATTTTGCCGGAGAACTTCGGCTTTGATCGAACCGTTGCTTGATGTTCGGGATTTGAAGGTTCATTTCTCCAAACCCGCAGCGCGCTTTTTTTCCACTGATAACGCCATAAAGGCAGTTGATGGCGTGTCATTTCAGATTGCGAAGGGAGAGGTACTCAGTCTGGTTGGTGAATCGGGTTGTGGTAAAACCACAGTGGGGCGGGTGTTAACACGTTTACAGACAGCAACGTCTGGCAGTGCGATATTTTCGGGACGCGACATACTCGCTATCAGTCAGCGCGAATTTCGACCATTGCGGCGTAACATTCAAATGATCTTTCAAGATCCTTTCGCATCGCTTAATCCCAGACTGACAATAGAGCAGACGCTGCGCGAGCCCTTAGTGATCCACAGTCTTGCTTCCAATCGTAAAGATGCTCGTGACCTAATTGTGGAGATGCTCGAAAACGTAGGGATGGATGCAAGCATTTTAAACCGATATCCTCATGAATTTTCGGGTGGTCAACGCCAGCGCATCGGTATAGCCAGGGTTATGATTGTCAAACCAGAACTAATAATTGCAGATGAGGCGGTGTCAGCACTCGATGTATCCATACAAGCACAGGTACTTAACTTGTTGAAGCGCCTTCAGCGCGACAGCGGGGTTGCCATGTTATTTATTAGCCACGATCTGGCTGTTGTTCGGCATATTTCAGACAGGATTGCTGTCATGCATGAGGGTCGTATTGTTGAGTCCGAAAATAAATCCACCTTGTTCGAGCAACCTCAGCATGAATATACACAACGCCTGTTAAAAGCTATACCGCGTATTCCAGCCATGCAAAGAGATTCCTGAAATGGCTGACAACTTAAATACGCAGAAACATGTATTCGTCGCATCAATCGCAACCGAGACAAACACTTTCTCGCCACTGCGAACCGATCTTCAGGATTTCAAAGACAGCTTCTATGCAGAACCTGGACAACATCCCGATACACCAACTCTGTGCAGCGCGGTCTATCCTGTGGCTCGTCGTGTTGCCAAACAATATCAGTGGGCCATTACCGAAGGTACTGCGTCCTGGGCTGAACCAGGTGGCATTGTTAATCAGCAAACATGGGTGTTTTTACGCGATCAATTGTTGACCGAGTTGCAAAACGCAATGCCCGTAGACATTGTGTTACTCGGACTACATGGTGCCATGGTTGCTCAGGAATGCGATGATTGTGAAGGTGAGCTCATTGAACTGGTTCGACAAGTTGTCGGTAAGCAAACACTAATTGGCGTTACGTTTGATCCTCATAGTCATCTGAGTCAGCGGCGCACAGCCCACTCTGACATCGTAACGATATTCAAGGAATTTCCTCATACCGACTTCGTAGAAACAGCAGAGAACTTGATCGAACTTGTTTACCGTGCGAGCTGTGGGGATATCACACCACACATGAGCGTGTTTGATTGCCGGATGATTGAGATCTTTCCAACCAGTCGTGAACCGATGCGCTCGTTTGTCGACAAGATAAAGAGTATGGAAGGGCACAATGATGTGTTGTCTATTTCTATTGTGCACGGGTTTATGGCTGGTGACGTTCCTGATCTGGGTTCAAAAATGTTGGTTGTAACCAATCAAGCTGAAGACAATGGAATGGCGCTGGCACAGACACTGGGGTTAGAGCTTTATTCATTCAGGGGCCAAACTCGACCAACGTTTCTGCCTGCAGCCGATGCTGTGTCTGAAGCTCTTAGCGCAGAAGGTCAGCCCACTGTGTTAGCTGATGTTTGGGATAATCCTGGTGGTGGTGCAGCCGGAGACTCAACAATCATATTAAGAGAGTTGTTTGTACAGCGAGCTACCAATACCGCCCTTGCTACCATTTGGGATCCCATAGCAGTACGCACCTGTTTCTCGGCCGGTATAGACGCCCGGCTGGCATTGCGTTTTGGTGGCAAGATGTCAAACATGGGTGGTGAGCCCATCGATGCTGAAGTTGAAGTGCGTAATCTCGTACGGGATGCAACGCAAAGCTTTGGTCAGAGTATCGTGCCGCTTGGTGACTGTGCCTGGATAGAAGTGAATGGTGTAGATGTGATTTTAAACACCGTTCGTTCCCAGGTATTCAATCCCGACATATTTGCTAACCTTGGCATAGATCCACAATCCAGGTCCTTGTTGGTAGTGAAGTCGACCAATCACTTTCACGCGGCCTTTTCAACAATCGCAGCCTCAATAATTTATGCATCTGTTGATGGACCATATCCGAATGACCCAATTATTAACGATTACAAGAAACTGAATCGTGAAATTTGGCCAAGAACTGAAGATCCACATGGCAACAGATTTCGACAAAACTGATAAGCCGGCATTTGTAGTAGATGATTCGTTAACCGACCACCACTGCCGATGACCGGAGTTTAAGAAAATGAAAGAAACCACAACGATAATTCTCTTCACCATTTCCATTTCATCGATCTTACTGTTTTTCTTGCACAGTATTCGCAAGGGAAATAGGCAGTCAATAAGTTAAGCGAATAAAATAGAACAAATACGGTTTTCATCTTTAAGCGATGTCTTGTTC
>CAYSZH010000281.1:0-3637 GCA_964435305.1 uncultured Granulosicoccaceae bacterium
CCGTGCATCTGGATATCGCTATGGTTTAACCGGCACAATTCACGAATGGCACTATAAGTCGGGACCTGATAAGGAACCTGCTGTTGGAATCAGTTTGAAGCTGGTGGACCTGAACTCCAATGAAGTGCTTTGGCAGGGAACAGCCGCTAAAACCGGTTGGGGCTACGCTAACCTTTCTGCTGTAGCCAACACCACAATAGATAAATTGATGAAACAAGTGGTGTTAACTTCTACCCAATCTCGGTAGCGGGCGGATTCGTATGCAATCTTTGCTATTGAAAATCAATGGGTTTCGCGAAGGAAAGCGACTACCCTCTTTACCGGCCAATTTGCAGAGTTTAGGCAAAACTCTGGAACTGGTTGCTTTTGCTGTGTTGCTGCCGCTGGGCGGATTACTACTGTTTCGGTCCGATCCCTTGGGAATCAACTTTGGGTTTCCCTGGGTTATGGTCGCGCCTGTCGTATTTGCCGCCAGATACGGGTCGTCCTCTGGTGTGGCTTGTGCCGGTTTGTCTAGTTTGATGTTTTTATTCACTGGTCAATTTGCGACTTATGCAAGCAGTGAACTGGTTGCCTTATGTATCGGAACCGTCGTCCTATCTATTGTTGTGGGGGATTCTGCAACTGCTTGGCGTAGGCGGAGCAATCAAGCAGAAGCCGAAAACCAATATTTACGGCATCGGTTAAAGGAGTTCTCAAACGATTACCACGTACTAAAAGTTTCTCACGGTCAACTTGAAGAATTTATGGCCGGCCAGCGGATGAGTCTTCGCCAGGCACTTCAGCGATCCAAACCGCTGCTGACGGTAGAAAAAGAAGGCTTGAAAGCCGGTAGTGAACTACTGGCCATATTTGCGCAATTTTGTTCGGTGCAAGTGGCTGGCTTGTACGCCATGAAGTCCAACTCGGAACTGGAACACTTGCCAGTGGCTGTACACGGCAACATGGGTGATCTGCCAGCCTTTGATCCCTTATTGCGTCTGGCGATTAAAGAGCGCGAGCTTGTCAGTGTCAAGTTGCAGTCTCATGCAACTGATAGTCATAAAGGCGGGTTGTTGGCCGTTGTGCCTATTGTTGATTCGCAGAATCATCTTCACGGTGTACTGGCGGTAAGGGACATGCACTTCATGGCATTCCAGCAGGAAAACCTGAACCTGCTGGCCTTGTTGGGAGGCTATGTCGGGGATATGCTTACGCGCTCCAAAGGTATCTCGAATAGCCGCACGGGCTGGTTTCTTGCCGAGCTTGATACTGCAATTCGCTTTGCTAGCAGTCATCAGGTGCAGTCATCTCTTCTGTGCATGCAATTTGAGAAATTGGAATACGTAGATGTTGTTGCTGAATTGGTAAGTAGTAATATCCGAAGTCTGGATGCCTCTTGGTTACCACAGACTAAAAATGATCGTTGTGTGGTGGTCGTTCTGTTACCACTCATATCCGAAAGTCATTGCAATGCATATCTTCGCCGCATTGGTGAGACAGTTCGAAGAGAGATGGATCTGGAACTTCAGGATCTACTCTATGACGTACAAACAATGCAGATTGATTACAGCGATACGCGCCAAAGTTGCCTTGAATTTATCAATTTAAGCACCGGGTTTGAATCTGCAGACTCAGAAGAACAGGTTGTAGCCAAGACGAGGATCAAGCGCGTTGCGTAGTCTTGTCATCTTTTTAGGGATTGGGGCTGCTTTATTAATCGAAGCGGGGTTAGTGTATCTTGTCGTGGTTGATAACCCCCTACCTGGAGGCCTGTTTCTTTGGCTCATAGCTCATGTAGTTGCCAGTGCGCTTGCTGCGATTGGTACAGCACTATATATCACCGAACTGACGACGCTTAATGGTCGGAAGATGTTCCTGTTTTCATTTGCATTTGGGGTGTCTATGCCGCTTGTAGGGGCGCTGGGCATTTTAGTCGCACTTTTATATGGGTCGGAACAAGCCAATAGGCGGCACACCGAAGATGTTTACTGGCAGTTCACCAAAAACGCGGACCTGCCGTTTACCGCACCGGTGGGTCGTGCGTATAGCCGGCATGATAGTCGCGGGTTTGTCGAACAGCTTCAATATTCTGATGAAGCAGACGTCTTGTACAAAAAAGTCTTAGCAGCGCGAAATATTCGTAACTCATTATCAGTGGCTGCATTGAAGTCGGCAATAGCACATTCAGATGAACGCATTCGACTCACTGCCTATCAAACCCTGGACAATAAGGTGACTCAGCTTAATCGCCAAATCCAACGTCTTGAGAAAGATGCCAAAGGCCAGGGTTCAGAAGATCAGTCCAACACCTGGTTACAAATTTCAAGCAACTATTGGGAATTGCTCACATTGGAGAAAGATGAGCCAGTGGCACGCAAACAGCTGCTGGAAAAAGCCTCCGCGGCCGCCTTGAATGCAGTAAAGGTTTTGCCCACTAATCGCAATGCGCACTTTACATTGGGTCGAATTGCGTTGCTACAGGGTAATGAGCGTGTTGCAGCAGTGGCCTTTGATCGTTCAATGGCATTAGGAATGCCTATTGAAAAAGCCATGCCTTATAGAGCCGAAGCTGCATTCCAGGCTGAAAACTATTCTGAGGTAGCAGACTGTATCGATCAGATAGACGATGCTTTTAAAGCCTACCCGCCGCTTTGCCATTTAGCCGAGTATTGGGCATGAATCAATCTCCACGCCACAATCCGTCAGCACACGCGAACATCTGTCTCTTGCTTGAAGGTACGTTTCCGTATGTAAGAGGCGGCGTTTCGACCTGGGTCAAGCAAATGATTGAGGGAATGCCGGAGCTTAAATTCTCCATCATTTTTCTCGGTGCAGACGAAGTGAACTACGATGAGCCGGCCTATGAAATTCCTGAGAACGTGATTCATATGGAATTGCATTTTTTACTCAATAGCGGTGTTGAAATTGAAGAAAAAAAACCGTTTTGGCAACGTCAAGTGAACAAAAGCGAATTATTCGATGTTAATCATGATTTGCACAGCCAGCTCTGTGAGTCCGAGGCTGACATTGGCGAAGATATTACAGATGGCTTTGCAAGGGTGCTAACAGGTCCCAATGCGATAACGGAGAAAGAGCTTCATCACAGTAAATTCTCTTGGGATACCATTCGAGAGAAGTATGAAAACGCACCGGAAGGCTTGGATTTCAATCATTTTTTTTGGACAGTGCGAGCAATGCATTCACCGCTATTTACCTTAGGGCAAATCGCCAAGTCAGCTCCATCGGCCGATGTCTATCATTCGGTGTCCACAGGTTATGCAGGCTTTCTCGGTGCTTTACTCAAAAGTCAGACAGGTAAGCCGTACATCATTTCAGAACACGGTATTTATACCAAAGAGCGCGAATTGGATCTTGCTCAAGTCGATTGGATACCTGAAGAGCTAGACCCATTTAAAGTGGGTTTGAATGACAATATGAACTATCTACGTAGTGTTTGGATACGCTTCTTTAATTCCTTAGGCAAAATGGCCTACGCGTCCAGCTCTGAGGTATTCACGCTCTACAATGGAAATCGCTTACGTCAAATAGCGGATGGTGCTCCAGAATCAAAATTAACGATTGTGCCCAATGGGGTGAACGTTGAGCGCTTTCGTCAGGTGCGACGCCCACCTGGTGCACCGGTGCCGCCGGTACT
>CAYSZH010000282.1:0-3622 GCA_964435305.1 uncultured Granulosicoccaceae bacterium
CCCGTTAATACCAGAGTAAGCGAGCTGAATACCAGCCAATGCGCCGTGCTGTTTAATTTGACTGGCCATCTGTGCCAACTGCGGAATGTCTTTGTCTTCCCACAAACGCAGCTCAATAAACGGAGTGATCTCTGAGCTGTGGTGCATTTCGCACTGCTCGGTAAACACGACTGCCCAGCCACCTTCGGCCTTAACACCGCGCATGGCAGCGGCAGCTGATGGATCCCGATAGCCACCGCCATTGCAATGCGGCACTTGAAAAAACCGGTTGCGTGTGGTTAGTGGACCAATTGTGACCGCATCAAACAGTACATCGTGTCGAGTATCCCGAGCCATTGCCTGATTCTCAAAAAGCGCCTTATGTCAGCTCAATAGTATAAGCACATTTTCTCAAATAAATGTTGTATAGCGAATGTATCACCACATCTTTGATGTATCTAATCAAATTCATTTGTGTTTACTTAACCCTTGCTCATTGGCATACCGAATAAGCGCTGCATATCGATATAATCCGTGCACAAATTTCCCATACGGCATCGTCAGAAACAAAGCGAACACGACACCGAGATGGATCGCCAGGATTATTCCCATTGCCGGCGTCGCTCGCAATACCATAAGCACTAGTCCGGTGATGCTTGTGAATAACAACATCAACAAAAAAGCGGTATCCATGCCGCTTTTAGCACTTGGCCGCAAAGCATCATCGCTGCGGCGCTTTATCATTAGCAGGCCAAGCGGACCAATAATCAATCCAATACCACCGAGTGTGCCCAGTATTACCGTTGGCGAGAAGAACGGATACGGTGCTTGCATGCCAAAAAGATAATGCAGCAATGTACCGCTGGTAGTGGATGCCAGGCACAGTAAAAAACCATAGAAAGTAAAGTGGTGCGCCATGCGTCGAGCATTGCTCGGTTTTTCATTCTCATGCATGCACCCCATACCCCCGCCATCAAGATATCGCAGCTTGCTTACATCCTTACTGGCTTGCCAGATACTTACCCAAGCAAGGCTCCCTCCCGCACCAGTTGCCAGCCAATAACGTCTAACACTGATGCTGATCGCAGCGATCGCATAGATAAAAATCGAACCAAAAACCAGCACCATCGTGTTGTGAGGCATTGCTCGATAAAACGCACCTTCTTCAGCACCACTGGCGAACAGGCTGCCGCTATCGGTCATTAAGATAAAACCCAATAAAAAAACCGCGACACACATCGCTGCGATCATGGCAATCTTCACACCGTTCGCTTTATACAAGGGTGCAAGAAATGACGGCCATGCATAGCGCGCATAAACCTCTTCGCGCATACCCGACAGAACTGAAGGCACATTCACCGCGAATTCATGTGGCGGCGCATACTGGCAATCGTAATAGCAAGCACCACAGTTATGACAAAGATTAGACAGGTACTCGACATCTTCGGCACTGAGCTGCCTGCGCATTTCAACCGCAGGAAAAACCGCACACAGCCCTTCTCAATACCGGCAGGCGTTACACACACCTAACTGTCGGATCGCTTCCTCTTGTATTTTTGTAATGGTTGCAACTATTGGGATGTTTTTATTCATTGCGACCATCATCGATTTCGTTTTCAACAATTGCATTACTGATCTGACGAGCCGCCGCATCACCTGCAATGCGACCAAACACACTGCCAATTGTCATACCAATACCTGCAAGGTAACCCTCACCCAATACATTTCCCGCCATTATTTCACCTGCTGCAAACATGTTAGGACTTTGTTTTCCGTTTTGCATAACCATACGAGCATTGCTATCTACCTTAACGCCTAAATAAGTAAAGGTAATTCCAGGTTTTAACGTATAGGCATAAAACGGAGGCTTATCGATTGGCCTTGCCCAATGCGATTTGGCAGGGCTAATTCCTTCGGTACGGCAATCATCATGCGCGGTATGATCAAACGATGAACCTGTGCAGGCCGCATTAAACTCATCGACGGTGGCTTGAGTTTGCGCCTCAGGCAGGCCAAGCAAATTTGCAAGCTCGGCTATAGAATCGGCTTTTAGTGGTGGAAACACGGAGGGCATGAAGAGATCGATCGATTTAGTATCAATGAGCACAAAGCCTGTTTGCTCAGGCTGCGCCGCCACCAGCCTCCCCCATATGGCGTAACGCTTTGGCCAGAAGTCTTCACCTTCATCATAAAAGCGCTGACCATTAGCGTTTAAGACAATACCAAATGGAACGCAATCCAGCCTTGTCACAATGCCGCCATCAAATTTTGGGGCACGGCCGTCAATCGCAACGGCGTGACACTGCTTGGGGTCACCTACCGATGCCACACCCGCATCAAGCAGTTTGCGTAATACCAAGCCTCGGTTATAAGGCGTCCCTCTTATTAAAAAATTGTTGGCAGCGTCCCCCCATGCTTCAGTCAACCACTCTATATTGGCTTCGAACCCGCCAGCTGCAGCGATAAACGCGCGACCGCTTAAGGTGATTTCTGTTGGCGAATCACCTTGCCAGTTTTGCAGTAGCTCCAGGCTCTCAAAATAACCATCGTTAATGGCGAGGGAGGTGACTTTGGAATCGTATAGAAAAGTAACGCCGAGCGCTTCGGCCGTGCGATAAAGCGCATTTAGCATAGACCGACCACCACCTAAGAAAAAGGCGTTGGTCCGACCAAGTGAGAGCGTGCCGCCAAGCGATGGTTGATAATGCACGCCTTGTTCGCTTAAAAAATCCCATAGCTCAGCCGACTTCTCTATTGTCATGCGGGCAAGCTCATTATCCGTATTACCCGCCGTCACACGAAGTAAATCATCCAGGTATTCATCAACTGGATAAGGGCCAGTCAATATGCCATTGCCAGCCTCATGCGCGACTCGCATATTGCGAGTATGTCGTGTATTACCACCACGCCAGGCTTTGGGGGCAGCATCAATAACGCAAACGGAAACACCACGCCTGGCTGCACAGATTGCGGCGCACAAGCCCGCATTACCGCCGCCAGCCACGATTACGTTGTAGTTGTTCATGCTCACTAGTGCGAAACTAAAATGGACCCATCATCCATTTGAAAAAAACACACGCGAAAAACGCATACAAAAAAAAGGGCCGCGCTATTTGCGCAGCCCTTCATTATCTTACTCAGAAATTTTTAACAAAGCCACCGCCATTGCCGAGTGACCCATTTGGAGGGAATTACACAGTTAAACCGAGAAGGAGCTTCCACAGCCGCAAGTTGTCGTGGCATTCGGATTACGAATAACAAACTGTGAGCCTTCTAAACCTTCGGTGTAGTCGATCTCGGCTCCAGTGAGGTACTGGAAACTCATTGGATCAATTAATAATTTAACCCCTTCTTTCTGTACCTCGGTATCACCGTCATCGATCACTTCGGCAAATGTAAAACCGTACTGGAATCCGGAGCATCCGCCCCCAGAGACAAACACCCGTAACATAAGATCAGGGTTGCCTTCTTCCACAATCAATTCTTTTACTTTTAACGCCGCAGCCTCAGTAAAAACCAATGGATCGGGCATTTCGAAATCGTCAGCGCTCATTTGGGAATTCCTCTCATTCGCATTACGTGCAGTGTACTAAACCAACTAGTTTAGTCAAGTATTTAGCGACTTGTATTTCGATTACAAGAC
>CAYSZH010000283.1:0-3581 GCA_964435305.1 uncultured Granulosicoccaceae bacterium
GCCAACACCGGAGCCCACACCTGAACCGGTTGTAACACCGACTCCAGAGCCGCCACCTGAACCGGTTGTAACACCAACTCCGGAGCCTGTTCCTGTACCGACTCCAGCGCCTGCTCCAACACCCGAAACAACGCAACTGCGTCAGCCAGCTAATGGCATCGTTGAAAATCGCGATGTGTATCTGCAAGACGGCTACGAAATCGACAATATCATTCGAGTCGATTTACGTACGGTGACCACACCAGGTGTTTGTATTGCCGGTGATGAATCTGGTTGTACTCTGGCTGATGTCATTGCGGATATCGATTCAACAGACGATCTGAGCGTGGACATCCCTGTGCACTTCAGTTCGGACGATTTCCCTATCGACGGCAATCTTATAAACGCTGAACTTAAGCAGCGAGGCGGCGGCACACGATTTGGTGCGCAAAAATCTTTTCAAGTTAAATTGGATAGCAAAGAAATTTTGTGGCGCGGAGAGCGGCATTTACTGCTCAACAAACACCCGTTCGAATCCAAACGGGTTCGCAACAAACTTGCCTTCGACCTCATGGCAGAAATTCCAAACTTGCCAAGCTTACGCACGCAGTTTGTTAATCTGTGGATTGACGATGGAGCCGGCCCGGTAGACTTCGGCCTCTTCACCCATATCGAACGTCCAAACGATCGTATGCTAGCCAAACACGGTCTGGATCCAGAGGCCAATCTCTATAAGACAGAGTTCTTCCGTTTCACACTGGACGATCTGGTCAATATGAAGATTGATGCTGAAGGCAAGCCCTTAGATACTCCTACCTTTGAGCGAGCACTTAATATTGAAGAGGGTGATGATCACCGTGAAGTGGTGGCCATGATACAAGCGCTTAATGATCCCAGCCGCACATTTCAATCTGTGTTCGATCAATACTTCGACATGGAGAATATATTGTCATGGGCCACAGTAAATATTTTACTGGGCAACCAGGATGCTATACGGCACAACTACATACTGTATAAGCCAACAACCACAGATAAATTCTTTATATTGCCTTGGGACTATGACTCTGCTTTGCGTTCAGAGAAAGAACCTGAAAACAGCATTACCCAGGCAGCATTAAAGCAGCGTGCTCTGGTGGGCTATGCAAGAGCCAAGAAAAATGTCTTGCTTGACGGGTTCTATAGACTGCCTGGGATCCATCAGCAAATATTGGACTTCGCGACAACATTGCGGAACGGGCCTCTGTCGGATGCGGCCGTGGATGAAAAGGCGGGTCGTTACCTCAACTTGGTTGAGCCTTTTATGGAACGAGAGCCCGACATTTTAAACAATCCCTGGTTTAATACTTACGTTCCAGACTTAACGGACGCCATTCGTGATAATGATTTAGCGCTGCGAACCTTTTTTAGTTATCCAATTGCACCTACAACCATGGACCCCGTGCTCGAAAATGGCCAATGGGTATTCCAGTGGACACCGGCTTTTGATGTCACCGCCAGCAATTCAATCACACACGACCTGATCATCGCTAGCTCACCTACTTTCGAACCAGAATCGGTAATCTATCAACTAGACGGTATTACCGATACTGGCAGTGTCATCGAAAGACGGGTTAATGCATCGCTGATCAGTTCAGGAGAGCGCTTTGTCAGAATCATTGCACGACCTAGCAATGATCCAACTCGGTTTTGGCAAGCCTCTTCAAACGAGTATGAAGATGCTTCAGATACGCTGTTTCTGGCGAGTCACGAGTTCTTAGTTCCCTAAATATATTCTTGGCCTACAACGCTACTGGTATCTTCGCAAATTTTAATCTGCGTTAACCTGGCGTTTGTAGAGCGGTTGTCTAATCCATTTTTGCAATTAATCGGCGGTTAGGCGATTCGATGCAAATTGCCATGTGGCGATACCTTAATAATTCATTAGTAACGTTGTGGGCCAGTATTTACTGGGCAAGAGCTGCATCAGCCCGTTCAATCAATTGACTCGCAAAGTCCATTACATGAAACAGCACGTGCTGTTCTATCGTGCCAGTGATAAGTGAAGCACCAGGCCCAAGGGCATAAATCCCAACGTCTTCACCGCCATGTGTTTCCGCTGTTAGCGGCACCAGTGTTTCCTGAAAGAAACCAAGGCTGGTTGTATCCACACTGGATAAGTCGAAGCGCCCAGGTGTAACCGCTTCATTGTAAGTTGAATCTGCTGTGCTGCTCTCGCCCAGATTTTTAAACCCGCGCCCGTTCATATAACCAAGCGTTGTATACGGCAAGCCATCCTCAGCCAGTGTCGGCTGATTTTCGTTTACCGCCACAACCTTCCCTAAAATAGGGTTACCACGTTTTGGATAACCTGCAATTGTGAAAACATGGCTGTGATCGGCCGTAACAATAATCAGCGTTTCTTCAGGATCGGTCGCCTGCAATGCAGCTTCAATGGCGTTTGAAAATTCAATGGTATCTCGTAGCGCTGCATTGGCATTACCGGCATGATGTCCATGGTCAATACGGCCAGATTCCACGGTGAGAAAATACCCCTCGTCATTGTTATCCAGCAAGGCAATGGCTTTTTCGGTCATTTCTGTCAGGCTGGGTTCACCGTTTGGCGAGGTGTTGCGATGTTGTTCGTACGCCATATGAGTGGTTGAAAACAAACCCAGCAGATGAGGTGTTGATTCGGTATCAACCGCGTTAAAGTCTTGTAGGTTCGTGACATAGGCACCGTCGGGATAATCGGCGCGCCAGATCGCGGTTAGATCTTGCCCGTCAGCACGTGCTCCACCAATATGCGCTGGGTCGGTACTGCCACTGATTCCAGGATTAGGAATAAAATTACGACGACCACCACCGAGAACAACTTCAAAGCCATCAACATTCAAATTGGAATATCGGCTTTCAAGATTACGTTCGAAATCTATCATTTGTTGCGCTATATCTTCACAACCGTTTGCCACCGCATCAGATGAAAGGTTCGTGTCATTTTCCCAATTTCTGTCGGCTGTTTTTGCATACACTGCTGCCGGGGTTGCGTGCGTAACCCGTGCAGTAGAGACAATGCCTGTAGACATGCCAGCGATTTCGGCAAGTTCAACAGCTGTTGTAAGTTCATTGCCGTTTATCGTACTGCATACCCCTCGTTCAATATTTTCGTCTACACCAACAACACCAACATCGGTTTTAACGCCCGTGATCATCGCTGTCATAGTGCCTGCAGAGTCCGGTGTTTGGGCATCGACATTATAGGTTTTAGCCAGCCCCGCAAATGGCAATGTGTCAAAGCTCAACGTATTTTCCTCTCCAAGCAGACCATTAAGCTGCCCTTCAAGAATCCGTGCCGCAGTGACAGTGGAAATGCCCATACCATCACCAACAAACAGAATGATATTTTTCGCGGCACCCGCTTGCGGAACCTGTGTGCGCTGCGAATTAATTGTGTTGGTCGCACTGCGGTACCAATCATTATTGGTTGTATTGGACACAAGTGCATTGTCCGCCAAGGCTATTACCAGTGGCTGAGGATTTATTGCACCAGCGCTTGTGGAGTCAGAGCCCTCACCTGCACCTGCACCTGCACCTGCACCCGCACCTGTATCTGTATCTGCGCTTGC
>CAYSZH010000284.1:0-3556 GCA_964435305.1 uncultured Granulosicoccaceae bacterium
TCGCATCCCGCCTTGCCTCAACGCACTGGATCAATTTTGAGATGGCTTCTAGTAAAACTAAACGATCACTCTCAATTTTTAAAATATCGATATTTTTATGCTAACACTCTACCATACCAATCATTCCACCTGCAGTCAGAAAGTGCGCCTGTGTCTGGCAGAGAAGAAACTGGACTGGCAAAGTCGGCTGGTCAATCTGGCGACTAATGAACACCTGACTCCGGAATATTTAACGCTAAACCCAAACGGCGTCGTGCCCACTTTGGTCCACGATGAGGCTGTCATTAGAGACTCCGGGGTAATCTGTGAGTATCTTGATGAGGTATTCCAAGACATTCCTCTGATGCCTTCAAACGCGGCAGAAAGAGCAACGGTACGCGAATGGATTCGGTATTTGGATGAAGTACCCACCGCAGCAGTACGGGTACCTTCTTTCAATATGGCGTTTTTGCCTCGTTATGAAAACCTGGACGATGAAGGTTTTCAGAAAGAGCAAGCTGACATCAGGCCACTACGCAAACATTTTTACGAAAAGATGAGCCGCAAAGGATTTGACGATAAAGCAGTCGATGACGCTATTGAGCAATTTAGCGCCACAGTCACACGAATGGAAACAGGCTTGGACAATCAAGCATGGTTGTCTGGTCAACAGCTCGGTCTTGCAGATTTTATCGCAGCCCCATTATTTGACCGGATGGATGATCTGGGTTTTTCCGAGATCTGGGAAGCCTCAGCGCCTCGAGTAACTGATTGGTTCCAGCGACTTGGAGCACGACCATCATTCCAGACTGCATTTTACGCAAAGTCGCGCTTATCAGAATTTCTACCCATTGGTCCACTTCGTCATACGCGGTAGCTATCGTAAATTTTTTCCAAATCGCTTTTTAGTCACTACTAAGATTCTGTCAGAGAAAATTGTTGGCAAGTAACCGTAGCGCAAGAAGCGTCAACAACACAATTATTATTCTATCAAACGTGGTTTTCGAAATTCGCCGACCAATAACTTCACCAACCACCATGCCCAGCAGCAACGGAACCAATGCCAATGTTCCGAGACCTGCGCGTTCCCATGTCATAATACCCAGACCAACCTGCACCGGTAGTTGAACCAGTGTCATCGCAAACAAGTACAGAGACATCGTAAAGATAAACTGCGGACGTGGAAAACCAATGGCACTAACAAAACTGATAGCGATAGGGCCGGACAACCCTAATGCGCCCTGGAAAACTCCCCCGATGCTACCAACATACCGAACCGCCTTGTTGGCAGCTTCCAAACTCAGTGACCATCCTGGGTTAAACAATCGAAACAAGACATAAGCGAGTACAACCAACGCCACCGCCGTAGTCAGGATGACACTGGGGAACACCGCCAGTGCAAGCGTGCCAATGGATGCGCCCATTGCACCGGTAATGGCAAACCCATAGGAAAATCGACGATTCTCGTCGCTATCACGAAACCGCCAGATCTGCCCAGCGTTTGACACAATGTTGGATATAAGAAATACCGCAACGGCGAATGGGACATCGACCAAAATAGCCATTATGGGAATGGCTAAAAAGGGCGCTCCAACCCCGGTTGCACCTTTGAGCACACCACCCAGGCTAAACGCTGCAATCACCAGCGCGATATGCTCAGGGGAGAACATTGATCAAACTAATCCTCTATCGTTCGGTTAACACTGACTGCTGACCCTACAAACAGGACCAGAGCGACACCTGCAAGTCCCACAACATCGGTCAACCACCACTGATGCAACAGCGCAATTCCGGAAACGGCGGCAATCACTCGAAAAGTCGCGGTTACCGCCGATCTTGCAAAACCGACAACCGCAACGGCTATCGCGCCAACGCCAACGGTGCCTGATGCGACGGCAAGCGCAATTTCACCATACGATCCAGATAGCAATAAACCCGGTCCGAAGACAAACATGAAAGGCAAGATGTAACACGTAATGCCATAGGCAAACGCTCTCCAGCCAACCTGATTGATGTCGGCCTTGGCAATTCCGGCAGCCACATAAGAGGCCAGTGCTACAGGCGGAGTGATTGTTGATACACAACCGTAGAAAAAGACAAACAAATGTGCAGTGAGCAGTGGCAAACCCATTTTAGCCAAAGCAGGCGCTACAACGGTCGCCAACACCAGGTAAGCTGCAGTTGTCGGTAGACCCATGCCCAAAATGATGGCGGTAAACATGGTAAGAAAGAGGGCAATTAAAATGTATCCACCCGAGGCAACCACAATCAAACCTGAAATCTTGGAACCCAATCCGGTTATTCCCAGTGTACCGGCAATAATTCCAGCTGCGGCACAAGCCATAGCGATGGGAACAACAGCCTTGGCACCTTCAGTAATCGCCTTGGCCGAATTTTTGATCAACGCTAAACTAACTTTGCGTTTCCAGATAATTTCACAGCCAAGCAATACAAGGATTGAATAGAAAGACGCCTTGAAGGGTGAATAACCATTAAGCATCATGACAATGAGAGTGGCAAACGGAATGATAAACTGCCCACCCTTTAACAAGATCAACCAAATGGATTCATCATCATCCAACGCTACGGTGCTGGGTTTCAATCCATTCTTGGCCGCCTGTAAATGGACAACAAAAAACAGAGATGCAAAAAAGAGTAAAGCTGGTATGAGGGCAGCCTTCATGATATTGGAATAGGGCGTGCCTACGATTTCTGCCATGATGAACGCAGCCGCTCCCATGACTGGCGGCATTATTTGTCCGCCGGTTGAGACAACAGCCTCTATTGCACCCGCCTGATGTGACCGATAGCCTTCCTTTTTCATCATGGGGATAGTCAGCGTGCCAGTCACAGCAACATTACCTGCGGCGGACCCAGAGATCATGCCCAGAAGAGTGGAAAATATTACGGCTGTTTTGGCACCTGCGGCGAGCATACCTCGAGTGAGCCTGGATGCCAGCTTGAAGAAAAAATCGCCCGCACCAAAGTTCGACAGGAACGCGCCGTAAATAGAAAATAAAACAATGTAGGTGGCTGAAACTCCCAAAGGAATGCCAAAAACACCTTGGCTTGTTGTAGTCAAAAACTCTGAAATTCGAGTCAGGCTATAGCCGCGCCCGTATAACACGCCAGGAAGATAGGATGAGTAAAATGGGTAGGTGAAAAAAATCAAGCAAATGATGGCTAACACTAGCCCGACGCCACGGCGTGCCGCTTCCAGAACGAGGAGTAATAAGACCACGCCCATCCATGCATCCAATGCCACAGTTTCGCCACCACTGAGTGCAATGTCTTTCCATCGACTCATAAAATAAACACAGGTGGTCGTACTGACAATAATGAGTCCAATACGAAAAAACTTGTCAGTCAATGAATGACGCCAGCGTTCCAGGGTCGCACGCGTCATATACAGTAGCGCCAGCATCATCATCAAGTGAAAAATACGGATGTCACGCGTCGACAAAACAAACACACCAGAGACATTCAGCAAATGAAAACTGCCGATAATGAAAGCAACCAGAATTGCCCCACGTTCGAATAGTTTGTCGATTAGCGCGTTCATTGCATAAGTGGTTTC
>CAYSZH010000285.1:0-3500 GCA_964435305.1 uncultured Granulosicoccaceae bacterium
CCGGAGATTCAACTGGGTTAGTTAGAAGCTAACGATTAACAGACAAAACAAAGGCTCGCCGAATGGTGGGCCTTTTTTATTGGAGCGACATGAACAGACGAACATTCAACAGGGCGGCGGTTATCAGCCCGATTCTACTAACCACAACAGGATGCCAAACACTCATGGGTATTGACAAAGACACAGCAATTGACGCGGTCAAAGGTGGCTCAGCAGTAGCAGAAGCCAAAGACATGCATGACGAGATCATGGCTTATTTAAATGGCGACGAAATAGCAACGAAAGCGTTATCAGAGCCGGTTGCGTTTTTTAAAGTCGGCGCTGACTTTCTCGAAGGTAAGCTCGATGTTCCAGTGCTTGATATCTTTGAGGCACAACCTGATTACGTTGAGGATGTCCCTGTCCAATGGGGAGCTGGCAAGGCTGTATTGAATGAATATGCAGAGCGCACAAATCAGCCCATTCCAGCGTCAATCATGGCGTGGATTGGAAATGCAGAGGCAGGCTGGGAAGTAGTCAAGAAAGCTGCATCAGTACAAGACAAGATTGTAAAAGCTGTTGAGCTGTACAAGATTGTTAAGCCGTTCGCATTGATGGCGCTGTAGTCACTAAATATGGCTTTTGAATACGCTGGTCACATCTGGCGAAAAGGCACTAATTCAGATTTCTGGAAAAAAGTCGTTCGTCACCCTGTAGAAACCACCAAGGCTGTACGGAAGCAGCCTTCAGTGCGTCGAGCAATGTTAGCCAAGGCTAAAGAACAGCCCACATGTGAAGCAACTGGCGCGAAGAAAATAGCGGTACATCACGACATACCAGCATCAATTGATGACGTTCTGGCCGACAAGATTAAAAATTTAACATCGCTACACCCATTTATTCACAAAATACTTGCGCATCCATTTGGGTTTAAAAGCTACAACCCAAACATCGAGCAAGACGCAGCGGACATGCTCGCGATAATCGAGCGGGCAAAGCGCAACGCCATCAGAACCAAATCATACAAGTGGTTTGAAAAGCAGAAAGCTTCGGGCGTAGCGTAGTGCTCTATAGCGAACTGCGCAATCAGGCCGAAACTGGCGATGTGCTTATGGTCGAGGGGCGCGGTTTAGTCTCATTGATCATCAGAATGTTTACAGCCGAAAAGCTAAGCCATGTTGGCGTGTTGTGCTGGTTGGATGACCAAAAAACCTGTTTAGTTGTTGTGGAAATGAAAGAGTTTCTAGGCTGGAGAATCAACAGGGCATCGGATTGGATTGAGGATGTATTCGATGATGGTAACAACGTCTATTTCGGCAAGGCTCCAAAAACAGTAATCGATTACGAAGCGATTCACCAGTATTTATTCAAGCGTAGAAAGCTTAAATATGACTACTTTGGACTGATCAAGATTTGGTGGTCACAGCTTAGGCGCAAAGGCTTTAGAAAGGCCATAGACGAACGCACAGCCGAAGTATGCAGCACCTTTGCCGCTGGCGCATGGGGCGCTGGTAACTGGCTTAAACCCGATAAAGATTTCGACCCTGGTGATTTTTTTGAATACGCGCAGTGGACATCAATCGTACGCCTTGATCCGATCATCGTATCAGAGGTTTTGGAAACAGACGACAGTATGAGCACACAAAATGACGATTAATATATTTAGCAGCAGTGCTGTAACAAGCGCGGCCAGTGTACGTGTTGCTCAGGTCAGCGTTGCTGATTTTGTAGCGCCTTTACCGCCGTTACAATATCCTGAAACGCCGACATCAGCAGAGCTGGTTGCATTGTTGAATTCGCGCGCAGATCGGGATGATATAGATGATTTTATTTACACGTCGCCATTAAATCGCTCGTTTTCGATGCCGGTTGGAGAAGATGCAGGCGGTAATAAGGTTGTCCACGTCAAAAATCAAATTGACTATGTGTATAACGGGCCATTGGCCCCGGCGCAATATCAGACATTCGCGCCGCAGACTTTAGTCAGGGTATTTGAAAACGACACGCTGCGACTAAAGCGGGTTAACAACGTTGGATCGCCCATCAACGTACCGCATGACTCAGCATCGCTAATTATCGGCGGGACAGGCGGCACAGGTGGTGTAAGCGCAACTGATCTAGCCAACGCTATAGCAGCCAGCGAGGCCAATTTTGCAGCACAGTTAAGCGCCGCTATCAGCAACGAAGTACTTGCGCGTAACGCAGCAATAAACAACAACCCTAACGCCAACTTTACGGAAATCATATTGACTGGCAGCAATGCGCCAGCGATCGGTGTGATACCGCCAGAGCTAACAAACCTACCGGCAACCGATCAAGAGATAGACGATATTGGTGCTGTGGTTTTCGGTGATTTCCGCGTGCTGTATGAGGTTGTTACTACAAACGGTAATTGGACTGAAACAGATCGAGTTGCCGTTGCTTCGCCATCATCAACATTAACGCTGATTGGTGGTGCGGGTAATGATGCGACGTTCGGTTGGTATCAAAGTCCTACAGACCCGCTTGTTTATTATCCGTTTGCAGCACGCCTGGACAATCCAAATCTCGATTTAACAAAAAACATCACTGACTCAGATGCTCACTTGCATTTCACTTTGTTAGAGCGTTTCACACCTATGCCTTTTGAGGCTTCAATAGCGCATTTTTATGTAAGCGGTACGTCTAACAACACCAGTGTGATGGTGGGCAGAAAGCGCTATTACCTGACCGGTAGCGACGCTGAAAAGCTGGTACAGCCAGTTGATAACAACGCAGTCAATACCATCATCGCTGGCTGGGAATACACAGGAGTCGAATAATGCAAACACTAACTACATTAGCAAATGATTCTGATGCATCTCTGTATACCAATGCGTCAGAAACGTATTCCAGCGATGGCTATATTGCGCGTGATGGTGAATGGTGGTTAGAAGGTGATGCTGCTAACGATGGCAGCTTTGAGACCGTTAGCATTGCTCCTGCTGACATAGTTGCAGCATTACCGGCCTTTGCAACCACAGAAACACCGCGCGCAAGTGATTTTATGGCGTGGGTTAATGCGCAACCTGCCGACAGTATTAAGCCAGGGCAAACGATTCTATACACAACGCCGCTTGGCAGAGTTATAGAGGCTCAAGTTGTTGAAGACAGCGCCGGTAATCCTAGTGTTTTGGTCCCGGATTACACGCAGCCATACATGTACAAAATAACTGGTGCGCAGTTGGCAGCTGCCGAAATTGCCGGTGTGTTTTCACAAGACGCAAAACTTGATCACCACGACGACGCCAACGGCGTTATTACGACCTATGAAGTTAATAACGTTGGCGGTTTCAATGAGGTTGATCGTTCTGCCCCAGGCGGTACAGGTACAGGCACATACAACGATGCGCCGATACTGGCAAGCATTGCGGCGTTACAGGCTGCGGATACAGCAGAGGCAACAGCCAGAACTGCAGCCGATGCCGCCGAAGTTACAGCAAGGAACACGGCTATAGCGGCCATAGCAACTACGTTGCGAGCAGAACGCGATGCGATTGTCG
>CAYSZH010000286.1:0-3489 GCA_964435305.1 uncultured Granulosicoccaceae bacterium
CGCGTTTGCCTTCAATTGATTCGATCATGGCACTTTCTTCACCGCAGATATACGCCCCAGCGCCGCGGCGTAAGTCTATATATCCGGGTTTACAAATGCCAGCCGCTTCCAGGGCTTTGATTTCATCTGCCAGAATGGTTAAGACCGCTGGATACTCATCGCGCATGTAAATAAAGCATTTTTCAGCATCCACAGCCCAGGCCGCAATCAACATGCCTTCAAGAAAAAGATGCGGCGTTCGCTCCAGGTAATAGCGATCTTTAAATGTACCGGGTTCACCCTCATCGCCATTCACTGCCAGGTATCGTGGGCCGGCTTCCGCTCTGACAAAAGACCATTTTTTACCTGATGGAAACCCCGCACCACCTAAGCCACGCAGACCGGACGCATTGATCGTTTCCTGCACTTGTTCTACATCGCTTTCACCACCACGTAGTGCTTTAAGTTTTGTATAACCACCGCCGGCCTGATAGGCCTCAAGGTTTTCGTATTCGGGGATACGCGCGTGTAGATGCTTACCTGCAATAGCCTCATCAACCAATGCCGCGGTAGCGTTATCGATATGGTTATGACCAATCTCGAGCACGGGAGCGGTATCGCAACGCCCCATACAAGGTGCTCGTAGCACACGCACCTCTTTTGGATCCAAACCTGATTGCAAAGATTTTAGTAAAGCTTGCGCTCCAGCCAACTCGCAGGCCAGTGAATCACACACTCTTATAGTGAGTGCCGGCGGTGCAGCTTCACCTTCGGCGATAACGTCAAAATGTGCATAGAAGGTGGCAACCTCTTGCACTTCGGCCTGAGATAAACGCATTTCATCCGCCAGCGCATATAAATGTGCCGCGCTAAGGTGGCCAAACTTATCTTGGATTAGATGCAGATGCTCGATTAATAAATCCGGCTGACGGGATTTGTCACCTAGCAGCGCAAGTACATCGGCTCGCGCCTGATCATCCAGCTGTCGTCCTTTTGGAGTCGCACGGCCTTTACCGCGCCCCGATTTCCAGACACCGGGCTTAAGTGCCACCGTATTCATCATTCAACCCCTGCATTGGTTTTCTGGTGGGTATAAAACAGGATTATCACGATAAACACAAATCATATTTGTGGATCGAGCAATTTGAATTTCTTATGACGACTGGTTCACAGTTCTTTTTAAAGCTTCCAGTGCCGGCAGAACGGGCTCATAGTCCAGCGCAGCCAAACCAATGGTTCTCTCCAGAGCCGGCTTCACCAGTTTCAGCCACACCACAGCTTCATCCACATTCAGATTTTCAACTAATTTTTGGGGAGCAATTGTTGCCGCTGCCCCATTGGTGACCTGGGCTAATGCCGCGGTAAACGCATTAGTCTCCATCACGGGTTCGGCTTTAATATCGCCCTGCTGGAACACCTCTTCTATAATGCGACGAAAACGCATATCTTTACTGAGCAAACACAAAGGCATGGCGGCAGCTTCGGCCCAAGTCACCGAGCCGCTTTGGCGTGGAGCCAGTTTGGCAGGTGTGAGTAACACATAGCGCTCTGTATATATAGAGTCAAAAACGATATCCGGCGGTGCATTATCATCTTCATAGGTGATGCCAGCATCGAGCGAGAAATCACGTAAACCACGCTCTACCTGAATCGATGTCAGAGACTGTATTTCAATGGTGAGTTTTGGGTAAGCCAAATGCAGCTCGGTAGAGAGATTAGCCGCGTACGGCAACGCGGTTGGAATCACTCCGAGCACCAGGGCACCTTGCAAGCCATCTTTAGACGCCGACAGATCCTGCATCAAGCCTTCCGCGTTGGTGAGAATCTGACGGGCCCACTTGAGCACGATCTCACCTTCACGAGTAAAGCCCATAAATTTATTTCCACGCCGGACAATAGGCACACCCAAGTCGTCTTCAAGTTTACGAATTCGGGCGGAAAATGCAGGCTGAGAAATACCGTATTCTTGCGCCGCTTCCGTGAAGTGCTTGTGGCGGGCGAGCGCCAGTAGAAGTTGGAGATCGCGGGTTTGGGGGTAATGGGCCATAGACCAATCATGGCACAGCAAAACGCCGATGAATGAAAGTCAATCGAAAAAAAGGGCTGCCCCCGAAGAGCAGCCCCTTAATTTTTCCAAGCTGGGTCGATTAATACGACTCAATTGGGATTGTACATGCCAGGTATTAGTCAGGCAGGTGATCGTTACTGATCAAACCACGATAGATCAAGGCACCGATGATACCGCCAGCAATTGGTGCAGCCCAGAATAACCACAGTTGTTCAACTGGTGCTGATACTGCACCTGTGCCGCCTTCACCGAAAACATACGCGATAACCGCTTGGGCAGTTGATCGTGCAGGGTTAACACTGGTGTTAGTAACAGGAATACTGATCAGGTGGATCAAAACCAGTGCAAGACCGATAGCCAGGCCACCCATCGCAGGCGCCGCTTTTCGTGCAGTAGCACCCATGATAACGATCAAGAATACAGCAGTGAGTACAACCTCAGTGATCAGTGCCGCCATCATGCTAAAACCACCTGGTGACATTTCACCATAGCCGTTGGTTGCAAACGTGCCTGCACCCGCACCTATGCTAAACCCGTCCTGACCTGACGCCATCATGTAGATTACGAATCCTGCCAGACAACCACCGATAACCTGAGCGATGATGTATCCGGGTGCATGTGCTGCCGAGAATCGACCACCAAAGGTCAGGCCCAGAGTTACGGCCGGGTTGAAGTGACCGCCTGATACATGACCAACCGCGTAAGCGCCTGTCACAACTGTCAGACCAAACGCCAAACTGACACCCAAAAATCCAAGCCCGAGGCTTGTTCCATTACCGCCTGTTCCAAAATCAGCCGCCATGATTGCTGCGCCGCAGCCTCCAAGGACCAACCAGAACGTTCCAAATACTTCTGCAAACAGTGCTCTAGCCATATTGATCAGCTCCTACCCTTTTTTAATTGAAGATACCTTATAAAAACGACTTTAAAATACTCAACGATCGTTAACCTAAAAAGACCAAGTATTAAAAGACAACAAAATTCAAATAGCAATTAAAACAACTCAACACACTAAACTAAGTTAATTCCTTAGCTAAATACAAACAGCTGGAGACATTTTCCCTCCAACCAGAACGACGAAACTTCCCCGAACCATTTAATCTCAACACATTCATTACATTTATTCTGCACGCATTTAAAAGTAGCAGAGATAGACGCAAGAAATTGTTCAAAATACTTAACTCTAAGTAACACGGGCAATGGCCAGTATGGCAACAGGTATAAAGCGTCAGGCCCCTACCTTGTTTATTGCCATAATCAAACCAAATTAACAGGCTATAACCCTTGCAAGAGACCGCCCTAAAAAGACGGCGTCTCTATAGCCAGAACCTCTTCTGCCGACTCATTAGCTACGAACCCTATATATACTAATAAACCGACCAGGTTAAAAACCTGGAAATTGTTAAGCGCCATGTTTGCTACCATGTCAACATAACGACACG
>CAYSZH010000287.1:0-3488 GCA_964435305.1 uncultured Granulosicoccaceae bacterium
CACCTCGCACTTACTGCATTCAACGTGTGGTTCTGACTTAATAATTCAATAGCAAGACAAACCAAAATTGCCTTGCATCACATTGTTTAACCCAAATTCGACAAAGCAGAAAACCGACAACCCTAGCGGCTACTTAACAACCATAACCAAGGCAGGGCGGATCAGACGATCGTTTAAGGTGTAACCCTTTTGCAGCACGCTGGAAACGGTGTTTGGCTCCTTCCCCTCCACAGGCTGCATCGACATGGCCTGATGAAATTCAGGATCAAACTTTTCATCGATCGGATTGATCTCAACAATGTTATATTTTTCAAGAGCTTGAGTTAACATTTTGAGCGTTAGCTCAGACCCCTCTATGATCTTTTCAGGCTCTGCATCTTCACCAGTTGCGGCCTGGATACCCATTTCAAGGCTGTCCTTCACAGGAAGAATATCGTTTGTGAAATTTTCAAGTGCGAACTTGTGCGCTTTATTGACATCATTTTGAGCACGTTTGCGTTGATTTTCCATTTCTGCCTGCAAACGCAACAATTGGTCCCAGTGCGTTGACGCTTTTGATTCTGCTTGTTCCAGCTGAGTCCTGAGCTGATCAATTTCACTCTCACCACCTTCAACTGAAGCCTCTGCGGCGTCTACCTGCTCATCAGATCCAGCGGACTCTCTCGACTCACCCGGCCCATCTGCCTGATCACCAGCCATGCGGGTATCGCCAAATCCAAGCGGGTCGTCCGAAGTTGACGCAGCAGCAGCCCCATCGACCTCATCAGCACCTTCGTCTGTAGCAACATCCTGTGCCGCTACCGCTCGATCCATATCGTCCTGCATTTCGTCCTGCAGATCGTCTGTCACAGAATCTGTGGCGTCCGAATTGGCTTCGGCGGCTTTTTCATCCACAGGACGGGTTGACTCATCGCTGGTGGCTGGCTCATTTTCGAGCACGTCATTCTCTTTTTTGACGTCGTTTTCGGGCGTCATGTATTCTCCGCGAACTGATTTGGCTATGTTTCAAGTGTGTGCATGATAGGGCCTACGAGCGAGAGTTCAAGGCCGCGCTTAATAATTTTGATGTGAGATCTACAACAGGGATGATTTGATCGTAGGCCATGCGCTTTGGGCCCACGACTCCAAGCACGCCTAAAACACTGCCATTGAGCTCATAGGGCGCTGTTACCAGGCTGCATTCGCCCAAGGCATCATAGCCAGATTCGCGGCCAATGAATATCTGCACGCCTTCAGCGGAGATGCATTGTTCCAACAGGTGATACATGTCCCTTTTATCGTGAAACGCCTCAAAAAGCTCGCGCAGCATATCCATATTGCTCAGATCAGCATGCTGCATCAGGTTCGTTTCTCCGGCGACCACCATGCTCTCCTCGTTGATGCCTGCATCATCGGGAGGCTGAAAGACCTCGCCTGCCACATCAATGATAAATTGCATCGACTTACTCATGGCATCACGGCTTTGTTGCAGATCGGCGCGTATCTTGTCGCGGACCTGCTGCAGCGGTTTGCCCAAGTACTCAGCGTTAAGCTGCCGAGAAAAAGCGGACAGTTCATCCGTTGAATAACTACGATCCACGCTGATAATGCGATTTTGAATTTCATCATCGCTGAAGATCAGGATAGCCAGTATTCGTTTTTCCGATAAGGGTAAAAACTCAACCTGTTTGAGCGACTTGTTTTCCTGTTTAGGTACGGTGACCATTCCCGCCATACGTGTGAAGCCGGACAGGTAACTTGATGCGGCTTTGACCAAATTTTGATCAGAAAGCTTGGGGTCGAGTACGCCACGTAACTGGTCGATGGTTTTATCATCCAGTTGGCGAACCTCGAGCATGGTGTCAACAAATATACGCCAGGCTTTCGATGTTGGGACTCGACCAGCTGAGGTATGCGGGGATTTAAGCAAGCCCATGTGTTCCAGATCGCCCATGACATTTCGCACCGAGGCTGCACTGATATCAATACCGGGTAGACGCGACAAGGTGCGCGAGCCCACAGGCTGGCCCTGGGCAATGTAATGATCGACTAGCAGCTTCAAAATGTGCTGCTCTCGCTCGCTAAATTCAATATCAAAATCGGATGTCATGCTGCGGCTCTTACCCGTTGCTTGCTTACCGTACTAAAGCGTGCCTAATAACGATAAACTAGGGCCTAACGCCAATATATTCAACTATTTTATGCCCCGTAAGCAAACTCAATCTGTACAGGTCGACGGAGTCGTACTCGGAGGTGGTGCGCCGATTGTAGTGCAATCGATGACCAACACCGACACAGAGGATACTGTACGCACGGCAACCCAAGTGGCGGATCTTGCACGTGCAGGCTCCGAACTCGTGCGCATTACCGTCAATACGGAAGCTGCTGCACGAGCCGTACCGGAAATTCGCGATCGGCTGCTCGATATGGGTATTTCGGTGCCCTTAGTCGGTGATTTTCATTTTAACGGACATAAGCTACTGACGTTGGTGCCTGAGTGCGCCAAAGCCTTAGCAAAATACCGTATCAATCCAGGCAACGTGGGCCGTGGGAGCAAACGCGATTCGCAATTCTCGCAAATGATACAAATCGCGATCGATAACAACAAGCCTGTGCGCATTGGTGCGAACTGGGGCAGCCTTGATCAAGACCTTTTAGCACGCCTGCTGGACGACAACGCAGCCAGCGCCAATCCGAAGCCGCTTGACAGTATTAACAGAGAAGCTGTGATTGAGTCCGCACTGGGTAGTGCGCAACGCGCCGAAGAGCTTGGCCTGGGGCGAGACAAAATCATCATTTCGTGCAAAATGAGCCGGGTGCAAGATTTGGTTCAGGTGTACGAGACGCTGGCAAAACGCAGCGACTACTGCCTGCACCTTGGGCTCACTGAAGCTGGTATGGGGTCGAAGGGTATTGTGGCTTCCACAGCGGCACTGGCGGTACTCATGCAACAAGGCATTGGCGACACCATCCGCATCTCTCTTACACCTGAACCCAATGGCGATCGCACAAAAGAAGTGGTGGTTGGTCAGGAAATATTACAAACCATGGGGCTGCGCTCTTTTACACCGATGGTGACCGCCTGCCCTGGTTGTGGCCGCACCAGCAGCACCTACTTCCAGGAATTGGCCGATCGCATTCAGCGTTATCTTCGCGAGCGCATGCCAGACTGGAAAGACCAGCATGCGGGTGTAGAAGATATGTCTGTGGCGGTCATGGGTTGTGTGGTTAATGGCCCTGGAGAGAGCAAGCATGCCAACATCGGTATCAGCTTACCCGGCACCGGTGAGCGCCCAATTGCACCGGTTTACATTGATGGTGAAAAGGCCATGACCCTAAAAGGGGAACACATCGCCGAAGAATTTCAGGCCATTGTGCAGCAATACGTCGAATCACACTATGACGCCAAGGTGTAAAACGTATTTCGCGCATGCAAGCTATGTTACGAGCGCCGCTTGAGCGTTAGTAAGCCCTGGTACTCCCTACCCTTACCGGGCGTTATACACCCT
>CAYSZH010000288.1:0-3463 GCA_964435305.1 uncultured Granulosicoccaceae bacterium
CGGGTATTTTTGCCCCTTTTTTTGGTCATGCCGCTTCCACGTATCCCATGCTTTCAAAATTCTCTCGTATGGGTAAGGCGGTTGTTATCCCCTGTTTTACCTACATCAAACCAGGTGGCAAAGGTTGGCATGTCGTTATTCACCCACCTCTGGATGGGTTTCCTGAAGATGATGATATGAAGGATACCTCTCGTATGAATGAAACTATCGAGAATATGATTAAGGTTGACCCCGCGCAGTATTTCTGGGTGCATAAACGGTTTAAAACCCGCCCTGAGGGTGAGGCTGATTTGTATCGTTGATTATTAGGATTGGATGGCTAAGCATTTTTATAATGTGTATTTAGACATATTACTTTTGTTGCTCGCTAGCGCAACCCAACTGAGTTGAAAGGGCCAACAAGCTAGTGACTGGTCGCAATCGCCTGAGGCGTGGCCACTGCGTGTTGCAAGCGTTTAATCTTTTGGACTATGCGGTTATCGATATAATCGTGCTGTTCGTTTAAATCATCTCTGTCGGGTAATAAGATATCTGTTAGCCAGTTGTCTATAAATATTTTCACAAAGCTACCAATCAGCGAACCATTTTTGGCTCTTTTGTACTCCGAGCGGGTGGCGGTGCGATAATCTGCCAGCCCCTCGATATAGTGAGTTAAAAAAATCTGTTCAAGATGAAGCGGACAAGTGTGGAGCTGATAGCCAGTATCGCCAGCTGCTCCCAGTTGGTAGGCTGTTTGCGGTACGCAGTATTGCATCAAGCCCGCTGAGTGCCCGTGTGAATAAGCTGTGCGATTAAAGCCATAACCTAATCGCGTGCAGCTTGCCTCGTGGTGGCTGTAAACTCCCAGTCTTTTGCCGCTTAGCCCATCTTGATATCCAATTTGCTCCCACTGCGGATTGGCGCAGCGAAGTGCTTGTTCAGCGGCCATTGCTTCACTCTGTTGCTTGAGTGTGGCGCAGGAGCTGAGTAAACACATGAACACCACAGCCATCAGTACTTGCATTTTTGTTTTAAACATATCGCACTCTTAAATATTAAATAGATGTGGAAGGCGAAACTTGAGATTACAATAATGCAGACGAAATACTGTTGCGGTATGTAACCAGGCACTGTGAGTGCGATTGGCTTGTACTAAGAGTTTTAATTTTTGGCACTTTTGCCGGTTTTTAAATCGATTATTTTGGAAATTTAAGTTTGATATGACGTTTCTCTCTAATTGGCCAAGCAGGTTAGTCATGCTGATTTTCGTATTGTTGCTCCTGTTTTGGCTGGCAATGCAAGCCGAAACGCTCAGATTGCGGAGCAGCATGTCGTCTCAATTAAACAATAAGGTGTCTGAGCTGGATCGTGAGCTAAATCAGTTTGCTGTGCTGCCGCGTGTTGTTGCCGCACATCCCCACATACTTCAAGCTGTGCTGAACCAAACCAAAACGGCTTTGGATAACGCTAACAATGTGTTACTGGATGTGCGCAAAAGTAGTGAAGCGGCCTTTGCTTTTCTAATGGATGATACCGGCACTACACTGGCTGCCGATAATTTTGACTCGAACGTCAGCTTTGTCGGCGTCAACTATGGGTTTAGACCCTACTTTAAACGCGCTATTAAAAATAGCGAAGCCAGCTTCTTTGCGGTTGGTGCTACTACCGGAGAGCCAGGTTATTTCGTAGCGAATCCAGTTGTTGATAATGATGATGCAGTTGGAGTTGTGGTGATAAAAAATGAATTGGCTGGGCTGTTGGATTCATGGAAGCAGGATGATTTCGACTGGATGGCCGTGGATGAGCTTGGTGTGGTGATGCTATCTACTAAAGACGAATTTCTGTATGCCGCTACGCGCAAGCTTGACCAGAGCGAGTTGCAGATCATAGCCGAAGACAGGCGATATTCTGTAAATGCTGACCTTGAATTGCAGCGCTTATCAAAACAGCTTGTGAGTCGCAGTTCCAATGCAGGCAGCAAACGGTATATCGAAAGTAATCGGCGGCTCACCTCAGAACCCTGGACTTTGCACATTGTTTTCCCAAGATCGAAATTGATGCTATTCGCGCTTTACTATGTTTTAGCCATCGCGGCGCTTGGCAGTATTATTTGGCTGGTATACAGAAACTACCGACAACAAAAACGCCTTGCCAACACTGAGCAAAAACACGCGCAAGAGCTGGAGCTGCAAGTGGAGCAGCGCACAGAAGAATTGCGCTCAGCACAACAGGCATTGATTAGTCAATCGAACTTCGCTGTTTTAGGGTCTATGTCTGCAGCGATTAATCATGAAATTAATCAGCCGCTGGCAAGCTTACGGCTCAACTTGGCATCGCTACGAAATCTGTTTGATCAGTCAGATCCAAACCTAAACGAGATTAAGCAGATAGTAATAGATTCTGATCGCACAACCAAACGTATTGGCCGTGTGGTAACGACATTACGCAGTGTCTCTCGGCAGGGCACCATGGACTTTCAATCCATAGAGGCTAATCGCTTGTCTGAGGATGTCGCCGCCACAATTCGTCGAGAAAGGCCATCTGCCTCCGAAACACTGAGTTTTAGCGAATGTGCATCAGATATTCGCGTCTATGGCAACGAAGTGCTAATACAGCAAGCTTTGCTAAACCTTTTATATAATGCGCTGGATGCAGTGTTAAAGGTGCAGGATCCCGAGGTACGTTTTTTTATCGAAACCGACGATAAAAACGTGATGTTCCTTGTCAAAGATAATGGGCACGGTGTAGCAAGTGATATCAAGGGCGAATTGTTTAAACCGTTTGTCACTGATAAAACACGTCCAGGTGGTTTAGGCTTGGGCTTAACGCTTGCAAAGCAGATCGCGCAAGATCATCAAGGTGAACTGCAGCATAAAGAAGCCACACCGCATGGCAGTCAATTTTCATTGATATTGCCGCGTTCAAATACAACTGAGTAAATCATGAGCCAACCCAGTGAGATCAAAACACATGTGCTGCTTGTCGATGACGATCACGATGTGCTTGGTGCTAATGCTCGTTTTCTACGGATCAACTCAATGGAGGTCACAATTGCAGACTCTGCATCGGTTGCGCTTGAGCGCTTGCAGCAACTGCCCATAGACACCGTAGTCACCGATTTACGTATGCCAGACTGCGACGGAATTAGCTTTGCCCGAAAGGCTCGAACGTTCCGTCCTTTATTACCGATCATCTTTTTTTCAGGTTATGCCGATGTGCCCGATGTGGTGGCGGCAATGAAGCTTGGCGCGGTTGAATTTTTGGAAAAACCGGTAGATCCGGAGCAGCTACTCAGTGTTATTGCGAAAACCAGAGACAGCTATCGAGGTGCCTTGGCACAATCCAGGCAAGCTTTCGATGCAGCTGATGCGCATAGGCCACTTCGCTTACGTGTGCTTGCATACGAAAAGTTTGTGATTGAAAGCAGTTTACGAGAGCACGATGGTCATATCGGTAGTGTGCTACAAGCGCTGCAAATAAACCG
>CAYSZH010000289.1:0-3346 GCA_964435305.1 uncultured Granulosicoccaceae bacterium
CCAGCTTGATTCAGTTGATTCAGTTGATTCAGTTGGGTCTGTTGGGTCTGTTGGGTCTGTTGTTTCGGTTGTTGCGCTTTGAGAATTAACATCTTCATTTGTACCCACAGGATCATCGGTAGATGAGCTACCGCAACCCATTAGCAATGAAATAAAACAGGCTTGGGTTATAATCTTGAGAACTCTGATAGACATTTTTAAACCCTTGTTGGTTTCAAATTACGAACTTTATACTATCAGACCCGTTGGACGCAAAGTCCTCTAACTAACTAACCATATGGACCATTTAGGGTGCCAGTATCTCGATTGAAGGAACCAGATCAACTTCATCACATATAAATAAATTCATCCTCGAATTGCTATATTATCTGTTTTAAGAACATTTTAGCAGACACCTGCCTCTGGCTTTACGATTAAGTCAGTGTTGAAATATGTTGGCAGGTATCTTCTAACCCTGAACGATTGCCGTCCCACACCCCGAACTAAATATTACAATAAATCCCAACCTATCTAGCGGTCGCTCCAAGCACGAAGAGGAAATAAAATACTTATATTTGAACATCTGCTTTTACGCACCGCTTTTTATACTAGTCGAGCGCAACAGCACTACAAAACAGACCTATAAATATCCCTCATTGCAGCCACATCAGCAAAACCACCTAACCACCGCTCCCAATGATCAAATGCAGATTGATCAAGCACCCTGCCGCAGGCATTCTGCAAACAGTCTTTATCCAGGCCCTTATTACTCTGCGCGAATGCCACAGCCAGGTTTTCAGCACAAACTGCTTGCTGCTCTATATTCAAGTCATTAAATGAAAGACGCTTTTCAAGCGCACCAATCAGGCTATACCCTTCACTAAATTGCTTTCCAAAGCGTTTACCTACGCTTGATAACACCTGCGTTAACAGTGAGCAACCCACATAGTGAAATCCTTGATGTTGAAATTGCCAGGCGTGCGCTACCTCGTGCGCAAGCAATCGCTCACCCGATGAACTTAAGCTGCCATCTGGATACACGCAACGCTCACCCCACCAGAAGGGTCGTAAAAAAACCGTATTGCCCACTGTTTGCGGGCTAATACCGAGCCATTGTTTGATACCGCCGGTGCTAATAGAAATTGAATCGTAATCCAGTGTATTTCCAAATACGGGAAATAAGAACTTCCGTTCCATATCAGTGAGAGATCTAGTTGCGCTAAACTGAAACACGTTATTAACTAGCGACACCATCGCGTTGATTATCACAGCCATGCTAGTAAGAGCCGATAATAATGCCAGCATAAATAGCGCCGATAGGCTGCTTAAGATATTTTTTACCGCCACTGACAACTTGCCAGAGAATATCAGCCGCACATGTTCTGCCGCCTCAGTTGCCGAGACGGAAAACACCGTTTGCAGCACGCGCACCCAATAGCTAAGCAACGGCGATAAATCAGCAAGTAGTTTCGAAAATGCGCGCCGCATTAAAGTAGAGAAATTTTTGAAGGCTGGCCCGTGTCGATGGGCCTATGCCCGCGGATTTGCGCGCATCGTATCTGGCAACCAGGTGGCAATTTCAGGCACGGCTATTAGGACAAATACCATGAGCACCATTATAAGAAACATGGGTATTGCCGCTTTTGCGATATAACCCATTTCGTGTTCGGTCATACCCTGCAACACAAAAAGATTAAACCCGATTGGCGGTGTGATTTGCGCCATTTCAACGGCCACCACCACAAATATACCGAACCAGATAACATCGATACCGGCCTCCCGGATCATGGGTTCGACTACCGCCATTGTTAACACCACAGACGATATACCATCGAGGAAACAGCCAAGAATGATGTAAAAAACGAGCAATGCCATGAGCAGTTCGAAGCGCGATAGATTAAGCGTTGCTATGTAGTCGGCAAGTGCTCTGGGCAAGCCTGTAAAACCCATTGACAATGATAAGAACGCAGCACCTGCCAATATCAATGCAATCATTGCAGAGGTTCTTGTCGCACCCATCAAACTTTCGGTGAACGATTGCCAGCTTAAAGACCCTTGCACAGCCGCTAACAACAATGCACCTAATACACCGAATGCCGCAGCTTCAGTTGCTGTGGCAATACCGGCATACATGGACCCGATAACGAGCATGATAAGGGCGATAACGGGGAGTAAAAATCGACTGTTCTTGAGCTTCTCTGAAAACGAAAATTCAGGCTCGGCATCTGGGTTAAACTTTTTCGATATGCGCGACATAATCGCCACATACCCCATAAACATCAGTGCCAGCACCAGCCCTGGCAACACGCCAGCGAGAAACAATTTGCGAATGGATTCGTTAATGGTTACGCCATACACAATCAGAGTGAGTGAAGGTGGAATCATTAAGCCAAGCGTTGCAGCACCGGCAAGTGTGCCAATGATCATATTCTCTGGATAGTTACGCCTACGCAATTCAGGAATGGACATTTTGCCAACGGTTGTGAGCGTGGCAGCTGAGGAACCCGAAACGGCAGCAAAAACCGCACACCCTACTATGTTGGTGTGCACTAAACCACCTGGTAATCGCGCCATCCAGGGAGATAAACCTTTGAACATGTCTTCAGATAAACGACTGCGATAAAGAATTTCTCCCATCCAGATAAACAGCGGCAAGGCTGTAAGCGTCCAGGAGGACGACGCTGTCCATATCGTGGTGATCATGGCATCACCAGCCGGGCGGCTACTAAATAGAGTCATGCCCACAAAGGCCACACCAAGCAAAGCCAGGCCAACCCAAACGCCACTGCCCAACAAGGTGAACAAGACGAAAAGAAAAATGCCGATTGCGCCTATCTCTTCCATTTCCTTACCCTAGTGCTGCCAATGCCTTAACAACACACTGTTTCTTATGTTGATACTGATGAAACGCATTTTTTTTTAATTTTAGTGTTGCTTAAGACCTTCACTTTCTATCGCATGTTCTTTTAAAACAATGAGCCGAACCAGATTATCCCAAAAACAAATGGCGAGCAGGACGGCGCCTATCGACATACCCATTTGCGGTATCCACAGTGGCGTTGCATCCTGCCCCTGACTGATGTCGTTGAATTTGTGTGACCAACCAGTGGCCTTAATGGCAAACCAGGCAAGGTACGTTGAAGCCGCAGCCCCTACAGCAAAACACCATACCTCTAACCAATAACGGTATTTTCCAAGTGCGTTTAGTACTATGCTGACGCGAATGTGCGAGCCTCGGTTAAGTGCATGAGCGAATGCCAGAAAGGATGCGGCAGCCATGCAATACCCGGCATAGTCTGGTGCACCACTGAATATTTTTCCTGTCCAGCGGGCCGTCATTTGAACAACGATAAGCGCTAATATCGCT
>CAYSZH010000290.1:0-3321 GCA_964435305.1 uncultured Granulosicoccaceae bacterium
CTGCCGTTGGCAATTTTTAACGGCGTTGAATTTCTGATGTTTGATTGGTGGTTAATCGATGTTTATGATCCTGAAATAGAAGAATACGAAAAGAAACCGCTAGTGAATGTGGTCACTCGATCAGTTTCAGGCTTGGTGCTGTTTATGATTGAGCTGGTGCGGGAGATTTTACTCGGTGGTGTCAAAACGATAGTCACTTTTACCAGTTGGGATTGGGTAACTGAGAATCAGTGGGCGCGCTGGCCCGCATTGCCGTGGACAGTGGTTGCAGGTGGTGCTGCGATTCTGGGTTATGCATTATCAGGTACAAGGCTCGCATTGTTTGTATTGGGCGCGTTTGTCTATATAGCCATTTTTGGTCAGTGGGAGCCTTCAATGCAAACCCTCTCGTTTGTATTAATTGCGGCGCCCGTGTCCGTATTTCTGGGTTTACTGCTAGGTATATGGGCCTTTAAAAGTAAGCTGGTCGAAACCATACTCAACCCGTTCCTGAATATTGCCCAAATCATGCCGCACTTCTCCTACCTCATTCCTGTGGTGGTGTTTTTTGGCATTGGAGACCATGCTGGTGCAATAGCGACGATCATTTTTGCAACACCGCCAATGGTGCGCTTGACCATTCTTGGTTTGAAAAAAGTGCCAGCAGAAGTAACAGAAGCTGGATTAATGACAGGTTGTAGTCGTTGGCAACTGCTGACAAAGGTGCAGATTCCCACCGCCCGGCGTGACATACTGATTGGCGTAAACCAGGTGATTATGCAATGCCTGGCCATGGTTGTTATTGCATCGCTAATTGGTGCCAAGGGGCTAGGAAACTATCTACTGACCGCCTTAAACGGGCAGCGAGTTGGGCTTGCGCTTGAGATGGGTATTTGCATAGTGTTAATTGCTATCGTGCTCGACAAATTATCAATGGCCTGGGCGAACAAACAGACCGATTACTTTGCTAATCAATCCTTCAAAGAGCGAAACAAACACATGTTGATGTTTCTTGTGGTGCTCGTCATAGGAAGTACATTGGCTTATCTTGGAAAATTTGTTTTTGAAGACGGGTTTAATTACTTTTACCTAATTCCTCATAATAAAGGCTTTTCCACTGCAGACTTTTGGCAAAGCGGAGTGGACTGGCTTTGGGATACCTTTTTCTATTCGCTTAAAGGATTTAATGAGTGGTTTATTGTTGATGTGCTAATCCCCGTTAAAAGGGCATTTTTGAGTATGCCGGTTGCGGCCACATTTACCTTGGCTATGGGAGCAGGCTTTATCGTCGGCGGTGTTCGTTCTATGTTAATCGTTGGTGGGCTTTTGCTTTTTATTGCGCTGACTGAATGGTGGGACAGAGCGCTTATTACCTCTTACTTGATGACATTGGCTGTTCTTATATCCGGCTTTATAGGCATAGTGATGGGAACACTATGCGCCCAGAACCGTACAGCATCTCGAATACTCTTAACTTGGTGTGATACCTTTCAAACCTTCCCTTCGTTTATTTACCTTATCCCTGTCATTATGCTCTTTGGCGTAACGGACACCTCGGTGTTGATTGCTATTGTGGTATACGCTACGATTCCTGCGGCTCGCTACACGATAGAGGGTTTGCGCAGTGTGCCTGAGAACTTACAAGATGCGGTATCCATGTCTGGGGTTAACCGTATGCAACGGTTTTTCTCGCTTGAATTACCCTTGTCTTTTCCGCATATGGCGTTAGGTATCAATCAAACGGTTGTGTTTGCGCTTGCCATGGTCATCATTGGTGCCTTGATTGGTACTGATGACCTTGGTCAGCTGATACTTAAATCGCTCTCTGAACGTGAGGGTGTGGGCAATGGTCTGGTACTGGGTTTTTGCGTTGCCTTTATCGGGCTAGCGATTGACCAAATACTGCGTACCTGGGCAAACCAACGCAAACAAGCGTTGGATATGCCGTAAGGTTATCTATCGAAAAGAGGAGCCCGCTCAAGTATCAGGGCCCTTCAGGTATGTCTACTTTTTTACCGCGCTGTATTTCACCCGCTTTATCGTACAGCGGCAGAGAGGCTAGTGCCCCATCATGGCGTTGCCCATCAATGCACTCAATTTGCACTGCAGTATCTTCAGCGTTGTCATAATTATCGAGTAAGGCAATGCCTACCCCATGCTTAAGGTAGGGTGACATCGCGCCAGCGGTCACCTTTCCTATGGGGCTATTGCCTTCTTTACTGTAGATCGTGCCGCCGATATGTGGCTCCGCTTCACAAGTTAAGCCGCTTAAACGTGAGCGCTGCTCTGCAGTTTGCAGTGCGTCTTTACCGATGAAGTCTGCACCGTCTAGATCAACAAACAGACCTAAGCCAGCATCATAGGGGGTTGTCGTATGGTTAAAATCGGCGCCTGCGTTCAATATACCGGCTTCGATTCGCCTGATGTGCATGGAATCCAGACCAAACAAGGCCATGCCGAAGGGTTTACCGGCTTCACTTAAGCGCGCCCAGAGTGCATCGGCATCATGATGTGATTCGGTATAGAACTCCCATCCCAGTTCGTTGGTGTAGCCGGTGCGGGTGATGACGACTTCCTGGCCTCCCAATTTAACCCGTGCCATGCCAAAGTAATTGAAAGGCTCGGGCATGCCATCGTCTGCGGCGGCTGCCAGTATGTCTAAGGAGCTTGGACCCTGGACTTGTGAGACATACACGCTCGGGTCAGAAATAGCGACGTTTAAGCCTGTGGCATGAGCACGTGCCCAGCTGTAAAAATCACCGTCAGCCTGCGCATACCAGAATTTGTCGTCTTCAAGACGCAGCAGTATGCCATCAACGAGCAAGGTGCCATCTTCATAACAGGCTAAGCCGTAAGCGCAGCGGCCAGTCTTAACTTTGCTGATGTCTTTAGTGAATAACTTATTAAGTAACTTTTCCGCATCAGGACCTTCAAATTGCAAGGGGAATTCGCCAGTGTGCAACACTGCCGCTTGTTGACGCAGTTTCCAGTAGCCATCTACAGTTGAAAGCTTATCGAAACAGCACGCCATTAATCGGCGGTTATAAACACAATAGTGTGGACCGTACGGGCGTTCAATTTCGTGGTAAGGATGACGGTTAAGCGAGAAGTCCCAACCAGCGCCGGGTATTGACGACACTAGGTCTCGAGTCTTTCCATCGCTTGAGCGGTACATGATTATATCCTGAGTTTATGTGGTACAGATTTGCCGATAAAAAAGTTCGCGAATAAGAAATGTTAGCAAATTCTGGTTATAGGGAAAAGATTTCTGGTTTCTAGAATGGCTGTGATTTTAATTGCCTCGGTTACTCTAATTTAGCACCCAGTGCTTCGACAACCATG
>CAYSZH010000291.1:0-3314 GCA_964435305.1 uncultured Granulosicoccaceae bacterium
ATCGCCTTGTGCATCAAATAATGTGTTCAAGGCATCGATGTCGTTAAACGGTAGCGTTAACGTATGTTGAGCAAACGCGGCTGGTACACCTGGCGAATTGGGAATGCCCAATGTGAGTGCGCCAGAACCTGCTTTCACTAACAGTGAATCTGAGTGACCGTGGTAGCAGCCTTCAAATTTGACGATGTTGTCTCTGCCGGTAAAGCCGCGCGCCAATCGAATTGCACTCATCGTCGCTTCAGTTCCGGAACTGACCATGCGAACAGATTCGATGGATGGTACAAGCTTGCAAAGCATCTCGGCCATGCCGGTTTCCTGCTGGGTAGGTGCTCCGAAGCTTAAACCACTTTCAGCGGCTGTTTGAACAGCGGCGATAACCTCGGGATGTGCGTGGCCCAGTAACATCGGCCCCCAGGAGCCCACGTAGTCGATGTAGGCTTGATCATCGCTGTCGTAAATGTATGCCCCGCTGGCGCGTGAGATAAATCGTGGCGTACCACCGACGCTGCCAAACGCTCTCACGGGAGAATTAACGCCTCCGGGGATGACTTTTTGCGCCTGTTCAAATAGCTTGATAGATGCTGACAAAATGCATTTCTTCCATAGATTGGATTATCTCACCAACATACCATTGTTATTTATTCTTAGCCATGTTGTTACGCTCGCCATGTTGTGCCGGTGCCTAGGGGCATTATTGTCTACACTTGCCAATAGGTGGGTGCTAAAGCGTGCGCATCAGGGCCTCTTTGGCGCTAACTTGAATCGCAGGCTGTGATATTGCATGGCATTAGCGTCATCGCAAAAACCCCTCGACAAAGTGGAGACCACTGGATGCAATCCGGCCAGAACTTAACTGAATTTTTACACAGCCACCGTGATCAGCTGGGCGCTGATCCTGACGCGCTGCGCGCATTAATGATGCAGGTAGCTGATGCTTGTATCAAGCTCTCGCATTTGGTTAGACGTGGCGAACTTGCTGGCGTACTCGGTGCTGCTGGTCAGAAAAATGTACAAGGTGAACAGCAAAAGAAACTCGATGTGATTGCTAACGATGTATTTATAGAAACAACCGAACGCAGTGGCTTGCTTGCAGGTCTTGCCTCGGAAGAAATGGACAACCATCATCCGATCCCTGCAGATGCACAGCGTGGAACGTATTTGCTGACATTTGATCCGCTGGACGGTTCCTCTAACATTGATGTGAATGGGGCGACGGGAACCATTTTTTCTATTACCCGGCATGAGGGCGAAAACGCGCCTCAGGATGCTGATTTTTTACAAGATGGGCGCGCCCAGGTCTGTGCCGGTTATTGTTTGTATAGCTCTGCCAGTATGCTGGTACTCACCTTCGGTGCCGGTGTTGCAGGGTTCACACTCGATGATGATAAAAACGAATTTATATTGTCTCACCCTGATATGACCGTACCGGCGCAAACCAATGAATTTGCGATCAATGCAGCGTACTCAGAACACTGGCAAGCACCTGTTAAACGCTATATTACTGAATGTGTGCAGGGGCCAGATGGGCCATTGGGCAAAGCCTATAACATGCGTTGGGCCGGTTCCATGGTTGGCGATATTCATAGAATCCTTTGTCGCGGTGGTGTGTTTCTGTATCCGCTGGACGAGCGCATGGTGCAATCGGGGAAAGCGGGGAAGTTACGCTTATTGTACGAAGCCAACCCAATGGGGATGTTAATTGAACAGGCTGGCGGGCTTGCGCATACCGGCCTTACCGATATCCAGGACATTGCGCCAGAGAGCCTGCACCAGCGTGTGCCGGTTATCATGGGTTCGAAAGAAGAAGTTGAACGTCTCAAAAAATACCATCAGAGTTGAAGGTGATGCTGTGGCTGGCCGCTACCCCCATTCTATTGAGTTGGTGACAGATTTTTTTCGCAAAAAATCTTGTTAGCGGCAAAATTGAGTGGCATTAACGGCTCCCGCACATTCGCCTAAAGCGATGACCTTAGCGAGTGGATGCGTGTCAAAAAAAGAGACCACGGATACCCAGCCCTTTTGGGAGCGCCTGAGCCTGTCCCAAATGAACGATACCCAGTGGGAGTCATTGTGCGATGGCTGTGGTCGTTGCTGCCTTCAAAAGCTTGAAGACGAGGAGAGCGGAGAGGTGTATTTCACCGACATCGCGTGCAAGTTATTAGACACCGAGAGCTGCCGCTGCACAAAATACCCAACGCGTTTTGAACATGTGGAAGACTGCTTGTCGGTAAAAGATGTGTTGCCGGAGCACTTGTCGTGGTTGCCAGAAAGTTGCGCCTATCGGCGAATTGCGGAAGGCAGAGGCCTTGCAGATTGGCACCCCCTGGTGGCTGGGTACGCCGACTCTACCGCGGCCGAAGGCATGTCAGTTTCAGGGCGCTGTTGCAGCGAAACGGAGGTCCCGCTGGCCGAGTGGGCGGTGCACCATATAACTTGGGTAAAGTAGACTATTAAAATTGCTAGTCAAGGCGATTACCTATATTTTTCACACAGTTAGAGCAAACTGTAAAAAAGTTGCTTTAATTGTGTGAATTCTCATACAGGTGTGGTTAAATTGCGACTTGTGGCTGTGGCAGCAACTTTGCTTGGGTTTAGCTGAGTTATAAGCAACTGCCCGCTAAGTAAGGCAGCTAATCTAAAACCGTTTCGTTAGAAAACGCGTTAAATGGAGAAAAAATGGCCTCTCAAAATGCTGAAATAGATCTGACCGCTCAGGGTTCTGGTGTCGACCGTCGTGAACGGTTGCAGAACACCATCGATTCTCTAATCAAACTGAGACAGGATGTCGTTGTAAGTTACTGCACACTGGCAGGCGTCAGTTCATTTGATCGTCGTGACGAAGAAGGTCACGCCGTTAACTCGAAAAAACTCCGCGAGTTTTGCCAAATCATGGTCGACTATACGGCGATGGGGCACTTCGAGGTATATCAGCGCATCATTGAGGGAAAAGAGCGCCGCATCGCGGTTAAGCAAGTGGCTGAAGAAGTCTACCCGGCAATTGCTGAAACAACGGATTTTCTCGTTGACTTTAACGACAAGTATGACGCGTTTGAAGGCACGGCCGAAGATGTGGATATGCTCAAGGGTGATCTCTCTCGATTGGGGCAGATTATTGCCATTCGAGGTGAGCTTGAAGATCAGATTCTTGACGCACTCGCGCAAAAGAAGTAACCGCAAACCACACTTTTAATACCTTTCCCCATGATGCCTCCTGGTTCAGCTGGCCAGGACGTCGGTGTTCTGCGCTTAAAAAAACGCGAAGAGCGCCGTATCCAAGCGGGGCACCTGTGGGTGTTCTCCAACGAAATAGACAC
>CAYSZH010000292.1:0-3172 GCA_964435305.1 uncultured Granulosicoccaceae bacterium
CGGGTGCTCCTAGGCAGTAGCCGCTGAGCTATAGACAAATGAGCCAAGCGCTAAGCACGACGCTACAACAAAAGAAAAAAATGTGTTTTTCATAAGTTATGTCCTTTTTACTAATAGACCGTATCGATCGGCTACTGATCGATTTTAGTTTTACGATCAACTTTACCTGTTAAGTAGAACCTGACCTATTAATCGCTCCAAAACAAGGGCAGATTGCGTCAATGTAATTTCATCACCTGACTTCAGCAGCACCTCTTCAGCACCGGGATCCAACCCGATATATTGCTCTCCAAGCAGTCCAGCTGTGTAAATACTGGCCGTCGTGTCCTCTGGAAACGTACTGTAGTCTTCGTTAATAGTCAGAACCACTTTTGCCTGAAATGTTTCAACATCGTATTCAATTCGTGACACTTTCCCCACACGAACCCCGCCTGCTGTGACCGGTGCACGCGGCTTGAGACCACCAATATTTTCAAAATTGGCGTGCAACTCGTAGCCATCGTTACCGGACAAGCTGCTGAGGTTGCTCACTTTCAATACCAGCACAGCCATGGCCACAAAAAATAAGGCCATAAAAAGACCGACCAGCACTTCTACACTTCGCGAGTTCATTGTCGTGTTTCCCTTGTGGGGATAATCCCCTTAGCAAATTCTTAAAACATCAATGCAGTGAGTACAAAATCGAGCCCCAGAACCGCAAGCGATGAGTACACCACGGTGCGGGTGGTTGCGCTGCTCACACCTTCAGATGTCGGAACACAATCGGCTCCTTCAAAAATGGCAATCCAGCAGACAACAAAACCAAACACAACCGCTTTGATTAGCCCATTAACCACATCGTGCATAAAGCCTACGGATGATTGCATTTGTGACCAGTAAGCACCGGCATCAACGCCCAGCATTTCCACACCGACTAGATGACCACCAAGTACGCCTACCGCGCTAAACATCGCCGCCAATGCAGGCAGTGCGATAAAACCGGCTAACATTCGCGGCGCATAGACCCGCTGATAAGGGTCTACAGCCATCATTTCCAAACCAGAGAGCTGCTCGGTAGCCTTCATTAAGCCTATTTCGGCCGTCATTGCTGAGCCTGCACGGCCAGCAAACAGTAAGCCGGTAACCACCGGGCCAAGCTCACGCACCAGCGTGAGTGCCACGACCGTTCCCAGTGACTCCTCAGCGCCAAAATTCACCAAGGTGTTATATCCTTGAAGCGCGAGAACCATGCCAACAAAAAGCCCTGATACCAACACTATGGATAAGGTCATCACGCCAGATGCAAATAACTGGCGTATCACAAGGCCAAACCGTTTTGACAGCGACGGCAGCGCGAATAGCATTTGCAGCAGAAAAATATGCGCCCGCCCCAAACGCTCGAACATGCTGATCCAGCTTTGACCAAACCCCTGTAACCAATTAATCATCAGCCCTGCTCCGTGGCATCGAATAAATCGGCGGCGTAATCTGGCGCAGGCATCTGAAAAGGAACTGGTCCATCGGACGCTCCATTTAAAAATTGCTGGACCCACGGTGACTCGGATGAGCGTAACTGAGTTGGGCTGCCCGCTTCTACTACCTGACCATCGGAAATAATGACCACATAGTCAGATATGGACATGGATTCGACAAGATCGTGCGATACGATGATGGATGTCAGCCCCAGCGCGTTATTCACCGTACTGATGAGTTCGAGCAGAACACCCATGGAAATTGGGTCTTGCCCAGTGAAAGGTTCGTCGTACATGATCATCATAGGGTCGAGCATGAGCGCCCGGGCCAGGGCCACGCGCCTTGCCATACCGCCGGAGAGTTCGCTGGGGTACAAATCGCGTGCACCTCGCAGGCCTACCGCATGCAAACGCATATGGACCAGGTGGCGCAGAAGAGACTCCGGCAATTCGGTGTGCTCGCGCAGCGGAAACGCAACGTTTTCAAACACTGTCATGTCGGTGAGCAGGGCGCCAGATTGAAACAGCATTCCCATGCGTTTTCGTAATTCATACAAATTGGTTCGGCGCAGCCTGGATACATTAAGACCATCGACCACAACTGAGCCTTTGCGCGGCTTCAACTGCCCGCCAATGATCTTGAGCAAGGTTGTTTTGCCCGTGCCGCTGGGGCCCATAATGGTGGTGATTTTCCCGCGTGGGATCTCGACATCCAGCCCCTTGAAAATGGACTTGCTGCCGCGCTGAAAGTGCAAATCTGTAATCTGCACAAGTGCGGAACCTGTTGCTTCCTCTGTGTTCACATTGGTCATAAGTAACTTACCCGCATCAAGTGTACCAGTTTGGCCTTTAAAACCAGCACGAGTCTTGTATCAGAAAGTAACGCCTGAGGCTCTTGCTACCCAAGCATCAGCTACACTCTAGTCCTGCCGCGATGGAGCAACAAATACAGATGAAAAGCGCGATCAAAACACTCTTAATATTGCCTTTACTGGTACTCATACTGACAGCCTGTGCTAGCAATCCGTCTAATGGGCCAGTCCATGACCCTTATGAGAACTTTAATCGTAAAGTGTTCCGTTTCAATATGGTCGTAGACGATGCGATCCTGAAACCTGTCGCCAAAGGCTACCGCTTTGTATTACCTGATCCGCTCGAAGACGGCATTGGCAACTTCTTTAGTAACCTTAACGATGTCAACGTGGTCGTTAATGATTTGTTACAAGGTAAATTTAAACAGGCGGCCAGTGATACCGGCCGGGTGCTGGTCAACACCACGGTTGGCTTGCTCGGGTTTATTGATGTCGGCACGCGCGTCGGCTTGCATAAACATTTCGAAAATCTTGGACAAACCTTGGGCAAGTGGGGTGTCGGTGAGGGACCTTATGTTGTACTGCCTATTCTGGGGCCAAACAATTTTCGCTCAACTACGGGCTTTGCGGTTGAGAGTTTTACAACCTATCTGCCAGGCTATATTGATGACACACCAATCAGGTTCGGCGTACAAGGGCTAGAGCTGATCAGCACACGAGCGCGCCTGCTCTCCGCCAGTAATGTGCTGGAAACGGCCTTCGACCCCTATTTGACGGTGCGCGATTTCTGGGTTGCCCGACACCGAATGGCCACGCTAGACACTGATGAAAAAATCGAACTCGGAACCGCTGGTGAGTCCGGTGATGACCTGGATGAATTAGACGAGCTGGATGAATTAGACGAGCTGG
>CAYSZH010000293.1:0-3161 GCA_964435305.1 uncultured Granulosicoccaceae bacterium
ACATTCGAACATCCCGATACATCCGCTCAAGCGGTTCACGGTCACTATAACCGCGCGCGCCAAACATCTGCAGTGCATCGCTAACAACCTTGATTGCCATTTCTGATGCAAACAACTTTGCCCGCGCGGCCATTATCATATCCGGGTATTGGCTGTCGTTCGGCCCCTTAGAAAAAGCGGCCTCGAGCAGCATAAGGCGTGCGGCGTGAACTTGCGTATCCATATCGGCAATCATCCACTGCAAGCCCTGAAATTCAGCTAAAGGCCGACCGAACTGCTGGCGTTCAAGGAGGTATCGCTTAGCATGCTCGAGTGCACCGGCGGCAACACCCATCGCGATTGTTCCCGCACCAACCCTCTGGGAGTTGTACGCATTCATAAGATCGGCAAATCCACGCTTCAATCCAGACGGCGGGTTGACAAGCCACTTCTCATCGATCTCAACATTCGTGAAACGCAGTTCAGCTTCAGGCATGCCGCAAAGCCCCAAGGTGTATTCGCGCCTGGCAACCTCAAACCCTTCCGGTATGTCGCCGCTCGCCGAGTCCGCGTAAAGAATAAACCCGCCAATGCCCTGTTCATTACCTGCTTCGTCGAAAACACGCGCGAAGACGAGATGAAGCTTCGACACACCGCCTCCCGTTATCCAGTGTTTCACACCATTAAGGACGTATTTAGTGCCCGTTTTGCGCGCAGTGGTTGTCATTTCAGTGGCCGCGCTGCCGGCTTCAGGTTCGGTGATACAAATCGCAGGTTTGTCACCTGCCAGAACATGTGAGGCGCAGAACGCTTTTTGCTCTTTGTTGCCGTAACCCATCACCGCGCTGATACCACCCATGTTGCCTTCCACAACGATTCGGGCTGAAAGGGTGCAGACTTTGGCAATTTCCTCAACCACCATCGCAACATCGAGGAAGCTTGCGCCTTGCCCGCCGAATTCCTCTGGTATTGACATTCCCATGATGCCAGCATCCGCCATTTCGCCGACGTTCTGCCAGCAATACGTGCGCGACCTATCCCATTCCAATGCTCGATTTGCAAAATTTGGTGCCAGTTCCTTTGCGACGCCTACAAGCGGATGTGTCATTTTTTTTCCTCTTTCTGGTTAGGTTAAAAATACGCTTGTAACAAATACAAATCAATGTAATGAGATTGGATATTATCGGTTCTCCTACATGCCGAGCGCTGAAACCGGTCTGGCACTATCAGTTTGCGATGAGCAATTCCGGGTCTGTCTCGACAGTGCTGGGTCTCTAAAAATCAGTTCAATGCGACTTCCAGGATTGGATGTAGACTTGAGCCTGATCTCGCCTTCGTGGATATCCATAACCCGTTTACAAATCGACATGCCCAGTCCGGTTCCATTGTATTGAGAGTTGTCGTGAAGTCTTGTAACGGAGGGTAGCTTCGTAACCGTAAGCTTTGTTCCGGTGTGGGAGATGTCACCGTGCAGGTTGGAGACAAACCGGTACCGGGCCTGCTCAGACCAACTAATTACGCGTACTGAAACATCGACTATTATCAGCGGACTCAAAAATAACGCATTCAAACAGAAATGTGGAAGGCGCCTGTGGTTCCTTGCCGATTTTCTATTCTAAATGGGTTCAGCTTAGCTTTTCAGTTTAATGAAAAGTGCGTTTTATTCAGTAAAACTACTTATTTAATACTACATATTATAAACACCGCCGTTTATATCTAGTGTCGCTCCAGTGATGAATCCGTCGTATTCAGATGCCAGATATATAACGGCTCGTGCTACGTCTGCAGCATTTCCTGCTCGAAGGATTGGAATGCTTGCCGTTGTTGCATCAGCAGATTCTTTTGTCGTGTGGGTGTTATGAAATGACGTACCCAGGATGAGACCCGGGGCAACAGCGTTCACTCGTGTGCCTTGAGGCCCCAATTCTGCCGAGAGCGCTCTGGTGAATGTAAGAATGGCGCCTTTACTCGTGGAGTAAGCTAGTGAGCCAGGGTGACCTCCTTTACGGCCAGCCAGTGATGCAAGATTTACTATGCTACTACTTTCGCACTTTGCAAGATAGGGAGCCGCTGCTCTGGTCACAAACATCATTGATGTAAGGTTTATGTCCATCACGTTATGCCAGAAATCAGTATCAATTTCGCTTAGCATATTTCTTGCGACAAGTGAGCCAGCATTGTTGATCAATATGTCTAGACTTCCAAACACTTCTATTGTTTTTTCAACTAACGTATTTGCTTCGGCCTCGATTGTTAGATCACCGCTTATGGCAACAGCCATCACTTCCTTACTATTAGCATATTCGACTAGATTCTCTGCTACATCAGCACTAGAAAAATAGTGGATTGCAACATTAGCGCCGGCATCGATAAAGTGTTTGGATATAGACTCGCCGATGCCTTGAGCACCAGCTGTAACGAGAACATTTTTACCGTTTAGATTTTTACTATTACTCATATTTTTTAAGTGTTTTGAATTGTTGGTTTGGAGGCAAGTGTACCGCTTTATAAGCCGAGCCATATGGTAAATCACATTGTGTTAACGTGATTGCCGAAAACCTAAATATGTTTTATAGAGCGATAGCGGAATGTCCGACCTATATTAACGCATCACCAGATTCTTCTTAAATGCTGCAGACGCTTATGATCTAACCGGTGCGAAGCCTCACTCGACTGTTTGGCCTTATCTCAAATCCCATTTCAGGCCCATGCAATATCGCAAACATGGTTAGGTAGCGAGCATATGATCATTTAATTAGGCAGTCTGTCGGCTGGCTTCAAGAGGATCTTTCGGTTAGAACATCTGGTCGTTTAGTTGAAATTGGAAATTATGTTGGAGATATCATTTATATAGCGATCAATTCCGTGGGCTTTGGTTTTGTCTATGTAATTGATGTCATCGTTTTAATGGCAGGGACCGACATTTGGCTCGCACTTTCTTTACTACTTTGGCCTGGACTTTATATTGGGGTACTTATCTGGGTAATTCCTCGTAGGGTTCGTGCGCAAACAAGTTTTCAATCTGTAAAATCTGCTCTCGTAGGGTCGGTTGTCGATGGCTTTTCGAACTTCGATACGTTGAATCTGTTTGCACCCAAGAACATGATTGCTTCTGACCACCGAGTACGCCTTGTGGATACTCGCCAGCGCTTGTTTGAAGCTCGGCAAATCAGTGTAGCGTT
>CAYSZH010000294.1:0-3136 GCA_964435305.1 uncultured Granulosicoccaceae bacterium
GTATACCAATCTCATGTTTGGTATGCAAGCAACCGGCGGCAGCACCAGTATCCGCTGGGCCTATGAGCCACTTCGTAAGGTTGGTGCAGGTGCTCGTCAAATGTTGGTACAGGCTGCCGCCGAACAATGGGGTGTGCCTGTAAGCGAATGTGTTGCCAGTAATGCCACTGTTAAGCATGAAAGCTCTAATCGTAGCTTGCGCTATGGCCAGTTGGTAGTTGCAGCGTCTAAGTTGTCACCGCCGGCCGACATTTCGCTAAAAACACCTGATCAATGGAGCTTGTTGGGAACGTCCGCAAAGCGACTTGATACACCATTAAAGGTAAACGGTTCCGCAGAATTCGGTATCGATGTAGACATACCCAATATGCATATTGCAACTGTCATGGCATGCCCGACGTTTGGCGGAAAACTTAAGTCTGTTGATGAAGCACCGGCGATGGCCATTAAGGGTGTTCAAAAGGTACTGCAACTGGAAGACGCCGTTATCGTTGTCGCTGACGCCTATTGGCCTGCGAAGAAAGGTTTGGCTGCCTTGGCGCCAATATGGGATCGTGGTAGTAATGCCGGGCGTAACAATGAAAGCTATCGTGCCGAACTGTTAGCTGCATTGGAAAACGAAGCGCCGGTAGCGCATGATCAGGGAGATACCAATAGTGCGATTAGCAGTGCATCGCGTGTTGTAGAAGCTCTCTATGAAGTGCCACATCTGGCGCATGCCACAATGGAGCCCATGAATGCCACGGCTATGGTCACAGAAAAAGGGGCGGAAGTTTGGGCGCCAACACAGGGGCCTGGCATTATTCAGAATGTCGCTGCCGGCATTCTACAAATCAAACCAGAACAAGTAAAAGTGAACACCACGTTCTTAGGTGGTGGTTTTGGTCGTAAATTTGAAATGGACTTTGTTATACAAACTTTGCTGGCTGCAAAAATGATGGGAGGCCCGGTGAAATTAATCTGGTCTCGTGAGGAAGACATGCGCCACGACTTTTATCGTCCGGCCAGTGTTAGTGCGTTTAAAGCCGCTCTTAATGGCGAAGGGTATCCCGTCGCCTGGCATAATCGGATCGCTTGCCCATCCATCATGACAAGAGTTTTTCCTAACTTTGTTAAAGACGGCATCGACGGTCAGTCTGTGGAGGCTGCAAATGAACTTCCTTATGCCATCGAAAATCAGCGAATTGAATATCAGATAACCGAGACGGGTGTGCCTGTTGGTTTCTGGCGCTCTGTTGGAAATAGCCAAAATGCCTGGTTTGTGCAATCCTTTGTTGATGAACTCGCACATAGCGCAGGTGTTGATCCGTTCGAGTATCAAATGAAATTACTTGAAGGGCATCCAAGACATCAAGCCGTTTTGAAGGCTGCGGTCGAAGGTTCTAACTGGTCCAAAAGATCGGCCTCAAGCCCAATGGGTTTAGCTGTTCAGAAATCGTTCGGTAGCTATTGTGCAATGGTTGTCGAGCTGGAACCGGATGTGAAATCCCGGCTTAAGGTTCGCCATGTGAGCGCGTCAATTGATTGTGGTATTGCGCTTAACCCGGACACGGTTGTGGCGCAAATTGAAAGCTCTATTGTGTACGGATTAACAGCCGCTTACTATGGCGATATTGATCTTGAAGATGGCGCTGTTAAACAGTCAAATTTTCCAGACAATCCCATGTTGAAGCTTGAGCAGATGCCCGCAATCGATGTCGCTATTGTGAACAGTGGTGAGGCGGTGGGTGGTATTGGTGAACCAGGGTTGCCGCCGTTAGCACCAGCGCTAACTAACGCCATATTCGTAGCCACAGGGGATAGGGTAAGAAGATTGCCGTTGGTTAAAGCGGGGTACTCTGTTTAGTCGCATCTGACGTTAGCGACTGGCCTACTTAACCATGGTGATCGTGTTGATCTCGGTCTCTATAAATCTGATCAAGTGCGTAGGCTGATGCAGAAGCCGCCGACATGCACGATTGCGAGAAAATTCTGATAGCAGGTGGTGGTATTGGAGGCCTTGCGTTAGCGCTAACGTTGCACCAGATTGGCGTGCCGTGTCAGGTTGTGGAAACATCAAATTCCATGCGGCCTTTAGGAGTAGGCGTAAATTTACAGCCCAATGCTGTACGTGAATTGTTTGATCTTGGCTTTGTGCCTGATGATCTTGACAGTGTGGGCGTTCAAGCCAAAGAGTGGGCTCTCGTTGGCCTTAACGGTAAAGAGGTGTACTCGGAATCGCGCGGACTATACGCAGGTTATAAATGGCCTCAGTATGCCCTGCATCGCGGTCGTTTCCATATGCTGTTGTACAGACGTGTGGTTGACGCACTCGGGATAGATTCGGTCATGCTCGGGACTCGCTTGACTGGGTACACACAGCATAGGGATGGACTGACAGGCCAGCTTCGGCATAGGGATGGAACAGAATCTGAATTAACGGCAGCTCTACTCATCGGTGCCGATGGTATTCATTCCACGGTTCGTGCGCAGATGCATCCGCGGCAACCACCGATTCATTGGGGTGGAAAAGTCATGTGGAGAGGTACTGTTAAAGCAAAACCGATCCGGACAGAATCATCGTTTATCGGTTTAGGTACACATGAGTAACGAATAATAATCTATCCGATATCCTCTACTTTTCCAAAAATCGAATGCGACGCATGGTTCCATCACCACCGTTGTATGCTCTCTATCCTCCTGAACCCTTGCGCGGTTCCGGTAAAGTCTATTTCAGCAGAGCGATTATCTTTGTCTACTCGAATTGCAACACGAATAAATTTACCGTTATCGAGTTCATAGTCATAATTACAATCTGTCATTGATGTGATGACTCGCCGAACACATTCTTTGGCATTGTCCTGAACGTGGTGCATATAGGCATGTACAGTATCTTTACCAAACTGCACGATTATGCGACTGATTTCAGCTACACCTGTTTCATTTGCTGCGACTTGTGCGGCTAGATCAGCCATGTTTTCATTGATGTTTCGACAAGGGTACTTACCTGAAGCCAACAGAGCGCGCGCTTCAATTTCTCTTAGCGTGCCGCGATCAATTAACTTGAAATAATCAATAATGACGCCTTCATCTTCTATGTGAGTTGAAGCTGGCGGCGCCGATCCAGGGGTGCGACCGCCGATATCCGCGTGATGAC
>CAYSZH010000295.1:0-2964 GCA_964435305.1 uncultured Granulosicoccaceae bacterium
CATGCCCCACAATGACCTTGTGGCGCTCCGCTGTTTGCCTCCCTTGCTTTAGTATTGAGTCAGATTCTTCGCTCCCAGCGTTTACGAGATCACGCGGTTGTTTTTTGAGACTTATTAGCTCTTCCAATTTAACAATTGGGTGCCAATATCTGCCGAAAATCTAACCAGTTGATTTCATTGGCACGTGGGTGCCGGACATGAACAGGCACAGTTTTGTCACCAAATGATTTTTAGCCAAATATACTTCCGGTAGCACGTTATATTTCTTTGTGGTTCAACAGTATGCATGCCAAATCGCTTTAATATAAGCATAATGTCTTCCCGTTTATAAACGCGCTCTACACTTAACCTCATTCGAAATTTCCGTGCTTCCCGATTTGAATTAGGTTGCACACCAACTACAGACAACCGAATCAGCTCACCGGGTAAAGTGTAGGGAACCAACGCTCAACCACATCCAGCGGAAACCCAAGTCGAACGGGGGCGCGATGGTGATCAGATATCAACAAACCCTTTTCGAGTAACTCTGCAAGGATCTGCCTGCCCTTTCTTTCCTGAAAACCGGTGATCTCAGCGGCCTTTCCACGCTCGAACGATCCCATTAACAGTGCTTCTCTGAGCAGTGTGTACGCTTTATCCGGTAATCGCTTTGCATCACTCTCATCTCGGCAATACATCTCGATGCGACGAAGCAGCTCTGCAGGCTTGAGCAACGATTCCATAAAACTCACTTGATCAATGCACGTTGATAAAAAGTATTCGCAAAACTCGATCAGTTTTTTTTCTGACAACGCGCCGCGACCATCCAAGTCTCCGAGTCTAGCTTGGTCTGCTCCTTGAAGCTTTTCTCTGTATTCGTCTGCCGATCGCGCAAGCCCGCGAGAGACAGACCAGATGCCATCGGTAAGACCTAGCCGTCGAAGACCAGCATGTGACATCAATCGCCCCACCCTACCGTTGCCATCGTAAAACGGATGTATCCAAACAAATCGATGATGGGCAGCGGCGATGGCGCTAATTGAGCGTATGTTGGATAAATGCTTACCAGTGTACGCCGCTTCATATCGTCTCAGGAGCATCGCTAAAGCGTTGTGCGGTGGTGCCACATGCGCACCGACTTGCACATCACCTTTACGCAATACGCCAGGCTCAATGTCGATGGTGCTCTCATACGCCACATCGGATACTTGCCGGTCAACAGCTGGTATGGTTTCGTAAAAAGCTTTGTGTATCCAACGAATATACTCGACAGAATACGGAGAAACATCAGGGCCTTTGTCATGATCAATCGCCGCCTGCACCAATATATGAGCACGGGCTTCTTTTTGCAATCGCTGTTTATCAGGGTCAGATGAATACTGTTCTGAGAGTGCACGATCAATATCCCGAGGATGTGTATTGTGCCCTTCAATCAAGTTTGAGTAATAGCAATTCATCGAGCGCACGAGGTCCGCTAGGCCGGTGCGTACCTCCGGTTGGAGCTGGCTTGCCAGTGCTGTGGACTGGGTCGCTAGATGTAGCGCAAGATCGTCTAGAACAGGTGACGGCTCAGACGGCAAGCAGGGTTCCATTGCGGAAGGTTTCATAGCAATATCGTGCCGATAAATAACGAGTTTATCTCATTGTTTTTTATTTATATTTCTTAATATTATACACATATTATGCCGCTATTTATGCCGGTTGTTATGCCGTTTAAAGACCAATAAACCAAAACCTGTTCGGTGACGAGCGGAAGAATCGGCTGTTTTGGGTGTCACGAGCCTAATCAGGATCATTTAATAACAGGGCTAAATCAGTGCGAGTTTTCAGAATTTTCACACAGCCTGAGCACATAACAGACAGTCAATTGCTTAAATGGTGTACTTTTTAAAGATGTATGTATGTGGCTCACGCGGCCCTATCAAGGCTTTACATCAGCCCGTATTTAAGCCCACAGATCGAATTCGGTATCATGGGCAAAGTACTTGAGCTAGCGCTTTGTTTAAACGGCATTGGTTTCGTAAGTTACTCCAGTTTTCAATGAGTGAAGATTCGCTTATCGGTGTTGATCCAGATGAAAAAACGAAACTCGTTACCGCTGGAATTTACTCAACGATTCGTAATCCCATTTGCACCGGGTCCATTATTTATGGTTTTAGACCCTTTGTAATGGATCGAAAGGGTTGGTTGTTTGCTAACTCGGTGGCTGGAGCCAATACCAGCGCAGACTTATAAAGTCTTGTGGAGACGGCTAAAGCAAACGAGCATGAGCTTTAAGCTTATATAATAAAGTTCTAGACAGAATTGCCCACAACACAGGTACTGAAATATGAGGAGGCGTTGTTGCCTTTTAGCTTGCAGCCCTCAGAATCTCGCGCTGCTTGAACCGCCTACAATCTATTGCCCCCTAAAAATGTGTTTTAAACCGTTCCAGCCAATGCCTATGTCCTGTGTTAGTCATCAGAGGCTACTGGGTTGCCAGGGTCAAGGAAGAAGCTATCCCTTTTCCCGTTTAGGCGATCAATACCAGCAGTAATAAATTTAATGTAAAGCGCTGGCTTTAGTTGGTGCTATCCGGAGATAATGCTCGAAGCTAACTTGAAGCACTAATAGCTTACGGATCACTGTTTACGAGGTTAAAAATCTCACTATAACGATCAATCATCACATTCTCGCCATAAAATTCCAATGCATGTGATTTTGCAAACGTAGCCATCTGCGCCAGTTGCTCAGGCTGATTATAGAGTTCGATAAGTGCTTCAGCTATCGCTTCTGCACTTTTCTCAACCAGTACGCCGCCGTGTCCTTTATCAGAGCGCGAAACGGCATCAGCGTTACCGCCGGCATCGGTTAGTATCACTGGTGTGCCAGACGCCTGCGCTTCAAGAGCCGACAGCGGGTGTCCTTCTCTGTCGCTAGACAGAACGAAGACATCTAGCGCTGCAAGAAGATCAGGAATGTCACTGCGCTTACCAAGCAGCGTGA
>CAYSZH010000296.1:0-1265 GCA_964435305.1 uncultured Granulosicoccaceae bacterium
TATGGCGCTTAAGCTTACAGACATTATCGGCGGTGTTTCAGGTGGTTCAGGCGCGTCTGTCGCTTCGCAAATAGCGTTCGCGCCTGATCAGGATATAGAGGCAACAACGGTCAGGGCTGCATTGCTTGAGCTTGATCAGGAGATCGCAAACAACGCCGCGAATATTAACGCTCAGAACAATATACCACCCGTTTCAGTACGATTTAATTCACTAAGAGATCAGTAAAAGATGGCAACACCACAAGTAGAAATCGAAGCGCTAACGGATTTGACCGTAGCCAGTATCCGTGATTTGGCCGTTAGTATTTCCGGCACAGGTGGTCACAAAAACGCGAACGTTGTATCAATACTCAATACCACAGCCAAAGACCTTGCAGGCGCGATTAACGAGCTTAACGCCGCGCTTGGTAATGTTGTGATGATCGATGACACAGCGCCATCAGCAACCAGCACATTCTCTTCTAATAAGATCAATGCAGATCGAGCGGCTGACATCGCAGCAGCACTTGAAGGCGAAGACCTATCAGATTTGGCGGCGGCTGTAGCGGCAAATGCTCAAGCCGACAGTGGCCTGTTGAACTTCACAGCAGCACAAACATTGACAGCAGAAGAACAGGTGCAAGGTCAAACAAATCTAGGGCTTGGCGATCTTACAAACCTTGATCTGGTTAATCGCTACAATACGGCTCGTGATGCGTAATGACCATTACGGAAACAGAGCTGAAAGGCTTTGCAGATCATTTGGGCGATCAGGTCAAACAGCTTGCAGTTAATGTCGTCGATATCAGCGGCCAATTCCTGCTAGACCCGAACGAGATAAACGGTTGGGGTGCAATTGGCATGCACGACAACACTAACTCGCAGGATCTGGGTAATGTCAATGCGACTAATTGGGTCAGAACATCTGGCGGCTTTAGGCGTCCGTATGACATTCAATTGCTGAGTTTAGAGGCTGACACCTATAACACTAATGCGGCGGCGCATGCTTGGGGCTGGGCTATGGCTCGACAGCTAAAAACAGGTGGCTCAAATACCGTTTCAACGACAATGATTATCAATGAGGCGATAGACAATGGCGGCGCTGGGTTGCGTGATTATGGTAACAACCAAAATCAAAAGACATTGATTGACTTGAGTGCAAATGCAAATGCGTTAGTACCCGCTGGTGAGATCGTTGTGCTTGGCGTGGCTGCGCCAACAGCGGTTACTACTAACTACTATGTTCGGGTCATGTCCGGTTTTATTTCGTACCGGCGTGTATTTCA
>CAYSZH010000296.1:1365-2955 GCA_964435305.1 uncultured Granulosicoccaceae bacterium
GGCGTGGGCGGTATTCAGTGGGCAGCAGGTAACACGTTAACGCGCGTTGATGCCTCGCTCAATGGTGAGACATACACGCTGATTCTAAGGCCGTCAGGCAGCACGACAGCGGACCCAGCATCACCAGCGGGCTACACGCATTGGACTATTGAGAATCGTGGTACGTTGCCGTTCTACCCATCAATCGGGCCTTATCTTTCTGTTGGTCAGTTGGTCCTGTTTGGAGGCCGTTTGTATCAATTGCTCAGTCCGTACATTTCAGCGCCAACGCCTGGAAGCGATAGCCGATGGAAGGATATATTCGCTGATGCCAGTAGCGGTAATACAGGTGGCGGGGTTGATCCGGTAGACCCAGAGCCAGAAACGGGCACAGGTACTGGAACTGGGACGGGAACAGGTACAGGTACTGGCACAATGCCAGATGGATCTCTAACCACGTTTAACTTTGCAAGCTACGATTTAAGTCAAGTTTGGTATGCAGAGGATGGGGCCGGTGGGCAGATATGGTCTCAATCAACCCTGATAGCGGGTTACACTGGGCTTGGTTATGTGACAACTAACAACGTTGGTGTAGGCAATCTGGCAGATCAGGCCAATGTTTATTACCACAACTTTAATTTTGACAACGAGAACGACAAAAAAGCCTGGTTGCGGGTTTACTCTACTGGGGTAACTGGCGCGGTAGTGACACAATCACGCGGTGGCGGGTCAATATACGCGCTGGGCAATGTTGCTCCCGGCTCTTGGCAATGGGTGGAATTAGGCGAAGTATTCAAGGCATTTGACCATCAGTTCAGATTGTCTGGATTAACACCATTGTTTGCTGTTGATAAGCTGTTGCTAACTGATACAAGCAATCCCGATGTGCCAACTGGCGAGCTAGGATTTTATCAGCAAGCCGTATGAGCTATTCAACGGCAATAACAGGTATCGATCGAGAGCAAAATCTTTTCGGTGGTTTAAATGCCGATGAATCGATTGCTTTTGGGCCTGAAAATATCAACGATCGCAACACGGAATTTTACTGGAGTGCTGATAACGTAGCAGCTGACAGTTTCCGCCTGGTTGTTGGTAGCGGATCGGGCGAATCTGAATATGCAGACAGCGGTATAATCACAGCCACGAGCCAAGCATTCAGCCTGCCGACGAATGTGTCGTTTTTTGTCACCCTTTTCTATCGTTTCGGAACTGAGCCGTGGCGCAGTATTTACCGTCAGTACACGGCTATAAACGTGGCTTTTGTGCCATCACCGACAGCCGCATGGATTGAGGGCGACGGCATAACGTGGAACGATAATGCAGTCTGGATTGAATAGATGAGAGTAATCAAAGAGCCTTGCATACTCGCCGAAGGTGGGCTGAGTGATGACATCATTTCTATGATGACTAAGAGCGAGCATTGTGACTCTGAGGCAGAGGCAAGAGAACAACTACAAACGCTGCTCACTGAAGCCTTTGAGGCTGGCCAGAAGCACGCAGCACCAGCGCCAGTACAAGTTACAACACCAGCTCCAGAAATAGCCGTAAGGACCGTTACAGCGCCACAGAACAACGGTGAAGCGGTAGACGTTCATGAGCTAAGAGACTGGG
>CAYSZH010000297.1:0-2928 GCA_964435305.1 uncultured Granulosicoccaceae bacterium
CAGGAGTGCACACTAAGCTCAACCAAATAGCGGTGACTTTGATTGTATGAAGTAACGTTTGCATAGGCCAATTATAGCATTGATGTACGGCTGCCTCATCAGAGTGCCTATTCTCATTTAGATATCACTGATGAGTTGGCTGGCCTGAATGCCGACAGAATTTACCGCTCGATGGAATTTGAATTCTAGTACTACGAATTTTCTGGCGCGAAGTTAACGCGCATGCTTATCTGTCTGCATCCGCCTCTCTAACCATCGAACACCTGCAGACACCACCAGTATCAATAACAAATATTCCAGCAAAAGAATCGTGTAAATTTCCAAAGGGCGATACTCTGTCACTACCAACTCGTTGGCTTTGCGTGTCAGTTCCTGCATTCCGATGACCGAAACAAGTGATGACATTTTCAGCATGTACACAAGCTGATTGCCTAAAGCTGGCAGTATGCGGCGAATCGCTTGCGGCAGAATAACAAAGCGCATGGTATCCACATAATTAAGGGCGATGGTATGCGATGCCTCGTATTGCCCTTTATCAATTGATTGTATGCCAGCACGAAATATTTCTGCTTCAAAGGCGCTATCGGACAATGCTAATGCGATGACACCTGCCCAAAAAACACTGATTGTGATGCCAAGCAATTGCGGCATACCGTAGTACACCCATAAAATCATGACGAGAATGGGTACCGCTCTCACCAGTTCGACGTACACCCGATTAAAACCTTTAAAAAAACGATTGGATGACAGCCCGGGAAGCGCAACCAGCAGCCCGATGGTTATAGAAATAACTATCGCTGTAACCGATAAAAAAATGGTGTACTTAAGGCCACTGAGCAAAAACTTTAAATTGATCAGGCCTTTTTTATTGGTTGGGTCGACAACATACCAACCCCAGTCACCTGAGCAACCAACCAGTAACAGCAGGGCGCTCAGCACTAATATCAATCGCGTATTCTTCATGGTATTAATGCGGCAGTATCTGTTGTAGAAAATCCTGGCAGCGTTTGCTTTCAGGCGCTTTAAAGAATTTTTCTTTGTCGGATTTTTCTACAAGCTCGCCGTGATCCATAAACACCATGGTGTCGGCTACACGTCTGGCAAAGCCCATTTCGTGGGTGACGCAAATCATAGTCATGCCGCTTTCAGCCAGTTCAACCATCACGTCTAACACTTCATTGATCATTTCTGGATCGAGTGCTGATGTGGGTTCATCAAATAACATGATGCTGGGTTCCATACACAAAGAGCGTGCGATTGCCACACGCTGCTGCTGACCGCCAGAGAGCTGGGCCGGAAACTTGTTGGCTTGTTCTGGAATACGTACCCGTTCGAGGTATTTCATGGCAAGCGTCCGTGCCTCATCATCTTTCATCTTTCCGGCGCGCATTGGCCCGAGTGTGAGGTTGTCGAGCACGCTTAAGTGAGGAAATAAATTGAACTGCTGAAACACCATGCCCACATGCTGATGTATGGCGTTCAGGCTTTGCTTGCTGCCATCAAGTTTTACATCATTGATTGTGATGGTGCCTTCCTCGTGCACTTCCAGCTGATTAATGCATCGAATAAGCGTCGATTTGCCCGAGCCCGAAGGGCCACATACCACAACGCGCTCACCTAACTTAATATCGATAGAAACCTTGTTTAATGCTTGAAAAGTCCCAAAAAACTTGGACACAGACTGCATTGCGATGATGGGTTTTTGCTGATTTTGCATCGGGCTGATAAACGCGTTTTATTAACGTCCTGATGGGATTGAGTCGACTCTTTCACAGTTTACAGCGCATAATGTGTAATTGTTGAAATAATCGGTTTGGTTGCAATAATTCGAGTCCCGTGCAAGGATTAGGGATACCAATCCAGGAACTGCATAAATATGAAATTGTTTAAAGTTTTAGCGGCGACAGCTGCGCTTAGCTTGTGTTCTACTGCAGCTGTAGCGCAGTCTGCGCTTAAAGATATTCTCGACAATGGCGTGCTTAAAGTGGGAACCACTGGTGACTGGAACCCCATGACAGTCAAAGACCCAACGACCAATAGTTACCAGGGCTATGACATCGATGTGATGACAGAGCTTGCTAAAGATTTGGGTGTTGAGCTTGAATTTGTCGCCACCGATTGGAAAACTCTGGTTAACGGTGTTGTAGGCGGTAACTATCACATGACAGGTTCTGCATCTATTAGTGCTGCCAGAATGAAAGCAGCAGGTTATTCTGATAGCTACATCAATGTTGAAATCATGCCATTCACCACTGCAGACAAAGCCGATCGTTTCGATGGCTGGGATTCTATAAACACAGGTGATGTTAAAGTTGCGGCAACTCTGGGTACCACATTCGAAAAAATGGTTAAAGAGTGGTTTCCGGATGCCAGCATAAAAGCCATTGAAGCACCAGCACTTCAGCACCAGGAAGTGTTGTCCGGGCGCTCTGATGTGTTTGTTACCTCCAATATCGAAGGTGCAACACTGACTGAAAAGTTCAACAAAATCGTACCTATTAAGGTAGCCGAGGCACGGGCACCAACGCCCATAGCAATGTTGTTACCTCAATCTGATCAAGTATGGATTAACTACGTCAACAACTGGATCAAAATTAAGAAGGCACGTGGCTTTTTTGATGACGTTGCAGCCAAATGGGGCCTGTAGTGGTCGATACTTCCAGAAGGAATAAGCGGGTGGCGTTATACGTTTAACTTGCGTCTGTTAGGACTGTACGGATTTTCGTATAATTTTTAGATACAGGAGGCGTCTCATTGAGGCGCCTTTTTTATTTGTGCGAATAGGTGCGAGAAGCTTTGCGTGACTATTTGTGCAAAAATGTCTGGGAAGCGCTGCGCGATATTTGAGAAAAGCAAGAGGATTGGTGCCGGGAGCGAGACTTGAACTCGCACTCTGTTTCCAGAACCGGATTTTGAATCCGGCGTGTC
>CAYSZH010000298.1:0-2914 GCA_964435305.1 uncultured Granulosicoccaceae bacterium
GTATAGTAAGCTGACAGCATGCCTATTAAACCACCCAATAACAACGCGATAACAACGCTGCCCGCGCCAATCAGTATTGCCATTCGAGCGCCATGCAACGCCCTTGAAAATGTGTCGCGTCCAAAGTGGTCGGTTCCAAAAAGGTAAGGTGTACCGGGTTCCGTTAACCGAGCCACGGGATCAATCTCCAATGGATCAAACGGTGATATCCATGGTGCGGTCACTCCCGCCAATAAGACTATAGTGAGCCAGATCGCACCCAGTGTCGCAATCTTACGCCCTGCAAATACGCGACGAATTGATTTTGCCGTGTTTTTAAACGCACTGGTCATCGTAGTGAAACACGAGGATCAAGCCATGCATAGGCAAGATCGACCAACAGGTTGATGGAAAGATAAAGCAGCACAATGATTAAAATGACTCCCTGTATAACTGGATAGTCTCGCCGCAGAATCGACTGCACAACCAATCGCCCCACCCCCGGCAATGAAAATACGGTCTCTGTAACCACAGCTTCAGATATTAAGGCTGCGAACGTAAATCCAAAAGCCGCAGCTACTGCAATTAACGCATTTCTGAAAACATGTTTGATGGCGATTTTGGATGGAGCCAGTCCTTTTGCTCTGGCTGTCCTCACATGATCCTCTCTCGCTACATCAAGCATTGACGAACGAACCAGTCGGATAATAAGTGCAGCGTTAGGAGCTGCCAACGTCAGGCTTGGCAGAAGCAAGTATCGTAAATTCCCCCAGCCACCCTCATCAGAAATGGATGGGAAACCGGAACTCGGAAACCACCCCAGCCACACGGAAAAAAATAGAATCAAATAGAGACCCAACCAAAACGTTGGAATGGATGCAAAGAATATCGCGAACCCGGAAGTGAGTTGATCAATCCAGGAACCATGAAAGGTGGCAGACAAAATACCAATGGGGATGCCGAACAACACTATCCACGTCATGGTCATCAAAGCCAGTAATATGGATGTTTCGGCTCCATCTGCAATAACTGACAGCACAGGTGTTTTAAAGAATAGTGAGTGGCCCAGATCGCCTTGAATCACATTGCCAAACCAATGCAGGTACTGTTGCCAAACCGGCTTGTCGAGACCCATTTCGCGGGTCAGTGCAGCTATTTCCTCAGGTGTTGCTGTGTCACCAAGCAAAATCGCCGCTGGATCGCCTGGTATCAGATGAATAAACAAAAATATTAGTACTGAAGCGGCAATCAATGTGGGTACAAAAGTGAGTACCCGTTTGAATAGGTAGGAAAGCATGGAGGACCGTTTGGAACTGAGTCATTGCGCGTTCACCAATATTGGATAAGAGCGCAATGACTCAGTTTGAATCAAACTAAACTACTTACTGACATTCCAGAAGTGCGGCCAAATTAGCGTGGCATCACCTAGTCCGCTCAATTTCGGCGATGCGATGTTGTAGGTATACACATCACCTGTTTTCATAGTTGGTACTTGGTCGTAGATTAATGCCTGAATCTCGCCCCAGATCGCTTTGCGTTCCTCAGGATCAGAAGATGCTGTGAACTTATCTTTCAACGCCTGCTTCTCGTCGGTAGCCCACCAGCCCGGATAACTGTCATTCATTACCGAGATAAGAATCGGATCGGGTACAAAGCCATGATGGGTAAAAAACAAGTCCCATTGATCAGGTTGCGCACGTTTTTCGATCAGAGTTGCCCAGTCATACACCTGCAGGTCAATATTGAACCCTGCATTTGCCAATTGCTTTGTGTATACGATCGCTTTGTCATAGTGAAACGGATAGTTAGTAGACACCATGAATTTTATTGGATCACCACTATAGCCAGCATTCTTAGCCATCTCCTTCGCGGCATCGGCATCCCCTTTGCTGAAGTTATCTGCACCCGAATCTGTGTGCCAGACATTACCTTCGGGAAGAAAAGACCCATTTGCGCGCCACAAGCCTTCGGGCCCGATAGCAACTTGCAGTGCAGGTGTTTTATCAATTGCGGTTTGAATGGCGCGTCGCAACTCAAAGTTCTTTTTTAACGGACCCTCTTTTGAGTTCATAAACACCAAACCAAAAATTGGTCCGCCGTTGAGGATTGTTTTAACGTTGGCGTCCGCATCGAGATCAGCGTAGAGATCTCCGGGTATGCTCTCGGCGTAGTCATAATCGCCTGCCTGTAAGCCAGCGACTCTTGTGCCTACATCGGGGACAGGCATAAAGCGCAAGGTGTCGAAATTTGCAACACGTTCACCGCCATAGCCGTCGGCGTCACCGGATGGAGATGAGTATTCGTCAAAGCGCACCAGCTCAACATGTCGATTCGGCTGCCATTCATTAAACTTGTAAGGGCCGGTTCCTATATAATTTTCCGGTGCAATGGGTTCTTTAGTTGCATCACCCATGACAGAAGCAGGATAAATTGCCGGGCCACCGTTAATAAATGCCAACAGATTTTTCCATGGACCAAACGGTTGTGAAAGTCTTATCGTAATTTCATGATCGCCACTGGCTTCGATACTTTCAACATTGCCAAACAAAAGCCCTCCTCTTGAACCAAACTCTCCCCAACGTTTCATAGATGCGACAACATCGGCAGATGTCATTGCCTGACCGTTGTGAAATTTGACATCATCCCGCAGGCTGATTGTGATGGTTTTACCGTCATCTGACATAGAGTCACCAGATGCCAACAGATTAACCGGGGCGTTAGCGGCGTTGAATGTATATAAACCTTCGAACATATGATGCGCTATGGTCGTTGCCAGATCAGATGTAACTACATGTTGATCCAGACTTGGTGGCTCACCCACAGTGGCATAGCGCAGCATTCCGTCGGCATAAGCAGCGCCGGCAGCTAAGCTCAATGTGCCGACCATTAGCGCTGTATTCAAAAATCTACGAATTTTCATATCTAGTTTCCTCAC
>CAYSZH010000299.1:0-2836 GCA_964435305.1 uncultured Granulosicoccaceae bacterium
CCTCCGACCGCCTGGTTCGTAGCCAGGTACTCTATCCAGCTGAGCTACGGGCGCGTGTCTCCAAGCAAAGGAGTATGGCTGTTGAAGACTTTGTCGTCAACATCGATCTACGTTTTTTTCAGTGATTGTTAGAGGGTGTTATACGGACTTGAGCTGGCTTGCCACCAATACGAACATTGGCAATGACGAATAACGCAGAATGCACAAGCAGTCTCGAGTGATCGCGGTAGAGCATATGGCGCAGGGAGCGTTAGTTCCACATGTTCATGGCCCAAACTTAGGCGCTGTCTTTTTCCATTTCTGTACTTAGTTCTATGCCGGCATGGGAGTTATCTTTCCCACCCGCGTCTTGCTCTTGCTTAATGCGGTCATAAATTTCTTCCCGATGCACGGCCACTTCTTTTGGCGCATTGACACCGAGACGTACCTGGTTACCTTTCACACCAAGAACCGTAACCGTGACTTCATCACCAATCATGAGCGTTTCGCCCACGCGTCGCGTTAATATCAGCATCTTTACACTCCGTTTGTCAGTTTCTTTGCACTCGTAACTGGCTTAGACGCCAAATTCGAATTGCGTTCACTGAATTCTTATAATTATCGCAGTAATTTGGCCCAGTTGCCGAACTGACGATGTTACGCAACACAAAATTAACAGTCAGGACACTATCTGGCTCCGTACCGCTAATGTCTAACTTATCAGAACTGACGGAATATAAACGTCGTATAGGTTGCTTAATGCGCACTTTTAAAGCAGCGACAACTGAAAAATAGCGCTTGTTCACGATGTAACTGATTGGTTGAGGTCGCTTTATGAGCAAGACTCAGAATTCGCGTGTTCCAGCTCAAATTCTTCGTGCAGACAGCGAACACCCAACTCCAGATAATTTTCATCGATAACAACCGATATTTTGATTTCTGACGTGGTGATCATGCGCAAGTTTATCCCTGCTTCTGATAAGGATTTAAACATACGGCTCGCTATTCCTGCATGCGATCGCATACCCACACCAATGATTGACAACTTAACAATGCGGTCATTACCCTGTATTGACGATGCGCCCAGCTCACTCTGGCGAGCCTTTAAAAATTCCATGACTTTTTGAAAGTCAGTTCGGTGGACAGTGAACGTAAAATCGGTCAATCCGTTTTCACCGATATTTTGTAAGATGACATCAACTTCAACATTCAGCTCTGCTATCGGTCCCAAAATTGAGTAAGCAATACCCGGTTGATCGGCGACTCCACCAACCGTTATTTGCGCTTCGTCTCTGTTAAAAGCGATGCCGGAAACCAGCGCCTGCTCCATATCACTATCCTCATTATCGTAAGTTATTAATGTGCCCGTACCTGGTTCGAAGCTGGATAGAACACGAAGTGGCACGTTGTATTTTCCTGCAAACTCAACTGCTCTTATCTGCAAGACCTTTGAACCCAGGCTTGCCATCTCCAGCATTTCCTCGAAGGTGATCTGGTCCAGACGCCGGGCTCGACTCTCCACACGCGGGTCGGTTGTATACACGCCATCGACGTCTGTATATATCTGACATTCATCGCATCCGAGTGCATACGCCAGGGCAACCGCTGATGTATCAGAACCGCCACGGCCCAAGGTTGTAATGTCACCAAGTTCATCAACCCCTTGAAAACCTGCGACAACAACAATACGACCTTGCTGGATATCAGCAAGGATTGGGTCTTTGTCTATCTCCAGTATGCGCGCCTTGCTATGAGTACTATCGGTTAGTATTTTAACTTGTGCGCCAGTATACGATCGCGCATCGCAGCCTAATTCCTTTAGCGCCATACACAATAAGGCAATTGTGACTTGTTCACCGGTAGCCAAAAGCACATCTAACTCGCGCACATCCACCACAGCCGGCATGACCTCGCGCGCTAACGCCTCAAGCCTGTTAGTTTCACCGGACATGGCAGACAGAACTACAACCTGATCATCTCCAGCCTCGCGCCCCTGCTGCAACATCTTGGCAACGTGTTTGATACGCTCGGTAGTGCCGACGGATGTACCACCAAATTTTTTTACTAAAAAAGCCATTAGTTAAATCAGTCAGTAAAAGCGATGATTACTCGCTTTAAAAAATTAAACAAACTAGGATGACGCAATGTGATCTCGAGCGGCCGTAAACGCAAGGTCTATGTCCGCCAGCGAAGCAGCGCCACCCTGGGCCATATCGGCACGACCACCACCGCGCCCACCGAGTGTCTTTGCAACAATGCCGATTAAATCGCCTGCTTTTACTTTTGCGTGTAGCGATTCCGATACCGTTGAGACCAAAACCGCTTTGCCATTGCTTTCACTTGCTAGCACGATTGCCGCATCAGGAAGCTTTTGACGTAAATCATCTGTCAACGCTCGCAACCCTTTGGCATCGGTCGAATCGACTGTCTGGAATAATACGGATATACCGGCAATGTCTTCCACCAGACTTGCCATATCGGCACCTGCCTGTGATGACAGTTTCGCTTGAAGCTGTTCAAGTTGTTTGTTCAACTCACGCTGTTGTTTTTGAAGTTGCTGTAACTTCGGCACCACATCGCGTGGCGAGGTTTTCAGTAAAGACGCTACTTCGAGTAACTGTTGTTCCATTTGCTGACTATGTGCTAACGCAGCGCTTCCGCTGATCGCTTCTATTCGCCGAACACCTGCCGCAACACCGGACTCACCTAGAATTCGCACCGCACCCAGATCGCCCGTAGCACTAACATGAGTACCACCACAGAGTTCCACCGAGTTATCACCGAGCTTCACAACTCGTACACGCTTGCCGTACTTCTCACCAAACAAGGCCATTGCACCTGCAGCAACCGCATCATC
>CAYSZH010000300.1:0-2757 GCA_964435305.1 uncultured Granulosicoccaceae bacterium
CCGCTCCAGTATAGGATCAGCCCTGATGTTGATACCAAAAACAGCAAGCCAATAAACGCGTATTCGCCTGCACGGCGTGCACCCGAGCTCAGGTGACTATCAGATTTGTTTTTCAAATAGAACAACGATGCCGTGCCAGCTGACAATAACAAGCCACCGGACACACCTAAGAGCTTGGGCAAGCTAAAGAAGGCATAGGGAGCGGGCCAAGCAAATAGATAATGGTAAAGCGTTGCCACAGACGTACTCGCAAAGCACAATAAAAAGCCGTACATGGTGGCTTGATGAGCCCATCGCCTGACACTGGTGTAGCGCTCACCCGACTCAAAATTACAACCCTGTCCTTGACCACCACTGAGTTGCTTCATACTGGCACCTGAAGCAAAAGCATGAGATAGATCACTCCAGGCAATGGCACTACCCCCAACAGCCCGCCAATATCCTTTGAGGCCTGCGATTAACGCAATCCACGGCAACACAAACAATGGTAAGAATATGGCCACCAAACTGGTGTGGCTTATCGAAGTGTAAAAGGGTTCATCGGAGCCCCAGCTGATGCCAAAAGCCACTGTAAACAACAGCGAGAAAATCAGCGTTAACAATGCGTAGGGCCAGAGTGTGGACTGCATGATGCGCGACAGCCAACTGGGTTTGATGTGTTGCTCCCAGTTTTGCGCTCGCACATCAGCGAGCATCGCCGGTATGTTAAGCGCAAATTCATGAGGCTCTGTGTACTGGCATGCGTAATAGCAACCACGGCAGTTATGACAAAGATTGGCCAAATGTGAAACCGTTGCCTGATCAAAACTTCGGTAACGTGTCAGCGCTTGAAACGCATTGCAGTACCCTTCGCAATACCGGCACGAATTACAAACGGTCAGTTGCCTGACGGCTTCTTCCTGTAGCGCTTCAGACATGCTTTGCTGCCTCTCGACCTGCTATACGCCCAAACACGGTACCGATAGTCATACCAAAACCTGCAAGATAACCCTCTCCCAGAATATTGCCAGCCATGATTTCACCAGCAGCCCACATATTTTTTGACGCAGCACCGTTAAAGGTGACTCGGGCAGTCTTATCGACATTCACACCGAGATAAGTGAACGTGACACCCGGGCGTAAACTATAGCCCTGAAAAGGTGGTGTATTGATTGGCCTCGCCCAGTTAGTTTTGGGTGGCGTCAAACCCTCTGTAGATAGACCGTCCAACTCGGTTGCGCGAAAATCACCTGGCATACAAGCCTCGTTAAACTCGTTGATCGATTCCATAGCATCGCCAACTGGCAAACCGAGCTCGGTTAACAGTTCAGGCAAAGAATCACTTTGCGTGGCAGGAAACACAGAAGGCATAAATAGTTCACTTGATTGGCTATCGATAATCGCGTAACCGATTTGATCTGGCTGCGCTGCAACCAGCCTCCCCCAAATCGCATAACGCTTTGGCCAAACATCCTCGCCCTCATCATAGAAGCGCTTACCTTGCTTATTAAGCACGACCGAAAACGGCACACAGTCCAGACGCGTAACGATACCGCCATCGTACTCAGGTGCTCGCCCATCAATCGCCACAGCGTGACACTGAGTAGGATCACCAATGCTATCTGCGCCATTTTCCAACAAGCATTTAAGCACCTCACCACGATTGTAGGGAGTGCCTCTGATCAGAAAATTCTTTGCAGCGTCTCCCCAAGCTTCCTGTAACCATTCCTTGTTGGACTCGAAGCCACCGGCTGCGATGACAAACGATTTGGCGCGTAGATAAGCCTGTTGCCCGTTTATATCGACCAGCACGCCATCACAGCGACCTTCTTCGATGTGCAAATGGAGCACGGTCGATTGATAAAGGATGTTCACGCCCAGGTCTTCACATCGTTGGTAATACGCATTGACTAAAGCCTTACCGCCGCCGAGGAAAAACGCATTGGTTCTCGATAGAGACAATGTGCCAGAGAGCGACGGCTGAAAATGCACTCCCTGGTTAACCATCCACTCATAGCACTCGGGAGACTGTGCCATGACCTGTCGCGCTAGGGATTCGTCAGTATTACCTTTGGTAACCAACAACAAATCGTCATAAAACTCGTCTTCGTTGTATTCATCCACCAAGACGCCCAATGGTAGATCATGAGCACAACGGAAATTACGTGTATGCCGGCTATTGCCGCCACGATAAGGATACGGTGCGCGTTCAATCAGTGTCACACTAGCGCCTGACTCTGCAGCGCATATCGCCGCACACAGAGCAGCGTTGCCACCACCCAAAATGACGACATCGCATTGCAGTTCACCTGTGCCTGGCGTTACCAGTGAAAGATCAGCTTTGGGTAAATTGACGGTATTAGTCACTTTCAGATTGTTTCCGATATTGTCGAATACGTGACCGCTGTGCGTTCTGCAAATGTGTGCTCATGATGGATTCGGCTTTGTCTGCATCGCGTTTTTCCAGCGCTCTGAGCAATGCGCGATGCTCTTTGATCGCGGTGGTCGCGCGTTTGCTGTCGGCCAGAGTCGATGGGCCAAGCACAAGCAAGGTTCGCTGCATACTCTCAACAGCTTTGGTCAGAAAACGATTTTTTGCCATTTGCAGCAAAGCAAAATGAAACTGCTGATTTAACGCGGCCATCTTATTGGCATTGTTTTTAGCTTTTTCAAATGCCACCTGAATCTCATTGAGTTCCTGCAGCTCAATGTCAGTCGCCTTGGCGGCAGCGATACGGGCAACAGCTCGCTCATGCACCTCACGCACCTCATACAGCT
>CAYSZH010000301.1:0-2673 GCA_964435305.1 uncultured Granulosicoccaceae bacterium
TTTAGACCATGAGAGTGAGCCTGCTCGGAATAACGCACGAGTGGTTGGCAGGTGTCGGAGTTGGCGACCGGCGCGAAGGTATTCCCAACTCAGCTTAGTGCTAATGCCAATTTCCATGTTCATCCAAGCGGCACAGTTTTTAGCGCCACTGGATTTCCAGCCATCTACAGAGTCGAACTTAACAAGTAGCTCTAGAAGGTCCGCGTGCTTGCATGCTATGTTTTGTGCGAGTGCTTTTAGACGCTCACGTATAGATGACTCATCATCTGGAATTGCGCTGCCTTGCATAGGCACATGCTCGGCTTGTATGCAGGCCATGGCGAGGCGCAGGCTCTGGCCGAATTTGTCATTCCCGCTTATGCTAGCATCGCTAGTGGAATTGATTCCAAACGGAATACGTGGACTTTTTTCAGTTTGAAGCATCGTCGTATCATCCTTTTTCAACCGGGCTGCTTTGTTAGTTCACTATATCAACAAGCTCTCGATCTAACAATATAATACTATATATTTATCCAGTATTCTATGAGCAAAAAGTCGAGTCAGCACTTTTTTTAGACGACAGATAGCTATACTAATCACACCACAAAGTTTCTAATCACTGAGCCAGCGTAATGCGTCTGATCATCTCTCTCTCCGCTTTACTGCTATCAGTAATATTTGTACAAGTTGGAACGGGCTCGCTCGGGCCACTTGATGCCTTATCAGGCATTACGCTCGGCTTCTCTAGTACGCAAATTGGTTACCTTGGCTCTGCGCACTTTATCGGTTTCTTCATTGGTTGCTTGCTATCACCGTATATTGTCATGCGTGCAGGACATGCGCGAGCATTTGCAGTGATGGCAGGAATTTCAACGATAGCAATCCTCCTCCACCCGGTTTATGAAAACGTCTGGATTTGGTGTATGTTGAGGGTACTCAGTGGCTTCGCAGTGGCTGGGGCCTATACGGTTATTGAAAGCTGGCTGCAATCGAGACTGACCAACAAAAATCGAGGAACGGTTTTTTCGATTTATCGTATGGTTGATATGAGTGGCACGCTGTTTTCCCAACTAATTATAGCCGCACTGACACCAGCCCACTATGTGTCTTATAACCTGGTTGCTGTGGTTGCGTGTCTGGCACTAATACCTATCGCATTAACTCAAGCTACACCGCCAGCTCTTCCAAAAGCACAAAAATTTCGCCCCCTGTTTGCCTATACCGTTTCACCACTGGCTGCTTTTGGTATTATTGTCGTGGGGATGACCACAGCATCATTTAGGATGGTGGCCCCAGTCTATGGAGCGCAATCGGGCCTGACACAAAAGGGCATTGCAGCATTCCTTGCACTAGCGATTGTTGGTGGCTTAATAGCGCAACTTCCTGCTGGTATTATCGCTGATCGTTTGAATCGGCGTACAACACTAATCGGGTTTAGTTTGCTGTCAGTTTTAGCTTGCGCATTAATCGCGTTTAATCCCATACCGCAGGTTGCCAGCGTGCCTTTCATATATATTGGCGGGTTTATCTTTGGGTTTGCAACGCTGCCTATTTACTCGATATGTGCCTCCCATGCCAATGATTTTGCAAAGCATGAAGATATGCTTTCACTGAGTGCATCACTGATCTTCTTTTTCGCACTGGGTGCTGTACTGGCACCCACCATCGCGGGTTACCTGATTGAAGTGTATGGGCCACCTGCTATGTTCAATTTGATAATGATGGCCCATATCTGTTTGCTGGCCTACACCAGCTGGCGCTCCTTGCGTCGTCCAGTGGTTGAGACCTTGCGCCCGTACAGTTATATGCCACGCACAACCCTGTTTATTATGGATTTTGTGCGTGGTAGACGCTCCAGACAAACACGGGATAAGTAACTCTTCTAGGGAAACTCATTTCTTAAGATAGTGAAAGCGAGTTTCTGCCTATACTTAAGCTTGGCACTCTGTCCATCATCTATGCCCTTATGAATCTGGGTTTCAAAATACCCGGTATCGCCGATTCAAAAGACCGCGCAGCACAGATTGTCTTTGGAGCGGCAGCAGGATTTGCTGGTGGTTTCTCTGGGCTTATCGCGAAACCGCTGGCTTTTTATGTCGTTAGTCGCAATATAGAAAAACAAACAGCCGTGTCAGTGCCTGCATGCGACTTGTAGGGCTATCGGGTTACGGCAAATCTACATTGCTGCGATTGCTATGGCAAAGCCACCAACAGAAGCGCGTCTATACGTCAGTTTTTAAATTAATGACAACAGTGTATTGCATGACTATTTAAACATAGACTGAATTCGCTCGTCTGATGCAAACGCCGCTAAAGTAGCAGCTGCCTGCTCTGGCTCAGGAATTTATATGGTATCAATTTCCGGACACCCTATGCTATCCGTCTTAAATATGATGCTAACGATTTCATGAGTTGTGATTTGTTACCGGGAGTTGTCCGGAGTTTCAGCTTTTTCGATTAACGATACTATTTCTTTAATAACCGCCGGACCAAGGTCGCCATTTGTCATCACCACGTATCCTGTGCCTGGAGGTTGCGGGATTGTTTCGATACAGTCTGGAAGCCGCCGAAACTACACATTTTCATCTTGTGGCAGGAAGTGAGCAGCTGCCAGTTATCGGAAGTACAAGAGTCACAATTAACTGGGTGTATAAAAAACCCAAATCACGAAGTAGCCGTTGGAGACTGTTTTAA
>CAYSZH010000302.1:0-2659 GCA_964435305.1 uncultured Granulosicoccaceae bacterium
GCATGTTTTGCAAAAATTGGGCGCAAAACACGTTTGGAACGTAAGTTGCGGTCCGGGGTACTAACCGCTAGAGTCCACGCGGATTCGTTAAATCGCCCGTTAATGAAGGAAGTGTTTTTGATGTCCAGTTTCGCTATTAGAGTCCTTGCCCTCATCGGGATGGTTTTGCCTGCCTTCACTTTCGCGCAGGGTGGAAACGATCAATGGGCTGAAACCGTATCACGGGCATCGCAATCGGTCGTGTCACTCAAACTGGCGAATTTACGCAGTTTTGATGACAGCGAGCAAGGCAACAGCAATGCCACCGGATTTGTAGTCGACGCTGAACGCGGCATCGTATTGACCAATCGCCATGTTGTGGGTTCTGGTCCAGTGCGATTATCTGCCACGTTTCAAAATCAAGAGCAGGTTGACGCCGTGCCCTTATATCGAGATCCCATACATGATTTTGCCTTTGTCCGATATAACCCGGCCGATCTTAAATACGCAACACCAGAATCCATGTCTCTGCGCCCTGATAAAGTGAGTACCGGGTTAAATATCCGTGTTATTGGCAGTGATGGTGGCGAACAGCTGTCCATTTTAACGGGCACCATCGCTCGTCTTGATCGACCTGTACCATCTTATGGCTTATACGGCTACAACGATTTCAACACATTTTATTATCAGGCAGCTTCTTCAACTTCTGGTGGCAGTTCCGGTTCCCCTGTTATTGATTTCGATGGTGATGTCGTTGCGCTTAATGCAGCAGCAAACACGAAAACGGCCAGTAGTTTCTTTTTACCTCTCCCCAGAATTCAATATGCCTTAGCGCGTTTGCAGAAAAATGAACACATCGATCGTGGTGGTTTTCAAACCATTTTTTCGCATAAGTCTTTTCGAGATCTGGTACGCATTGGGCTGGACGCTGAAACCGAAGCGCAGGTTCGGGAATTAAATCCTGACAACAACGGTATGTTGATGGTTCGACAAGTCATAGCGGGTGGTGTGGGTGAAGATGTCTTCAATGAAGGTGATATTCTGGTGAGTATCGAAGATAAACTGGTTGCAGATTTCATTTCGCTTGAAGCCTTGCTTGACAGCAGTATCGGTCAATCTTTAAAAGTGGATATTATTCGCTTGGGTGAGCACGAAACAATCAATGCAACCGTGACCGATCTCCACAAAATTGCGCCCACGCGTTTGTTTGAGCTAGGCGATTCCATTTTACAAGATATGTCTATCCAGCATGCGCGCGCCATGAACATACCTCAAAAAGGCGTGGTTGTTATGCGGGCCGGATACTTTTTTGATAGAGCAAACCTTCCGCAAAGCTCGGTTATCATCGAGCTAAATGACTCTAAAATAGAAAACCTGGACGACTTTATCAGTGCAATTCGCAGTGCGCCGAAAGATAAAAAAATGCTGACACGTTTTATCGTACCAGGGCGTGAATATACAACTAACATAACGCAGCTGGAAATCGACAATCGCTGGTTCAATCATCAGCAGTGTGAGCGTGTTGATGATCAGCGTTTCTGGGATTGCGAAAGCGTTTCGATGCCTTCCAGCACAGGACAGAATGTAGATGACGTGGTTACCGTACCCAATTTTAAAGACCCATTGCTGAGCAAGGTTGCACCAGCCTTGGTACGAGTGGACTTTAGTGTGCCTTATTCAGTCGATAATGTTTATGCACGGCACTTTCATGGTGTTGGGCTTGTAATCGATAAAGCGGCTGGCATTGTTGCGGTAGATCGAAACACAGTCCCCATCGGCTTAGGTGATGTCGAGGTCACATTTTTCGGTTATCTCGTGCTCGATGCCGAAGTGGTGTTTTTGCATCCACGTCATAACGTGGCCTTACTTAAATACGATGCCGCACAATTGAAAGATGCTGTATTTGATGAGCTGCCATTGGTTGCTGGTGAGTTGCCGGACACGCTGACAATGGTAGGCCATCGCGCAGACGGTACCTTCAGACTTCATGAGGTTGATGATTTCAGCAGGCTTACCGTCGGCTTCAAAGCGCCTGGTTTGCCGCGCTTTCAGCAATCGCCAATCGATCTTTATGGTGTGCCCAGCGTGCCGCCGTCGCTTGGTGGTCCGTTTGTGGATGACGATGGTAATGTGCATGCGGTTTATATGAGTTTTGCCTACGAAGAAGGGCGCGAAATCCGTCAAAACGAATGGGCCATGCCGGCTTCTGTTTTACTTGAAGCCTTGCGTATGTACCGATCTGATAGCCCGTTTTATTCACTTGATGCGCAGCTCGGTTATCGCTCCATTTCCGAGGCCAGACAGTTGGGCTTAAACGAAGAATGGCTTGCCAGATTCACAGCCTTGCCATCTAACTCGCGACGTGTTCTGTATGTAGAACAGGTTGTGCCTAATACGGATGCAGCAGTTAAGCTTTTGCCCGGCGATGTTCTGCTAGCAATAGAAGATACTCTCGTTTCTAACCTTCATAACGCCGAATTACTATCGCAAAAGCCATTGGTCTCATTGAACCTGTTGCGGGCTGGCGAGGTTGTATCCGTTAGCTTAAAGCCGACTGGGCTAAGCGGCTTAGGAACTCAACGTCTTGTCAGCTGGGCGGGTGCACAGTTTCAAGAACCTCACGAAGAAATTGGATACCTCAAAGGTGTTCACTACAATGGGGTGTACATCGCTCACACCG
>CAYSZH010000303.1:0-2631 GCA_964435305.1 uncultured Granulosicoccaceae bacterium
ACAGGTCAAATTAACGGTGCCGTGTTTTTTCCCTGCGGCGGTTATGTTAATGACCCGATGCGTTCCGCCGTCAACGTTCAGAAAGCGGCTGAAAGCCTGGGAGCACAGTTTTTATTCAACGTTGAAGTGAGCGAAATACTGCGCAACGACTCTCGCGTGGCGGGTGTTAAGCTCTCCACCGGTCGTCAAATTCAAGCGCCGGTAGTCGTTAACGTAGCTGGGCCACACTCCGCTAAAATAAACCGGATGGCTGGTGTCAGCGATGCCATGGCAATGTCAACGCGTGCCTTACGCCATGAGGTGGCACATGTGAAAATTCCTGATGAGTATGCAAACGTGACTCCGGTTGTTACCTCTGATAGTGATATTCATACCTACACACGGCCTGAGTCGGGTGGTCATTTTTTAATAGGGTCGGAAGACCCTGCATGCGATGAACGTGAATGGGTGGATGACCCTGATAATTACAATCTTGACTTCTCCGATCAATGGAAAACTCTGGTGATGCGTCTTGGTCAGCGAATACCATCGCTGTCCATACCCGATACCGCGAAAGGTGTTGTCGCGCTCTATGATGTTTCTGAAGATTGGATGCCGATTTACGATAAGAGTGATTTGCCCGGGTTTTATATGGCCTGCGGTACCAGCGGCAATCAATATAAAAATGCACCGGTGGCTGGAAAAATAATGGCAAGCTTAATTAGCGCTGAAGCATCCGGTTTCGATCACGATAAAGAGCCGCTGCAGTTTGATTTGGCACATATCGATAAGTCCATTTCTATTGGTTTCTTTTCGAGAAATCGTGAGATTAACCAAAATTCCAGTTTTTCCGTCATTGGTTAGCTGTTTGCTGGCAATCGACGCGAGAAGGTGCCTGTATGCATGAGTATCTCACCACCAGCGAAGTTGCAAGCCTCTTAAGAATCAAGGAACGTAAGGTATATGACCTGGCAGCCTCTGGAGCCTTACCTTGCTCCAAAGCGCTCGGTAAGCTACTTTTCCCCCGCGATCAAATTCATGCCTGGCTGGCCGAACACGCTGACTACGCGGAGCCACTGCAAACACCCAGACCCACCATGCTGCTTGGCAGTCATGACCCTTTACTGGAGTGGGCTATAAGAGAATCTAGATGTGGGCTTGCCAGCTTACTTGATGGTAGCCGCGACGGAATCGAGCGATTCCTGAAGCGCGAAGGTTTGCTCACAGGCCTGCATATTTATTCTGCTGAAACACAATCCTGGAACACAGACGAGGTTGAGCTAAACTGTGCTGGGCTTCCAGTGGTGCTCATACAGTGGGCCTACAGACAACGCGGTTTGTTATTGGATAAGAATCTCCAAACCCAAATAAAAACGCTAGCAGACTTACCAAAAATAAAATCGGTTAAGTCGCTTGCGTCGACGGCATTTATTCCAAGACAGGCTGAAGCCGGTGCACAAACGCTTTTGGAGCAGTTGTTATTGGAACATGGGTTGTCGATGGCAGAAATGCACACGGTCAAGCCAGCTCGCAGTGAAGACGATGTAGGCTTGGCGATCGCCAACGGGGTGGCTGCTGCCGGATTTGGTTTGGCAAGCGTTGCGCAGACACATCAATTGCATTTTGTACCTGTTATCGAAGAGCGGTTTGATTTACTGCTGCTAAGAGATGATTACTTTAAAGAAGCGATACAGATGTTACTTAAGTTTTCCCGAGGTGAAGAATTTAAAGCTTATGTGCAGCGCCTGCAAGGCTATCGTGTAGATTGCCTTGGGGATGTGATGTTCAAGGCTGAGCAGTGAATGACGGCAGATTTTACCCTAGAAATAAAGCGACTAATTATCTGGCATAAAGCCAGAGAGGAGTAGCCATGAAAGTACATTATTTGGAAATCGTTTCGCATGATGTGAATGCGGTGTGTAAAGCATATGAGCTAGCCCACGCGGTGAGTTTTGGCGAACCAGATAAACTTCTTGGCGGTGCCAGAACCTGCACCTTATCTGATGATTCCATCATTGGAGTAAGAGGGCCGCTGCGAGAAACTGAAGAGCCTGTTGTACGTCCGTATTATCTTGTAGAGGATATTGAAAAAGCTGTAGCGAACGTCGAGGCTGAGGGTGCGACAATAGCAATGCCGCCAATGGAAATTCCGGGGAAAGGCAAATTTGCAATTTATCTTCTTGGGTCAAATGATCATGGGCTTTGGCAATTGTGAAATGATAACTGGTTTAGGCCTGTGGCATTAATCCGACATAAGTGGGGATAATATGGATTAGGCTATCGTATTGCATAACATTGTATACGCCAATCGCGAAGTCGCTAGAGAACATCCTGTTCAGGCCATCCTATGAATGCTAAACCCTTATAACGGTCGTTGGAAAGGTTTAGTGTTTTAGTTAATTTGCAATAGACCAGTGGCTCTGTACGACCCAAAGGAGACTATCACTAGCCTTAGCTCAACGTCCGCTTAGTGGAATGACTGGTACCGTATCGCTATTTTAAAGCGCAGCCAGACCTATTCCAATCCACTTTTCTGTCCTGGCACGGGGGTGTATAAAATAACATCAGCTTTTCTAACTTCAGCTTCCCCTCCATATCTCTTCATCCATTCAGATTGGTCTGCTTTACTTCGTGTATTAATATGTTCGGGAT
>CAYSZH010000304.1:0-2603 GCA_964435305.1 uncultured Granulosicoccaceae bacterium
GTGACACTACAGTATCAGAATTTTCCATCCCCAGCATACTGGGGCAGTTTCTAAGCTATAAGCTTTGGTTGTCGTTAAACATCGCGATTAAGTGCAAACGCAGTCGCTGAAATTCAACCGTCCTTTGTTGCCTGCGCCGTCAATGTCGCAAAATGGCAAGTGGACATCTGAAACGCATTGTATTGCTCGCTCACCAGCTTACAATTAAAAATGTAAGGCGTGGTTTTTTAATGGGTGAGCCTGATGCACTATCAATTGGATGACAACTACAGCAAGACACGCAAGATCGACCCTAGCCGCGGTGAATTCTTAGCCGATGGCACACCCAATAACGATGATCGCATAGAGATCGGGCCTACACAGCTCGCCTTTAATGAATGGCAGCGAGCTGGGCTTGAGTTACCGAATCTTCCCGCCATGCGCGAATACCGTTGGCAACGATTAACAGAGCACGTTGTTGCCAGAGACTATGGCGCGGTGTTGTTGTTTGATCCCTTGAATATCCGTTACGCCACAGACAGCACCAATATGCAACTGTGGAATACCCACAATCCGTTTCGCGCTGTACTGGTTTGCGCCGATGGCTATATGGTGATGTGGGATTATAAGAACGCCCCCTTTCTATCAACGTTTAACCCGCTTGTTAAAGAGCAGCGATCAGGCGCTGATCTATTTTACTTTGATCGTGGCGACAGGCTTGGTGATGCAGCCGATACGTTTTCACAAGAGGTACGCGAACTGGTTGCTATGCACGGTGGTGCTAATAAACGCATCGCTGTAGATAAAATCATGCTGCACGGTTTGCGTGCACTTGAAGCTCAGGGCTTTGAAGTTTTTCCAGGTGAGGAATTAACTGAAAAATGCCGCGCGGTTAAAGGTATTGATGAAATCAAAGCCATGCGTTGTGCTGTACATGCCTGTGAAACGGCCGTGGCTGCAATGGAACGCTATGCCAGAGACAACATCCCTAACGGGAATATTTCAGAGGATGATGTTTGGGCGGTTTTACATGCGGAAAACATTCGCCGTGGTGGCGAGTGGATTGAAACCAGACTGCTAGCTTCAGGGCCCAGAACCAATCCCTGGTTTCAGGAATGTGGCCAACGCATTATTCAGAATAATGAAATTGTGAGTTTCGATACCGACCTTGTTGGTAGCTACGGCATCTGCGTGGATATCAGTCGCAGTTGGTGGATTGGTGATGGTGCTCCACCGCCTGCCATGGTCGATGCAATGCAGCATGCACACGAACACATATTTTGCAATATGGATATGCTCAAGCCCGGTGTCAACATTCAATCTCTTTCGAGAAACACGCATGTGTTAGCGCCTGAGTATCAGAAGTTGAAATACGGTTGCCTGATGCACGGTGTTGGCTTATGCGATGAGTGGCCGCTGGTGGCATACCCTGATCAGATGGTTGAAGGCGCGTTCGATTACGAACTGGAGCCGGGTATGGTGTTATGTGTTGAAGCACTGGTGGGTGCTGAAGGTGGTGGCTTTTCAATCAAACTCGAAGACCAGGTTTTGATTACAGAAGATGGCTATGAAAATCTGATCACGTATCCATTCGACCCTCGGCTAATGGGTTTGGAATAAAGAAGAAATCCCCTTGTTTTGATGCGTGTTGGCATCAATAAATGAAAATAACCCCTTGTTTTTTTCATTCTCTTAAGCAAAATGTAAAAAATTCATTCGCGTGTCGTTGTGAGGTAAACCACGCTCTCAACCTTGCCACGTCTCACTTTCCTCTGTAAAAGTCGCCTTCAAGTCCGGATTGTGCGCTGACGTACAGCCCCTGCGGGGTGATTAGCCCATAGGGGCCATGTTAGAATTGGGGCACAAACACTAGAGGACAAAATAGCGATGTTCAGAAATAAGAAAGGGCAGGAAATGCCTGCTCACATCGTGGAGATGGCTGATTCAGTGCGTGAGAACGGCACTGATGTGACTCGACGCGAATTCCTTGCCATGGCCAGTATTTTCGGTGCAAGCACCGTCACCGCTTACAGCATGATCGGTATGGTTGCCCCTTCTGTTGCAACAGCGGGCGGCCACGCTAAACAAGAAGGCGGCACTGTACGCTTTCAACAAGAAGTTCGTGCGCTAAAAGATCCACGCACTTATGACTGGTCTCAAATTGCCAACGTTTCGCGTGGCTGGCTTGAGTACCTCATTGAGTACAATAACGATGCAACATTTACAGGCAAGCTCATTGAAAGCTGGGACATCAACGAAGATGCCACGGTTTACACACTAAACGTACGTAAAGGCGTTAAGTGGAACAACGGTGACGACTTTACTGCGGCTGATGTTGTACGCAACATTGAAGGCTGGTGTGACAAGAGCCTTGAAGGTAACTCCATGGCCGGTCGTTTCGCAACCTTGGTTGACGAAGGAACCGGCAAAGCGATTGAAGGCGCAATCGAAATGGTTGATAGCCACACCGTTAAGTTGAACCTTCCAGCAGCTGATATTTCTTTAATTGCTGGTATGGCGGATTATCCTGCAGCAATCACTCACGCCGATTATGACTCTGAGAAAGCACTGGAAGCGCCAATTGGTACTGGCCCATACACGCTTGAATCTCTAAAAGTCGGTGA
>CAYSZH010000305.1:0-2500 GCA_964435305.1 uncultured Granulosicoccaceae bacterium
TCGCGATGGCAAATGCCAGATCCGCTCTGGAAAGTTTCATGGCATTTTTTTCCTGGGCAAGCATTTTGAGTTCATCTGGTGTCAACCCCACTTTCAGTTCACCAGCAATCACCGCAATGGTGGCGGGGATGGCGCCAGTGTCTCGTACGCGTTGTTCCACTGCCTGAGCAGTCTCTAAATTTTCAGGGTAGGGCATGCCATGGGTAATGATGGTGCTTTCCAGCGCCACTATAGGGTGTTGCCTGGATTGGGCTAAAGACAGTTCTTTGGAGAGGGATATCATGAAAATCCTATAACGTTAAAAGCGGGGCTTGCTGCTTGCCAGATAAAACGTTCGATGCGGAGAGTGTGCCGAGACCTGCCGCTGCATTTTTCAATGACTCGCCGTGCAACCAGGCTGTGATCGTGCCACCTGCAAATGCATCACCCGCACCATTGACCGTTTTTATAAAGTTAACTTGGGGGGCTGAAACAGAGTGCCGCTCATGCCCATCCTGAACGAGCGAGTGTTGTGCGCCATCTGTAATAATAAAACGCCGGTATTGCATCTGTTGCAGCGTGTCGGCTAACACGCCTATATTAGTCTCTGCAGGCAGAGCGCTAAGTGCGGCCGCTTCAGCACGATTGCAGATCAGCAAATCAAGATACGGTGCCACTGATTTTAGTCTTGTCACTTTAGCGGGAGAAACCGCAAGTGCCACGCGTTTAACCCCTATAGCAAGCTTGTTATCCAGCCCTTGAAATGTATCGTTTAGGCAATTGTGGCTAAGGTTAGCGTCCAGCACAATCGCGCCGATGTTTTTCTTCGGGATCAACGGGAGAATATCGTGCCATGTTAATGATTCGGTTATACCGGTATCCGAAAGCCCAACGTAAAGCTCTGCTGACTCATTCAATACGGCGGTATACCTACCGGTGTAAAAAGTGTCGAATATCACACAATGTGTGGTGATTCCCTCTCGTTCCAAGCATAGTTTAATTTGCTGACCGGCTTCGTCGGCACCAATTGCACCCACAAATTCGGTTAAAAGTTGCTGCGATACGACACGTGCAACATTCGCGGCGACACCACCTGCGCGCCGTTCCCAGTTAACAGGGTTTGACACACCGTGGTGCAGATTTTCGTGTGGAATTGCAATATCATCCACCCCCATACAACCAACGAAAAAAACTGTTGTTTGGGTTTTGTCAGTAACGTCTACGGCTGCATTTTCGGGTGACGGCATAGCGTTTCCAATCGGTGGTTTTATTGCATCGTTATTGTTGCACCGTAAGTTAAAATTGCTTAGGGAAAATTGCGGTGCTTTTAACTTGTAGTACTAATTTGTGTGTTCGGGTTTGCAGATTAAATTCCTATTTTACCCGTCAGCATTTCATTTGGGAAAAATACATAGAAAAAACTGCTTTTAGGCCTTAAGAGAATTTTATCTGGAACGTTTCGACAGCCTTTCGCCAGATAAGAACCTCATTCTAAATTGCCCGAAACACTGAAAGAGAGTACTACCGGCATGAATACAATTACTCCAATACTTGCTGTCTCGAATCGTTTGAGGCAAACGCCGTTCACACAACGAATTGTAAACGATGGCGCTTCCGCCTTCACTGTTTACAATCATATGCTGTTACCCACCGAATTTGATGGGCTTGAATTCGATTATTGGCATCTCTGCACTGATGTTCAGGTTTGGGATGTTGGCGCAGAACGACAGGTGAGTATTTCTGGTCCGGATGCACAGAAACTGGTGCAATGGATGACACCACGCGATATCTCGCAAGTGGAACAAGGGCGATGTGTTTATACCCCTCTAGCCGACCCACGTGGTTTTTTACTAAACGATCCAATCAGTTTAAAACTCGCAGACGACCATTGGTGGTTATCAGTTGCTGATTCAGATGTGTGGCTCTGGGCGAATGGCTTGGCGGCAGGCGCGGGCTTGAACGTGCAAATCGAAGAACCAGATGTATGGCCACTTGCGGTACAAGGGCCAAAAGCCGATCTATTGATGCGAGACATATTCGGGATAGAAGTTGACACTATCCGCTTCTTTCGATTTAAGCCATTGAAGTTCAAAGAGCACGAATTTAATGTTGCGCGCTCTGGATGGAGCAAGCAAGGCGGGTTTGAAATTTATGTAGATGATGCCGAGCTTGGTGTCGAGCTTTACGATGCGCTTATGTTGGCTGGTAAACAATATAATGTACGGCCGGGTTGCCCCAACCTGATAGAGCGCATTGAAGGCGGCTTGCTCTCCTACGGCAACGAGATGACTCGCGCAAACAATCCACTGGAAATAGGTCTGGCGAAGTACTGCGCACTCAATGATGAAGTCGACTATCTCGGCCGTGCGGCATTGCAGCGAATTGCCCGATCCGGTGTTGATCGTGAAATTCGCGGTGTGCAATTCGGTGGCGACGCCTGCCCGACCTGCGCGACTCCATGGCCGGTCACCGTCGGCGATATCACTGTCGGTGCAGTGACGTCGGCTATCTGGTCTCCGAG
>CAYSZH010000306.1:0-2473 GCA_964435305.1 uncultured Granulosicoccaceae bacterium
CATTCACCGATATGCATGGCAGCGCAAGCACACCTAAATGCCTGGGCGCCGAATTTTGGTATTCAGGAGTATCTCGTACTGGGCACCCCAGAATGCGATGCATTGTTTCCGTCTGAGCATAAGATGGAAAACGGCTTGTTTTTTGTCTCTGACGCCCCTGGACTCGGTGTTGATTTTGACGAGACTGAAGCCGAGCGCTACCGCTATCAGCCAGGCAGCCATCCTGTTGTACGATTGGAAGACGGGACGGTTTGGAACTACTAGTTAAACGGCTGTTTTTGACACGTCAAGTTATCAGGTAATACGCAAGTACTCCTATCAGCAGCCTACTTGAAAGCTATACTTGTGCGCATGCTCCACATACAACGATCTATCAGCATTCCAGAGACGGAAATCCAATTACAAGCCATAAGGGCGAGCGGCTCTGGTGGGCAGCATGTGAATAAGGTATCAACGGCGGTTCATTTGCGCTTTGATATTAATGCCTCATCATTACCCGAAAACTATAAGAGAAAACTGCTTGCCTGGGATGATCAAAGAATTTCTGACGATGGTGTAATCATCATTAAGGCGCAAACGCATCGCAGTCGGGCAAAAAATAAAAAAGATGCATTTGATCGCCTACGCGAACTGATTCTTAGCGCCACGTTTGAACACAAGAAACGCATTGCAACAAAACCGAGCCGTAATGCTGCCAAGCGGCGTATGGACAGCAAAACAAAAAAATCGAAAGCAAAATCCCTGCGTGGGCGCGTACGCTTCGACAAAGAGTAAGAATACACCGCATTATTCTAATTAATTTTCAGCTCTCCGGTGGAGCTCCGCCCGCTTCTGAGCGCTTGGCAATATAACCTCGTAAGGCCTCAGCTTTGTCACCATCCATAGGAGGCTGTTTATTGTTCTCGATTATTTGCCTCCATACTTTGGTTGCGCGAGCGCTGGTATCGACTTCACCACGCTCTGTCCAGGTACCAAAATTGGCATAGTCATGAAGCAGGGGTTCATAAAATTCAGTGTTATAACGTGCCATTGTTTGTGGTGCAGAAAAAAAGTGGCCACCTGGTTCAACCTGGCTAAGTGCATTCTCATATCCAATTTCATCACTTTCTGCATTTTGACCTGCGCATAACTCTGCAATCATATTGAGTACTTCCACATCCGATATGATTTTTTCGTAAGAGACGGTTAAGCCACCTTCCAGCCAACCGGCTGCGTGAATAACAACGGTTGAGCCCGCCATTAAACAACCCCACAATCCAAATTGATTTTCGTTAGCAGCCTGAACGTCATTTAAATTCGAAGCCGAACCTGCTGCGCAGCGCCAAGGCAAGCCTGTTAAGCGTGCCATCTGACCTGCGGCAATCGATGCTTGAAAGTGACTGGGTGTACCAAATGCTGGTGATCCTGATTTCATGTCAACATTAGATGTAAATGTGCCATAGCACACTGGCGCACCAGGCTTTATTAGTTGAGTTAACGTGATTGCGGCCAGGGCTTCTGCATGGCTTAGGGTAATTGCACCTGCTACCGTAATCGGTGCCATCGCTCCCATGAGGGTAAACGGGGTAACAATTGACAATTGTCCGTGGCGCGCAAAATCGATTAAGCCTTGTGCCATCGGGATATCCAGGGTGCGTGGGCTGTTGGAATTAATGATGGTGTAGCAGTACGGTTCAGCTGCAAAGTCCTTATCGGACACTTCACGAAAATCGCGCAGCATTTCAAAACTCTCAGTAACTTGCGGTGTTCCTCGCGAAAATACGAACGGAAATTTCTCCGAATAGGTTAATTGCGTTTCCATGGTGAAGTAGTGACGCAAATGCGTTGGTACATCTTGCGGCTCCACAGATGGTGACAGCATTTGTAAGACATCAAAGTGCTGATTTAGCTGCGTGTACTCGCGATAATCCTGAGCTGAACCTGGGCGACGGCCGCGTTCAAGATCGTTAGCATGTGGCGCTCCAGCGCCAGGCTGAAACACCAGAGTACCTAACTCCAATTGGATATCTTTTCTGCTTACTGCTGCGCGCCCCGTTATAGACTTGGGCGCGGTGGATAGCGCCTCTGACACCATATCGCGTCCGATGTACACCATGTCTCCCACCACTCGGGCCCCGCCTTTTTGCAGAACACTGATCGCTTCAGGCAGCAATATCCGCAATCCTAATTCTTCAAGCGTTTTTAGCGCTGTTTCATGCATAGATGCAATCTGATCAGCAGAGAACAGCTCCATCGGTGGGAACGGAATACGCAGGTTGTGGTAATCAACATCCCGTTTTGTGGCTGGGGTGCCAGATCGCCCTTTTTGTCTACGTCGGCGTCCACGGTTCGAATTTTCAGACGAATCCATTATTTTTCCTTATTTCACTTGGCCCGTAACGTTTAAAAACTGCCCCAGTTGAGTGGGGTTGAACATCATTTTAGTTACTTTTCTACCCACCCATTTGACCCTCGCCTTTGCAGTGTTTGCGGA
>CAYSZH010000307.1:0-2442 GCA_964435305.1 uncultured Granulosicoccaceae bacterium
CTGCAGCTTCAGTGGCTTCAGCAACAGCTTCTTCACCTTCGGCTACTGCGCCTTCAGCAGCATCGGTGGCGTCAGCTACCACACCTTCTACCGCAGCTTCACCGTCAGCGGCTGCATCGTCAGCAACTTCTGTTGTTGCAGCTCCGTCGGCATCAGTGGTGTCATCGTCTTTGCCACCAAAAATGTTGACGGCGATCCAGCCGAGTAATACGACACCAATTACTGGTAGTAATTTTTTCCACATTGGTGTTTCGTTTCCGTTGTTTCCGCCAAAGTTACTAGAACCACTATCGCCACCAGAGGAGGTTGCATTCTTTGCAGCAGCGGTGGCGCTGCTGGCAGCTGAGCTGGCTGCGCCTGTGGCTTTTGATGCAGCAGCAGATGCACCACCCGTGATACTACTTAGGAAACCCTGTGCACTAAGCTGGTCGCCCAAGCCCGCTGGTAATGATTGGTTTATGTTTGCTTCCTGACCTTTAAGCATGCTCGCAAGGCCACCTGCATTAAGACCACCACTCATCACTTTTCGCTTAAGAACGCCCATGATCATTGGAGTGGCCATGCCCATTACGCTGGATGTGCCGCCTTTGCTCAAGCCTGAAACGCTGGAAACTGCGCCAGTGATCGCACCAACGCCTTTGTCGCCAAACAGCGAACCAAGAGCGGAGTTGCCGGATTCGACGAGAGAACTGGCTTTGTCACCGCCGAGCAGCGAGCCCATGTTATCCAGCAGGCTATCGTCCTGATCATTTACTGCTTTCAGCAGAGAGTCAGCGCCACTGGGCGTTGAAGCTGATTGCGCTAAACCTTTTAAAAGACCAGGTACAGCGGCACCAAGAGCGGCGTCGGCCTTACCGGACTCATTTCCTAACATCGTGCCTACATGGCCTTTGATTTGGCCGGTTAGCTGGTCTTTCACCAGATCAACTAGGTTGAATGACATCAATTTCCCCAATATTTGAATCGTTTCAGTGAATAAAAAACAGGTACGGCAAGCATCTTTCGCCACCCGAGCTGCATGTAATGTTACACGTTGACTCCGAAAACGTTAATCTTTGGACGGTAAACCCCTGCAAAATCATCACTTGAGTGAAAGGCAATTTTAAGGCAAGAACGTCGATTCTGATACCTGTTTCTCGTGAATCACAGGCTTTGGTAAAGCCATGTCACACTTTTATGCAGCTGAGCTTTACGTTGTTTTTCGGTCTAACCAATGCAAAAGTCGGTGACAAGTCTACATTGGAGCACCTCGAACAGGTTGGAATTTGATTCAATGGTGAATAGACGTGCTCTATCTGTAATCTTGGTTCTGAAGTTTTGAATTGAAATAAAATGCTTCATCAATGTGCAAACCGAGCAATGCAGGTTACATGAAAGAGCTTTAATATAGAGTTCGTAATGGTTCGAACGACGATCGACTAGAAAATTAAGGTGGTTTAGCAGATGAGTATTAAGGATGCGTTTACTGAAGATGAGTGGTTTTTACTGAGCTCGACCCCTGCCATGATTGGTGCGGCGATGAGCAGTGCGGCTCCCAGCGGAGTGGTCGGGACAATCAAGGAGATGACCGCTGGCATGCGCGGTACCGTGCAGGGCTTAACGGATTACCCAGATAGCGAACTGATCATCGCGTTATTGGAAAAAGCCGAAAACTGGGATGAAGCGAAAGATAAAATGACAGACTATCGCGAAAAGGCAAAGGCCCGTCTTGAGGATGCGTCGATAAAGTCACGCGAAGAGTTACAAGATCACGTGCTAAGCGATTGCACTACCGCCGCAGCTTTGGTGGACGAAAAATGTAGCGCAGAAGAAGCCGCTCGCTACAAAGAGTGGAGTGTGAAAATTGCCAAGACCGTTGCATCGGCAGCTAAAGAAGGTGGCATTCTGGGTTTTGGTGGCGAACGCGTCAGCGAAGAAGAATCGGCTCTGATCGCGAAACTCGAATTGGCCATGGGCGCACCGACAGGGCTGCTCATAGCCTGATAACTGGGTCACAGATGCCCGGCTAGTAGTAGGCAATAAATTGACGAAGCCGGGTGCAGTCGGTACGCTCTTCAACACGTTGTAACCGAGCACGTTTGGATGGAAGAGCTAGTACTGAAATTTTTAATGCAATCAGGCTATCCTCGCGCATCGCTAGTCTCTGACCTGCAGTCCCTCAGCCAAAAGGCCGAAGCCGGGGCTGTGAGTTATGTCGTCGTTGACCCAGTCACGACCGATAAATTAGCCGCCATCTCCGTGGTAGGGCCAGTTAATGCCGATGGGCTAATAGAGCATTGCGAGAGAACGGCCCAGTTTGCGAATCATATTGGCTCACGGCAAGCACAGGGCTTTGTTGTTCGAGTGGATATCAAAGCCAAGCGTGAAGCAGAGCAGGTGCAGTTTTATCGCAGCTGGCCTAACAAAGACATACAACAGTTAAATGCGCACACCTTTCCTGAT
>CAYSZH010000308.1:0-2386 GCA_964435305.1 uncultured Granulosicoccaceae bacterium
CTGCTGTGCGTGAGCTTCTTGAATCGGCCGTGCTGGCCAATATGAATATGTTGCGGGTATGGGGAGGTGGCCAGTACGAGGCTGATTGGTTTTATGCCTTGTGCGATGAATTGGGCATCTTGATTTGGCAGGATTTTATGTTTTCTTGCTCGCATTATCCGGCAGCCGATTCCCAGTGGCTGAATCTTGTTAAACGTGAAGCCCGCCAACAGCTCAGGCGCTTATCTGTTTATGCATCCGTTGTGCTGTGGTGCGGAGATAATGAGTTAGTGGGTGCGTTGAACTGGTATGAGGTTACACGCAATAACCGCGATCGGTATCTTGCCAATTATGTCCGCCTGAACCACACCCTGGAAAGTATTGCCGAAGAAGAATTGCATGATCGTCCATTCTGGCCAAGTTCCCCGTCTGTGGGGCGATTAGATTATGGCGATGCCTGGAAGAATGATTCTGCCGGTGATATGCACTTCTGGGACGTGTGGCATGAAGCACAGCCGTTTTCAGCTTATCAAGACATACACCCGAGGTTCTGTTCTGAATTTGGTTTTCAATCGTTTTCTTCCATGCCGGTGACGAAGCGTTATACCAATGAAGCTGATCGCAATGTGTCATCGCCTGTGATGGAGGTGCATCAGCGTAATGAAGGTGGCAATGCTCGTATTGTTGAAACGTTGGTGCGCTATTTTCCGTTTCCTGATGGGTTTGAGCGTTTGCTGTTTTTATCGCAATGCCAGCAGGCGATGGCTATTACAACCGCTGTTGAATATTGGAGATCTTTAAGGCCGCATTGTATGGGTACGCTTTACTGGCAATTGAATGATACCTGGCCGGTTGCGTCGTGGTCTTCACTGGAGTATGGGGGTGGTTGGAAGCTATTGCACTATGCGGCTAAACGCTTTTTTGCTCCTGTTTGCGTTGTGATGGTGCCTGGGCATAGCCGTTTTGATTCTGCTGGGCAGCTTTTGTTGAAAGTTATTAACGATGGTGTGGACGATATTAATCTGAATATAGAGTGTGCGGCGATCACTATGCAGGGTGAGGTGGTATGGCAACAAGAGTTTGCGGCTATTGCTGGTGCTGATGCGGCAACGTTGGTTGCTCAGTTTGTTTCGGAAGATATTCCTGCGGATACGTTTGTAAAAATAACGGGTAAGAACGATGCAGGCGACGTTGTTGTGGAGAATGAATATTGGCCTCAGCCTTATAAGTATTATGAATTACCGAAACCGACCGTGACGGCGACACTGGAGCTTATTGATGGTGATGAATTTGTTCTGTTGGAGAGTGATAAGCCTGCGTTTTTTGTTTCTGTTAATTTAGGTGGGAATGTGATTTATTCGGATAATGGGTTTACTTTGTTGCCTGGTGAGCGGAAGCGAGTGCAGGTGTTACGAAGGCTTGTTAATCGTGAGATACCTGTTTTAGAGGGTTTTGCTATAGAACACTTGTGAGGGTGTTAAATTGGATAGTCGCGTTATAGTTCTTAAAAAAGCATAGAACGACATTCCTACGGTCACTCCGTTCGATTCTACTATCTACCTCAGACCAGCATAATTCTTTGTCTTGGTCCCGGAGATAGTGGGTTAATTCGTTTCGATTGTTCAATCGAAACGATCACCCTAAATTGTAAATATGTGCTGTGGTAATTCGCACAGTTTGAAAAATGTTTCAAGGCTTTTGATATGAGTCAAATTGAATTAATTTACGGGTGAACGGTATTTGCCTTAGTGACCTGTTTGCTGAAACGCTGATATATCGATTTGTTCTTTATAAATTGTTGAAATATTGAAGGCTAATTTCTAGTTTACGGTATTATCAAATTCTAGCATTGAATATGTGTATGTAGCTTTGTTGATACATTTGTATCTGTAAGCTGCCTATTGAGCATATTGAAATAAATGCATGTGACGTCTTTTCGTTAGATTAAAAAGGAGATTGAAATGACAGAACTAAAATTGTTAAGTGATTTAAAAAAGGGTTATGAGCTTTGGGCTAATAAAGACGAATCAGCCGTGCCATATTTTATGGAATTGCTTTCTGATGATATTAAGTGGTCTTCGTTAGCCAATGGATGTGAGGGTGCCGGTTTTACTAAATCAAGAGCTGGCAAGCCTGAAGTTGTGGGATATTTCACTGAACTAGTGGGTGAGTGGGAACTTGTTAACTACACCGCGGATGAATTCGTTGCTGAGAGAGACCGAATAGTTATGATTGGTAGATGTTCGTTTAAGAATCATGCTACAGGTTCTATGGTGGAAACTCCCAAGGTAGACATTTTCCGGCATGATGGTTTAAAAATTACTGAATTCATGGAGTACTATGATACACATCAAATGGTGTGTGCTGCTCAAGCTAGTTAAATCTAACAAAACCAACGATCGGACTG
>CAYSZH010000309.1:0-2264 GCA_964435305.1 uncultured Granulosicoccaceae bacterium
GGCGAATGTATCGCATTCGGAGTTGATATGACCGATTCAAATTCTGCTGCTGGTGATACGGAAGAGGTGACAGATGACCCAAATGGAAACGCTAGTGTTGTCAACACTACTGTAACTAATGGCTCAAGTAATTCTGGTGGCGGTGGAACGGTAGGGCTTACCTTGCTGTATCTGCTTTTATTGATAATGCTGCGTACACGGGTTCTTGCAAGAGAGAGGGGTTTAGTAATCTCGTAGAGAGTTCGTTGTTGAGTTGATGAGGCGTACAGGATCTGAATAAATAAGTGATCGCTTAGTTATTCAGATCGTCACTTCGCTTTTCTCGCTACTTCAACGCTCGAAATCGTCGACCCTGGTCTGACGCCGCCATTGTCTAGGAATAGGAGAGAAAGCATATGACACCGACAGCTGCCTTCGAAGCCTATTGTGCGGCCTGGATCGATGTTGACTCGGTCGCTATGGCCTCTGTTTACTGACGACGGCGTGTTCGAAGCCTCGACACAGCTTTCGAAGCTGGGCAGAGAATTCTTAAGGAAGCTTAGTTCTAGCTGGCCGCGGGAGATAAGGAAGCAACCAATTTTAATCCAGCCCTTCTTTGACAATTTTCGGGAAGCATCAAATCCCATGCTAGTCCAAATTTTTCTAGAGTCTTTACGAACATAAAACCTGGATCGCTCTGGTGTGCTTCAACACCTAACAGTGCAGATTCTGGAAATGCATGGTGATTGCCGTGCCAGTTCTCACCAAACGTAATCCAACTGAGATAAGGCAGATTGTAGCCTTGTACTGGTAGTCCTTCTATCACCCACTTTTGATCACCCCTTTTGTGTGCGAAGTGACCAACGACCCAGTGCCCTGTTAAAGAAACAAATACTCTGAGACCAATGCCTATGCCAACAAGTGGTGGGCCACCTATAAGGAAAAGGATAATGGCCAGCGGAATTTGCTGAAACATCCAAGTGTTCTCAAGCCAGTGATAGAAGATACTGTTGGCAATCTTCGGTTCAAGTACTACCCGGGGCGGGTGATCGAGTGTGAACTTGCAGTGTAATTGCCAAAAGGCGTCTTGCCAGAAGCCAGTGGCGTGAGAAGGAAAAGCTGGGCATTGAGATTGCCGCTGGTGCCAATCACGCATGTCGTGCAAGTGAATCATACCTTTTGGTCCTGCCATCCCAACAAGTACGCCTAAATAGACCAACACATACTCAACCCACAAGGGTGTGGAGAAAGATCGATGGATCAGCAATCGATGCATTCCCACTGAATGTCCTGCGAGTATCGTAATACCTGTTAGCCCGATAAAAACCAGCCAGTCTGATGTGTCCGTAAAAGGAATTGCAGCAACGCCAATAGTTGCCATCACACAGTAGAACAAAGATTTTGATGCATCCCAGCAAATAGTTCCTTTTAGATTGTCAGTGCTAGGTGAGACTTCAATTCTGTCTGTTGAAACTAAGTCTTTACCTGCCATTGGCTCGTCCTTTGCGGTATACTTTATTTAATGTACCATATAACTATATAGTTAAATAGAGATATATGTCTAATTCTGACAAGGTGTTCGAGGCGCTTTCATCCAATGTGCGCCGTAAAATCCTCGCTTATATCTCAGAGTCACCGTTATCTGCGGGAGATATTGCAGAACGATTTGAAATGAGTCAGCCCGCTATTTCGAAGCACTTAAAAATTCTGGAGAACGCAGAATTAGTAGATAAGAAGCGTGAAGGTCAGTTTATCTATTACGAAATGCGTACAGATACGCTGTCAGGTACATTAGCAAGCTATATGCAGCAGGTTTGCCCTCCATCTAGAGCACTCAAGAAAGAGCGAAGGAAAAAGAGTTAGTGTTTCGGTAACGATTGACTTGGGATTGTGGTTAGTATTTAAGTAGGCTGAATCAACTATCTGCAAATAGTCCAAACAGGATGGATATGTTTCGCAATAGAGTCAGTATTCGGCGTTTGAGGATTACGCTACTTCGTCTACGCGACGACAAAATACTAACTGCGTCAGAGTTTTCCATTTTAAACTCGATACATAGTGGCTCTGCCATTTTTGACAACATTCGAACAGAACACGCTGACTATTTCTACGATTATTGGTAGCCCATGGTAGCGCCAGTATTGACATTGATTACTTATTGTCCTGCTTGGTTTATGCAAATCGCCGTATTCAAATGAGATCTACTCGTATGGTTTGTGAAGAAATATCATCATTACGGCAAGCAATTCGGGAAGGTACGTTTCAAGGGCATACGGCGGGTCATG
>CAYSZH010000310.1:0-2224 GCA_964435305.1 uncultured Granulosicoccaceae bacterium
TCTTACTGCCCGCCTTACAACAAATCACATCTGGCAGTCGTTCTGATAAACATTCTGATAAACATTCGGATAAACATTCGGATAAACAATGGGCAGCACTGATCAACCCTCCTTATCTACCTTATGCCCCGGCACTGAGTAATGCCGGTATTAACCTCGAGCGCTTATTAATCATCAACACCGATAACGATTCACAAACACTCTGGGCAACAGAACAAGTATTGCGTACTGGATTATTTGCAGCTGTAGTCAGTTGGGTTGATCGTACAAATGCGCAAAAGCAGCGAAGGCTTCAGCTGGCAGCTGAAATTGGGCAATCCTGGGCAACGGTCTATCGACCTGCCAGTGCCAGCAATCAACACTCACCTGCCGCTTTTCGCATCATACTCAGTGCAATACACAATACCGTTGTCAGTAGCCATTGTCTGTCGCTCGACATCATCAAATCGCGTGGCGGCAAGCAACAACGCGTTACTATCAATCCATCCGAATTTGATCAGTCTCAAGGCGTTGAGTGGCCTGGCGTCGCATCACCTGAAGCCACTTCATCTGGCGTTGCATTGGCTGACATTGCATTGGCTGACATTGCATTGGCCAACATTGCATTGGCTAACGACTCATTAGCTGGTGTTGTATTACCAGAAAATAAGCAGCCTGACATTAATCAGCAAGAACAGCTACACCCTCCACACTCTTACACCATCACCTCAATACGCTAGCCCATGCTTTGGGCGTGCCTGTATTTTCCACAACTTCCAATAGATAGGCAGGCTATGGCGCATGACAATAATGTGCCTACAGCGGTAATCTACCAACACGGTGCCAGCAGAAAAATCATGGCTTGCAACAGTGCCGCTACGGCACGTGGCGTAGAGGCCGGCATGGCGTTAAACAGCGCCTATGCAGTAGCGCCAGACTTACAAGTTAATGACTACATCGAGGATGAGCAGCAAACACAGCTGCACCAGCTTGCCTTGTGGACCATGCGCTATTCATCATGGGTAACGCCACGAATGCCAGCCTTTGTGCTGCTTGAAGTCAAAGCTAGCCTCAAACTCTTTGGTGGCCTGAACGCCTTATTAAAAAATATACGCGCCAGCGCTCATGCCATGGGGCTTACGCTGCGCATAGGCGTTGCTCCAACCGCTGCATCGGCATCCTTATTCGCTTATGCAAATATCGAAACACCTGCTCGCAGCAAGTCACAAATGCAGAGAACACTTGCCACCATCCCAGTCAGCTATCTATCACTGGATGAATTTACCCAACGCAGCTTGCGCCAATCAGGGATACGCTCACTGCAACAGCTTATGGATATCCCACCAGCCGCGTTAACACGTCGCTTCGGCCACCAATGCACCGATTTACTCTATAAGCTCAACGGCACCCTGCCAGAACCCTGCCCTGCATTTACTGCACCCGAAACGTTCTCACAAGCGCTCGATCTGCCGCTGGAAGCACCAGACACACAGGCACTCACATTTCCACTTAACCGTTTACTCAATGCTCTAGGCGGTTATGCCAAAGCAGGTGATCTGGGTGTGAGGGTATTAATAATAACGCTGTACCACTACCGCCATGCTCCAACGGAGGTGGCATTACGTTTTCTGGCAGCAACAGCCGATCACCATCATTTGTTAAGTGTCGCAAAAGAACGTTTGGCCAATACCGTGCTGCCAGAACCTGTCACCCGCATCAGAATAAAAGCGACAGAGCTTGCCGAGATCGAACGCGATGGTAAAGACCTGTTTCAAAAAAGCCAGGCTCAGCCAAGCAGCATTCAGCAAGTATTCGATAACCTCATGGCTCGTTTGGGTAAGGAAAACATATACACGGCAATGCCTGGAGATGATCACCGCCCTGAAAACGCCTGGCTAAGCGCTTTACTTGAATCCAGACAACCACCAAGCGAATGGCCTGCCCGCCCGCTGTGGCTTTTACCAAAGCCGGTTCCAGCTAGCGAAAACCTATCACTGGCAACCAACGCGGAGCGTATCGAGAACGGCTGGTGGGGTAATCGTGACGTCCGGCGAGACTACTACATTGCCCACAACCAAAGTGGATCTTATTTTTGGGTGTTTCGCCTGCGCCGAGACCCACAAACCATTTACATCCACGGTGTGTTTGCATAGCGACCCCAATTGCATGCAACAAATTAAATAGTATTCACATTAATTATATTTCACAAAACGTTGTCTTAATTAATTTAATTAAAATATTCATA
>CAYSZH010000311.1:0-2196 GCA_964435305.1 uncultured Granulosicoccaceae bacterium
TACTGGCTATCGAGGCATTCAGGACCATCAAACGCGGGCATGTATTTCAGCCACCCGAAAACTCCGCAGCTGATATCCGCCTGATGAATGATATGTTTGGAATTATCTGTTAGTTATCATTACGTTAAGCTTGTCTCAGCTCGGCTTGATTTAATGCAACAACCCCTTTTACTCCATATTAGTATGCCGTGAGCGCATATCGTCAGCACTGACTTTATTAATATTTTGAATTTTAAGAATCATCATTTCAAACAATAAAAACATCGAACCTTCATAGATAGAACCCATTGGCAACACCGATTTTTTGTCTATACCTTGATCTGTCGCCATGGTTTGCGCGGGAATATGCACGACATGATCGGCGATTGCGCTAAGTGGCGCATCCGGGACTGCCGTAAAAAATAATACTGACGCGCCATCATTTTTAGCTACCTGACTTAACGCTGTTACGGTAGATAACTGGCCAGGGCCTGCGGAGGTTATGAAAAGATCACCTTTGCCAAGTGGCGGTGCTGCCATGTCAGCCACCATGCTGGCATTGATACCAAGGTGGTACAAGCGCATGGCAAGGCCTCTTAATTGCAATCCTTCACGTCCGCAACCGTAAAGCAGTACATTCTGTGCGCTAGCAATTTGTTTACAAGCTATATCTATGGATCCTACATCCATATCGTCCAATACAGCAGACAACTCTGACAAAGCAGTTTTATATTCAAACGTCATGCGATAGCTCTCTGGCAATGTCCTTGGTTTGTTCGTAGAGTCTGCGAAACAGTTTGTGATTCTTTTCGTGTACAGGATGCGATTCGGCTTCAATCGTTTTTAATGGCGGATTCCACTGAGCGATATCTGACTTTGTTGCCGCGCCAATTGCCATTGCAGCCAGAAAGGCATCACCGTAGCTTGCACCTATGGATTGCTTGGAAACGATTTGATCAAGCCCAGAGATATCCGAAGTTGCTTGTAACCACAAGGCATTTTGAGTTCCACCACCTACTGCCAGAACACGTGTTGGAGTCTGACCCACTTCCGAGAATGTATCGGTAACATGCCTTGATCCGTGGGCAATACCTTCAATGAGGGCGCGATAAAGATCACCCCGGCTGTGTGTCAGATTCAATCCAAAGATTGCACCTTTCGCATATGCATCATGTATGGGTGTGCGCTCTCCCGAGAAGTAAGGCAGCATCAGAAGGCCGTTTGCACCCAAAGTGGAAGTAGCAGCTTCTTTGGCCAAATCAGGAAATGCTTGTTCAGGATTCAGGTCCTTGGCGATATGATCACGAAACCAGTGCGTTAATGTTCCAGACGTTGCCAGTCCTGCCATGGACGCATGCTCACCTTCAAACAGCCACGGTGCATACCAGAGACGCGCATCGGCAACACGCGAAGCTGTGCGTAAGATGATAAATATGGTTGAGCCGTACATCATCATCATATCGCCAGGCTTATCCATGCCCACCGACAAGGCTTCAGCAGCGGCATCGATGGTTCCAGTTGTCACAGGTGTGCCTTTAACAAGCCCTGTCGCACTTGCAGCTGCTTCGGTTATTTCACCTGCAATTTCATTTGACCAAAGCAGGCGTGGCAGTTTTTCAAGCGGAATGATGTCATTGGCTAAATCGTCAATCCAGTCCTGCTTGTTGACATCGTATAGCGGTGCAAAATTCGCCGCTGTGTAGTGATCAATAACAATCTCACCAGTGAGTCTTTGTAAAAGAAAACTGGTCGATGTCAATACATGCGCGGTTTGCTTGTAAATTTCAGGTCTTTGTTGCTTTAACCACAGAATTTTAGGACCAACTGACTGCGAGGTTAATGCATTACCGCAACGCTCAATGATGACTGATTCACCAATACGTTCTGTCAGCGCTTGCACTTGTACCTCAGCGCGTGTATCCACTCCATAAAGCACACCATTCATTAATGGCATCCCTTGATCATCCACCGGCAACATGCACGGCCCAATGGCGCTACAGGCAACAGCCTTGACATCTTTTGGGTCTATGCCGCTTTGTTTCAGCAGCGTTTGACAAACGTAAACAAAATCACCCCACCAGTCTTCTTCCGGGCGGTGTTCTGCCCAACCGGGTTCTGGCACCAGCATTTTATGAGCGCGCTTTGCTTGAGAATGGACCTGACCATCATGGTCAACCAACACACCTTTGGTTTCATAGGTGCCAATGTCTATGCCAA
>CAYSZH010000312.1:0-2191 GCA_964435305.1 uncultured Granulosicoccaceae bacterium
AATGAAAAAGAACATTGCTAATCTGGTTGTTGAATCACTGATCGCCAATGGCATTCACACGCTATATTGCGTACCCGGCGTGCAGAACGACAACCTGTTCAATGCCATTTATGATCGACAAGATGCGCTACAACCAATTCAGACGAGGCACGAACAGGGCGCGGTATACATGGCGCTTGGCGCTGCACTTGCCACCGGACAGCGGCAGGCATTTTGTCTTGTACCCGGGCCGGGGTTTCTTAATGGCTCGGCGGCGCTTTGCACAGCGTATGCTTTGAATGCGCAGTTGTTTGGCGTCGTTGGTCAGATACCGTCCGGTGCTATTGGTAAGGGGTTAGGTTTGTTACATGAGATTGAAGGCCAGCTCGATATCATGGCAAAACTCACCAAGCACGCTGACCAAATTATTGATAACACAACCGCTGCCGAACAGATGCACAACGCCTGGTCAGCTTTAATTAATGGTCGCCCACAACCTGTGGCAGTAGAGATTCCGGTGGATCTCTGGTTGCAGGAGTGTCAGTTCGATGCAAGCGCACTGGCGGTGCCTCAGAAATCCGCGCTGCAACCGGATCAGGCAATTATAAAGGCAGCTGTACAACTTATTAGCCAGGCAAAGTGTCCGCTTATAGTTGTTGGTGGTGGCGCACAGGCGCACGCAATGCAGGTGCGAACACTGGCAGATAAAATCGGCGCAGGGGTGATCGCGTTTCGCAATGGTCACGGCGTTGTCGCTTGTGATGATCCGTATCATCTCAACATGCCCGCAGGTCATGCTTTGTGGGCAGATTGCGATCTGGTGATTGGCCTGGGCACGCGCCTGATCGCGCAAAAGAAGCAATGGGGACTGGATGAAAATATCAAAGTAATACACATTGATATTGATGGGGACACCTTAAACAAGGCACCTCGTGCGGACATCGCACTGCAGGCAGATCTTGCTACAGCGCTACCCGATTTGCTTGATGGTTTGCCAACACAAAAAGACCGCAGCGAATGGCAAAAGCAGATTGTACAGACCAAAAAAAATGTGATGGCACAAATCAGTAAAGAGCTGATGCCGCAAATATCGTGGCTAACCGCTATACGCAATGCACTGCCAAAGAATGGATTATTTGTTGACGAGCTTACCCAAATTGGTTTCGTATCTCGCTTCGCACTCGACGTGTATGAACCGCATACGTTTTTATCTACTGGATACCAGGGCACGCTCGGCTGGGGTATTGCCACCGCCATAGGGGCTGCCCATGCACGTCGCGATGTGCCGGTGGTATCTATTGCCGGTGACGGTGGTGCGCTGTTCAGCATTACCGAACTCGCCACTGCAGTTCACCATAACATCCCTGTGAATATCGTAGTTATGAATGATAATGCCTATGGCAATGTTCGCGGTATTCAACGCGACGAATACGAAGGACGTTACATTGCATCAGATCTAACCAGCCCCGATTTTGTAGCATTAGCTAAAAGCTTTGGTTGTACCGCGGCTCAGGCCAAAACACCAAAAGAATTAGAGCTGGAACTTTCAAAGGCGATAGCCAATGATGGGCCGAATTTGATCGAAGTACCGGTTGGTGAATTGCCGTCGCCGTGGAAATACATTCAGTTAGGGCAGGTTAGGGGCACATAGAGTTTAGGGAAACGGGATTTCTATACCAGAAAGCACATCAGCGACCTTGTATGACCTGTCATCGCTCTGTCCTTACACAACCTCCGACTAAAGAACTTTTTGTGAAAACTGCAATCAAACATAGCGATACCTGCAAAGGTATCGCAAATGAATCATCTTCGGCACCTTAAGTATAATTAGCCGGCATGCCACTAATCTGTGCTTGAGCGCTGAAGTGTTCTATTTTATGGTTTAGCGGCGAGTTTACAGTCTAGTTAATGCTGCACCACTCTTAAGCACAACATTATTCGGAGATTCAATGATCAAATCTACACGTCGACAGTTTCTTGCCTCCAGTGCAGGGGTCGCAGCCCTTGGTTTGACTGGCCAGCTTGCCTTTCTGCCATCTGCACAAGCAATGGAAGTAAGAAAAACCGGACATTACAGCTATAAAGTTGGTGATGTTGAAGTAATTTCTATCTACGATGGCGTTTGGCAGAACGGGGGATTTGATGCCATCGCAGTGGGAGTTTCGGGCGATGACGTCAAGGCAGCTTTGTCAGACGCTGGCCAAACTACAGA
>CAYSZH010000313.1:0-2104 GCA_964435305.1 uncultured Granulosicoccaceae bacterium
CGGTACAGCCACCGGCCAACACCAAACCAGCCATCAGCTGCGGGTGACGCATCGCAAAACTTGTGGCAATCCAGCTCCCCATACTTAAACCCACTAGCACAAGCTTGCGCGCACCGAAGTGTTTCATGACCTGTAAAATATCTGCGCAATGATCATCGACACGGGTTTGAGATTCCCCGAGCTTACTTTTACCGTAGCCACGCAAATCTAACGCCGCAGCCACATAAGACTGACCAAGGGGCTTGAGTTGCTCTTTCCAATTGGCGGCATTGCCACCGATACCGTGTAGAAAAAGTACAAGCGTCCAGCAAGGTTGTCCGACAGGTGATGTAGTCTGCACCGACAGTGCAGTTTCTCCGGCCACAGATTCAGAGCGCAGCGATCCATTACCCTTGATTGCTTTTGGTTTCTTCGTTTCTTGCCGCTTGAATTCAGCCTTCCCTGCGTTGTTCTGCAACCATTCAAGACCATTATCAAATATCACTTTCGATCCGGCAGCGACCAACGGCCCTATTTTATTATTTGCACTAAAACTACAGGACCAGTTAACCGTGTTGTTCAGCACCGATGCTTCACCACTATATGCCTCAACACCGTCAATGCCGCTTGTCATGGCGTAGCGCAACAGATTGTCTGTATCGCTGAAATAGGTTCTTTGTTCTCGATATAGAGAACCATCTGATCCGGTAAACTCTCTAACAATAGCCCCCGACGCATCAACAGATGGTGTGATCGTTACAATATCCGGATGCCAGTCTGATGCAAAATCACGAATGTACAACCAGGCGGCGTCGCCATCTTCGACTTCTACTAAACTGTTGACCTGATGCTGCGTCATGATGACTCAGGCTGTTCGCTGCTGTGCGTCTTTGGATTCATCACCAGTATACGGGCGCCATAAAGAAGTTCGTGCCGAGACAGTATCATCCGGTGCTGTGTCTATCTCGTCCATGTCATAGACAGACATCATGGACAGATAATCTTCCATTATTTCCGTAGTGTATGGCAGCATAAGCGCACCACACCGGCTATCGCGATAGATGCGTTCCAACGGCAGGGTTTTAAGCATTGACTGACCACCACAGGTGCGAATTGCCATAGCGGCAATTTCCTGCACACCTTCCATCACTGAATACTGTGCAGCGTAAAGACGCATTACTTCAGCTTTCGAAGGCATTGGCTTCGCTTCAAAGAAAGCAGTAGTCCAAAGTGTGCGCATCTCAGTTAGCTTTTGATACATTCGCGCCACAGTCGAGCGCTTGGTTGGATATACCCGTCGATCAACAGGTGGCATTCCGGGAAGATCACCGCGCAAATAGTTCACGGTAAAGTCATAAGCCGACTGTGCCACACCCATGTATGCAGGCGTTAATGTCGCCATCATCGCCGGCCATTGCGGCAATGTTTTTACAAATACTCCCGCAGGCATCATCAGATCATCTTCAGAAACAAATACATCCTTAAGCACTAAGTCACGTGAAACAGTGCCGCGCATCCCAAGTGGATCCCACTCACCGATCACAGAGAGTCCTTCGCAGTCTTTATGAACAGCAAAGTCCATGGTGTCTTCGTGGCGTGGTTCCTGACCGTCGAAGTGTTCAGTGCATACAATCGAGTAGTAGTCACAGTGGCCCGCCAATGACGCAAACTTTTTAAAGCCATTGATCACCCAACCGCCATCGACTTTTTTACAGTTGGTTTTTATTGGATCAGATGTCCAGTTGACCCCACCCTCTGAGATAGGCTGCGAAAAAATAGCGTGGTCATTGACTACTTTGGGAAATTGTATTTCCCGCATCCTTGCAAAAGCGTTTTTTTCCTCAGTGGTTAGATGCGGCATTTCATACATAAACCGTAACCACATCATCGATGATGTATGCATGTTGAACGTTAACGCCGACGCACCACAATACTTACCGATCTCAGCCCCAATAGTTGCGTACTCACCTAGCGAAAAGCCATAACCACCATACTCTTCGGGTATAACAAGCTTTAAAAATCCGTGCTCAGCAAGCTCCTTGTAATTCTCGGTAGGAAACTCCGCATTGAGATCACAGTTAACAGCGCGCTCCGCAAAGCCCGGCCCCAGCTCATTGATTTTCTC
>CAYSZH010000314.1:0-2080 GCA_964435305.1 uncultured Granulosicoccaceae bacterium
CTGTAGCGGTGACCAGTTGCTTGATTAAGTCGTCGAGTTTTTGGTCAGTCTTTTCCATAGGTATCTCATCTGCGCCGGATCATTCTTTTAGAGTTTTGGCAGGCGTTTATTAGTCTAATATAGCTTGGCGATTGGCAATGTGAAAAAATTGAGATGACAGGTGTTTTGTGGGGCTTGTTAGGTGCTCTTTTTATTGGTGGTTCTGACTGTATAGCACGCGTGACAGCCAAGCGAGTGTCACTGGGCGTCTTGGTGTTTTGCATCATGCTGGTGTCTTTTGCGTCTCTGAATGTTCATGCGGTGCTTGCTAACAGTTGGCCGCAGTGGCATCCATGGGCCTGGTTCCTTCTAGCGGTTAGTGGCTCGCTTAATGTGCTTGTATTGGTCTTGCTTTATATGGCTTTGTCGCGTGGGCCTGTCGCAGTGGCATCGCCAACAGCATCTGTATTTGTCGTATTGCTACTGGGCCTCAATATCTTAGCCGGTGAGAGCTGGACTTTTTGGCAGGTGTTAGCAACGTTTATCGTGTTTGCTGGTGTGTTTATGTTATCGCGTCAAGCACCAGCTGATGAAGGTACGCAATATGATGCAGCGTGGTTACGCCTGACAGCACTCTACGCGCTCGGTGCGGCTTGCATGGTGGCTTGTCGTATGTTTCTCGCTCAGGAGGCGAGCGATATTCTCGGACCAATGCCAGCGCTTTATCTTAATCGCGGGTTCGCACTACTCGCCGTTGTACTGCTCATTGTCTGGCAGTTATGCAAAAATCTGCAATTAAGTTGGCCAAAAGGCGGACGTTTGTTCCGGCTGGTGATCCTGCAATCTGTTCTTGAAACCTTGGCGCTAGGGGCGTTTCTGCTCGGCTCTCAAGATGGCAATCGAGTAGCGGCAACCATAGGCTTCGCTGGCTTCGCCGCAGCCACCACCATTATCGCTCGCATTTGGCTCGGTGAGAAGATCGGTTTGCAGCGCAGTCTCTGGATCATGGTCGTTGCCGTAGGGGTAGTGGTTGCAGTTTTAGCCGCGCCGTTAAAAGGTGAGCTTTAGCGGTATTTCACTGACAGTGCAGAGCCTCATTGCATACGTTTGCAAAATCGGTCAATATGCGGCGAATCCAACTGGTTTCTACTGTCATGACACAAGGCAAACTGACCGCAGACAATGACCTGAACAAAACTGCTGAGACTCAAAAAACCATTGAAAGTATGGTTGAGGGTTTGAATGAGCACAAGATCAATGGCATGGCAGAATTTTTCGCCAGTGATTTTAATTGGTTCGGCAACACCGGCTGTGGCGTCAAGAACGGGCTGGATGCATTTCAAGCCAATTGGCAGCGGCCATTTCAGGCTGCTTTCTCCGACAAGGTCTGCACAGACGAAGCGCGTTTATTTCAAGGTGAGTGGGGTGCTGCATTTGGTGCCCAGCGAGCGATCCATAGCGGGGAGTTTATGGGTATCGCGCCAACTGGCAAAGAAGTTGAAATCCGTTATATGGATTTTTGGCATGTAAAGGACGGCAAGATCGTTAATAACTGGGTCATGGTTGATTTTCCTCATGTGCTGAGCCAGCTAGGTGTCGATGTATTTAACGGTGAGGGTTGGGAGAAATACGATGCTGGCGAAGTTGCACCTGGCCCTGATCACGATAAGTAGCCTGGGCGACCGGAGCTTAGCTGCTTTAAACAGTCAACTCGAGAACACATATGTCACTGATTGGTTTTGATTCGCGATGGAAGGATTTTCCGGACTACATAATTGGAATAACCAAAGAAATCTGGGAAGATCGAAAAATCCATACACTGCATCACTACTATAGTGATGACATCATCGTACGCTCGCCAGGCTCTATCGTCATCGGTAATCAAAGCGTTATCGCTACAACGATGGCCACATTGGCTGAGTTTCCTGACCGCACTCTATTGGGCGAAGACGTTATTTGGAGTGGCAACGAAAACGATGGCTATTTGTCTTCTCATCGAATATTTTCAACTGCGACTCATGCACACGCAGGCTTATATGGCGCGGCCTCTGGCAAGCAATTGCAGTATCGCATCATTGCTGATTGCGCTGCACTCAACAAT
>CAYSZH010000315.1:0-2050 GCA_964435305.1 uncultured Granulosicoccaceae bacterium
CCTGAACATGCCCTGGCCCGTGTCATTGATGGCAAGGAAGACATCAGCATAGGCGCGCGCCCTTCAAGCCTACCAAGAGGTATCGAATTCAAGCCGTTAATGCGATCACCGCTTGTTTTCATTGCAGCTTCGACAACTAATAAGCATGTCAATGCCAATAAACTACCATCCAGGCCCAGTGAATGGTCTGACCTGCCAATGATCGTGTCAGAGAGTGGTATTTTGCGTAAGCGTGTTGATGCCTGGTTTAAGGCAAAAAAAATCACACCACGGATTTATGCGCAAGTGGCCGGTAATGAGGCCATCGTCAGCATGGTTAGCCTTGGCTTAGGCATTGGGGTTGTACCAAAAATTGTGTTGGACAATAGCCCGTTATCCGAGAGGGTAGTCACCGTAAAGGCGCAGCCAGAACTACAACCGTACGAACTAGGTCTTTTTACATTGAAAAGGCAACTCAGTGCTCCGCTGGTTAACGCGTTCTGGTCGCTAAATTAATTCTTGGATTAAAGCGCCTTATGCTCTTTTCAATGAGCTTTCATGCCCTGGTTAACGGGTGTTTATGCTCGTGTTAACGAGTGCGGCTTGCCCAAATTGAATCCAGCTGCTCCCAGCGCGATCGCATGTAAGAGCGATTAACAATTGGATCCAAGGTGCTCACCCATGCATCCTCACCGTACCGATCCCACTGCGCAGCATCGATCATAACCGCATCGAAGCCACACTGAAACGCCATGCTGACTTGATCTGGGTTGAGCTGACCAAGCGCAATGAGTCTGCTGTTATTGCCTTTTTTCTCACGTAAGGCAGCCGCTAAAGAGAACCCGCGACCGTCGGCACTGGATACAAACTTCAACGCAATGGTGTGAAACGATTCTGCCGATTTTTGTATAGCGTCGGTATCAGCACCAGCTTCGAGTTCAAATACCCTGGCATCTTTTAGCACGTCATGGCTTACGACTGTTACCGTACCATCAGACTCAAGCTGTCTGTCGGACATTGTTCTCTCCATAAATAACCTCTTTAAAGGCACTCTTACCAATACGCTCGTAGGTATCTCCAAACGTTTCGGATAATTCGCGTTTATCCAGGTACAGGTCAATAATGCGTTCAACTGTTGGCGCTATGGCATCCGCTGACACACCGGGCCCCATACGATCCCCGATTCGAGCATTTTCATCACTTTGCCCGCCCAGGGTGATCTGATAATTCTCAACACCCCCTCGGTCAAGCCCCAAGATGCCAATGTTTGCGACATGGTGGTGCGCACAGGCATTAATGCAACCAGAGATGTTAATAGATACCGTGCCCGGCTCTGCCACCGATTCTTTTTCCTGCAACGTTGTGGCAATGTCCTGAGCAATCGGGATAGAGCGCGCTGTAGCCAATGCACAATAATCCAACCCAGGACAAGCAATGATATCGCTTGGTAAGTCAATATTGCTGCACGCCAGTGACAGGGCTTTCAGCGTTTGCCAAAGGGTCGGAAGGTGTCGCTGCCGAACATGCGGCAATACCAGGTTTTGACGATGCGTAACCCGAATTTCGCTGTGTGAATATTGTTCTGCGACAGTTGCAAGTGCACGCATTTCGTCTGAACTGGCATCACCTGGAATATCGCCATGCCGCTTCAACGAAACCAATACAATGGCATGCCCGTCGACACGATGTGCTTTCACATTTTGTTGCAGCCATCGACGATATTCCGGATCTTCGGAAACGCCACCTAATGGTTGCGTATTTTCAGAAATTTCCGTGTCCAGCACATAATCTGGCACAAGGAAGCGATGCTGTATGCGCTCTAGTTCAGCCTGTACTGGAGCAAAACGATTACGATCAATGTTGTTAAATTCCGCATTGATCTCTTGCTGTAATTTTTCTAAACCGGTTTCAGCCAGCAAAATTTTGATTCGCGCTTTGTATTTATTGTCGCGCCGACCATGACGGTTATAAACCCGCATCGCTGCCTCAAGATACGGTAGCAACTCCTCGATGCTTACATCGCTTCTAAATAATTGAGCAATTTTGGGAGTTCGGCCCTGTCCGCCACCAA
>CAYSZH010000316.1:0-2040 GCA_964435305.1 uncultured Granulosicoccaceae bacterium
GCGCAGTGCGGTGCTTGCACTATGCATGTTAATGGTAAAGCGCAGCGCACCTGTGTGTTACCGATTGCCGCAGTAGCAGGTCAAGAAGTTACTACGATTGAGGGCCTTGGTTCACCTGAAGATATGCATCCGCTGCAACAAGCATGGACAGAGCAAAGCGTCCCGCAATGTGGCTATTGTCAATCAGGGCAAATAATGAGTGCGGCGTCTCTATTGACGGAAAACCCTAGTCCTAGTGAGGCCGAAGTAGAAGCTGCAATGGCGGGCAATATCTGTCGTTGTGGTTGTTATCCAAGAATTAAAAAAGCAATTCTAGATGTTGCTTCTAAAACCCAGCCGCCAGTTATAGAAGTGGAACCGAGTAAGGTAGCGACGGTGCCAAGCGCGGAGGTTAAATCATGAGTGGCGTTAAATTCACGCGTCGAAGCTTTTTAAAAACCGCCGGGATTGTAGGTGGTGGTTTAGTTATCGGCTACTACGCCTTGCGCGATACGTCCTCACCAGAATTGCGGGCAATAGACGGTGCTATGCAAGCCAATGCATTTTTGCAAATAACCCCAGACAATCGAGTGGTGTTTTATATGCCGCGAGATGAAATGGGTCAGGGCGCTTATATGGGGCTCACAACGCTGGTGGCGGAAGAACTGGATGTTCCTCTGCAAGATATCCAAGTGGAGTTTGCTGGGGTGCATTTTGCTTATAACAATCCTGATTTCGGCTTGCAGGGTACCGGCGGCAGTACGTCCATGAAGACCCATTATCAGCCCTTACGACAAATGGCAGCGAATACCCGCGCATTACTGTTAAATGCTGCTGCGCAAGATTTAAACACGACCGTTGAGTCGCTCACTACCGACGGTGGCTATATTGTATCGGGTGATGAGCGACATCCGTTTGGTGATTTTATTACTACCGCACAAACCTTAGAGATACCAGAACACACAAAACTAAAAAGCAAGGCAGAGTTTAAATATATCGGTAAAGAAACGATTCGAATTGATGCCATGGCCAAGTCTACCGGTACTGCGAACTATGGTATCGATATTGATCTACCTAACATGCACTATGCACTAGTTAAACGGTGCTCCGTTGCGGGTGGTTCGATTGCCTCTTTTGACGATAGCAACGCCAAGACCATGCCAGGTGTCACCGACGTGGTACAAATTGATAACGGTATTGCAGTAGTTGCAAAATCCTTTTGGCAAGCAAAAAAGGCGCTGGCAGCTGTTCAGGTAGATTGGGAATTGCCGGAATTAGCCAATGTAAGTGATATGCAAATACGAGCGGATTATCAAACCGCCCTAGAATCCGATGAAGGCGATATCAAAGACCAAGGCAGCCTTAAGCAGGGTTTTGAGCAAGCTAGCAAACAAATAGAACGCGAATTTTGGGCACCTTACTTGGCGCATGCACCCTTGGAACCCATGAATGCTGTGGTACGGATTGGCGATGGTGAGGCCGAAGTATGGTCAGGGACGCAGGGGCCAAGCGTAGCCCAAGGTTTAGTTGCTCGCTACAGTGGCGTGCCGAAAGAAAAGGTTATTGTACATTCTACTTTTCTTGGCGGTGGATTTGGTCGGCGAGCGGTGCTTAGCCATATTAGTGAAGCCACCCAAGTAGCGGTAGCGACTGATAAAACCATCAAGTTAATATGGACCCGAGAAGACGATATTCAGAACGGGTGGTTTCGCCCCGCATCGCTGATGAAAATTCACGCGGGTATTGACGACGATGGTGCTATTACCGCTTGGGACGCGACTCGTGTTGGCGGCAACATCATGCCAGATACAGTGCGATTTATGTTGCCAGGCGCAATGCCGGGTTTGCCTAAAGGGGTTACCGATTGGATGGCCAATACTTCAGAAAGCGTGTTCGATGGTTGGATTATTGATAACGTGAGTATCGAAGGTCTGGCCGACGATTATGATTTTCCCAACAAACAAGTACGTCATGTGACTGTGAATCATGGTTTGCCACTGGCCTATTGGCGTTCGGTGGGTCATTCATTTACCGCTTTTGCTAAAGAAACCATCATCGATG
>CAYSZH010000317.1:0-2010 GCA_964435305.1 uncultured Granulosicoccaceae bacterium
ACCCCAATACAATTCACAGGCTAAATATTACATAAGCCCTTGATACCTCGATGAAACGGTCCCTGATACCCCAATCAATTTCTACTTGCCGGGTCCCTAATACCCCAAGTAAAATATCCCCTATTCCAGCCCTCTTTTACCATTTGCAAATGGCCACCCTGCTCCCTGAGCGATATCCCAATAAAGACTTCTTCATTGCAGACATTCTGGATGCTGCTCCGAAGTCTGACATGGGAAGCATGGAGCATCCGATCTTTTCTCTTTCAAAGAAGCCAGACCACACTATTCGGAAATACGAGCATGGGAATATCTCGGTCGAAGTGCAACCGTCTGTGCGAGGTAATGCCAATATCTGGGACAAGGACATTCTAATCTATTGCTGTAGTCAGCTGCGTGAGGGAATAAACCGAGGCCGTGAACCGAGTCCGGTGATACAAATTCGAGCATATGATCTGTTCGTAGCGACCAATAAAAAGATAATTGGGGGTAAAGATTACCAAGAATTGATGTTGTCACTAGAAAGACTGGCTGGGACGCGGATAAAAACTAACATCGTAACCGGTGGTAAGACCGAAACCTATAACTTCGGTTTGATTGTCCAGTACCGTGTTCTGGAAGAGGAACACAACGGATCGGACCGTATGGCGTCAATTGCTGTTGAATTGCCGAGCTGGTTGTATCGAGCGGTAGTCAGCGGAGAAGTACTCACGCTGGATCGAAACTACTTCAGATTACGTGGTGGCCTAGAGCGGCGTATCTATGAATTGGCCAGAAAACACGCTGGTAACCAGGTGAGCTGGACTGTAGGGATCGCCCTCCTCCATAAAAAAACAGGCTCTCAGTCAGCACTGAAATCCTTCCGCTACCGCGTCAGCAAGCTGGCTGAATCAAATCACTTGCCCGGTTACCGACTCAAGTACAATCCTGAAAAAGACCAACTCACCCTGTTCAATCGCAAAGGCGCAAAAGCTAACAAAGCTGAATTTGATGAAGCGATGAAAGATCTTTTCCAAACCCCCAAGCCAGCTCGACGTAAAAAAGCATCCACCCGCAGACAGTCTGCACAGAAGAAATTGCCCCTAGTGTAAGGAAATTTATTCAGCGGATCGCTTGACTACACCGGTTTCATTTTTAAGCTGAACAAGTTGTCCACCAGCTGATGTTGTGGCGATCAACAACCCTGTCTGGTATGCGGTTATGCCAGCAGTACTATGACCATCCGGTAGCAATTCACTAACCTTTACATCGTAAATAGAGCCATCGGGTGTCGTACAACTCACTGGCGAATCAGTAAGTGTGATTGGATACTCTGCCCTCCCCGGTATTTCGGGCGCCGTTACGGTCCCCTGAGGCGTTTCCACTGTACAAACCGAGCCCTTTGGGAAATCTTGGAATTGCACAGATATATTTTTCTTACTGGTTCCAGGCAGTTGGGCCGTTGGCACACTACTGCATGCGACAAGTGATATCACCACAAACGAAAACGGCAACGCATATTTGAATGACACGTGTGGTTACTCCCTGACAACCTGTAAGCTTAATCCTATTGGCGAATATAGTTCAAAAATAGCGCTCTGGCGGTAGTAAAAATTCGTTTGGCAAGCCCTTGGTTTTCGAATTTTAAATCTTCTTTTAGCTAATAGATTCTATTTACCGTCGCTGACATTAATTCAGTCGATTCGCCGACATTTCTACCCTCGTCCCAAAATGACTTTTATCATTTCCTTCCGAGCGGTGATTCCAAAGTCTTTAGGCTCAGGTACCACATATGAGACCGGTAATATCTACTCCTCTGCTACACGAATGGCATGTTCGCATGGATTCGATCGCAGAGCGTTTGTCGGCTAATGCCGGATATCGATACGAATCAATCTTTGAGACAGATTGATAGACGCAACACCTTCTGCAACGCCACGCAACACCAAATAAATGGCTACGCAGCAGGGTTTTAGATGGTTGAACAGGTGTTGCAATAGTCTCGTGGTGTGTTGCAACACCCTTTCTAAGAGG
>CAYSZH010000318.1:0-1996 GCA_964435305.1 uncultured Granulosicoccaceae bacterium
TTTTCTCGATAGTGCCAACGGTGCCTTCAACTGAAATATATTCACCTGCTCTAAACGCATCATCAATAAGAAAGAATAGGCCAGACACTATATCGCCCACTAGTTTCTGAGAACCAAAACCAACGGCAATACCTATAACACCAGCACCCGCTAACAACGGTGTGACGTTAATGCCTATGTTGCTCAACCCAATCAATATGGTCATGGTGATAACCAAAAACTGCAAAGAGAAACGCATTAATGGAAGCACTGTGGAGAGACGAGAAGATCCAGTCCCGCCGCCCTCACCACCGCCAGGCTCTTCACTGTTCAGATCGAGTCCAGCAGCCGTGTCTTCTGCGGCTAATTTCCGATTTATCAATACGGTTACAATTTCCCAAAGCAAGTATCCAAGTGAGAGAATAATGAGTAGCTGTATAAAGTTGGATGCAACGCTGGCACCCACGGCATCTGACGCTACGGTGTGTAGTTTCAATTGCCATATATCCATCAAAATCAACAGTAAAAAGCCGAACACGAGGACACGACCAATACGTAAGTAACTGCGTTTGGCTGATTCGTACGCACGCATAGCGATTATCCCTTCGCCTTCCATAGGTGGCACCAAGTGAGTGACCACCGCCCGTATTAAGGTATCCATCGCAGGGACGAACATGAAAATTATTAAGGTAACGATATGTGGGCGGGATGTGAGAAGGTGTATGGATCCAATGCTGATTATCCACTCAACGACTAACCATAGGGCTATAGATAGAACAACGACGAGTCCTGGATAGATGTGGGCAATTTTTCTTTCCATCGGGGTAACATCGCCATTTTTACCGATGAGCATTTGCTTAATACCTTCCCGTGACTGCCAAACGATGTACGCCACATAGGAGTGGATAATCAGAGAGGCCCAGAAGGCTATTCTTACGGTGCCAGGGGGGAAGCCATTGAGTGCGTTGAAGCGAATTAAACTGCCTGCAAAACCGACTAACAGATAAAAGCCCCAAGAATGTTTGTATAAATATTTTGCTGTCCAGTCGTCTGTGTGTACGAGTCTTAATTCAGGGCGATTTGGAGCCAAAAGAAAACGCGCGAAGGCCATCAAGAATCTTGGACCAATCACCAAGTTAAAGAGTACAAAAGCGAAGAAATCACTATCAGCACGATCCGGAATACGTGATACAACGGCTGCAGAGACAGCGGTGAACGCTATGAGACCTGCGCAATCGAGAAAAAAACGCCAACTCAGTAGTTTAAAAGACTCTTTGAAGTCCTCCGATTCTATTGGGTTTTGAATTCTATTTTGCCAACGCCTGGAAAAGCTACGTACAACCCTCTCCGCGACATAGCCGAGTGCTAAAGCGAATAAGAATTGTCCGATCAGGCGTAAAACATCTCCGCCTCCACGTTGTGATACGAAAATACTTACGCTTTGCGCTTGCGTGGCGAACAGTAGAGGCAGTTTTACGACAGCATCTATGGATGAGTCGTATACGTTCACTCCCCATTGTTTAAAAAAGGACCATGTGTTGGATATCAGAGTTGTCGACTCAGTGGGCTGTTCTTCTGTGACGGCATCCAGACCATTAAGAAGTAGCGCTTGAACTTCCTCGTCAAACAGCTGAGAAACCAGGCTTCTAATTTCCTCGGGCGTCTGTGCAGTGGCCTCCTCAGTGCCGCCACCAGTAACATCCAATACGCTTGATTGTGCATGACTTAAAGACGTTGCGGCAGAGCTGAGCAACACCACAGCCATGGTTAGTATTTTCAAATAATGTGTGGCTGCGTTAAATGATGAACCGGAGAGGAGGCTGCTAATCATGGCTACTCGTTATTTGATATGGACTTAATGAGGCTCGAGTTATCAGATTTTTCACTGAAGTAAGATGCTGATGCTTCGCATTATGCCAGCTAATGTTGGTGAAAGTTAAGTCTAATGCTTGCCAGAAATCACTATTCCTGAGCATTCAAAAACTTGAAACATGCTCTGCATATGCAATGTGTAAAG
>CAYSZH010000319.1:0-1929 GCA_964435305.1 uncultured Granulosicoccaceae bacterium
AAAACGCTGCTTACCCGACCAATGAGTCACTAGTACACCGCCACAACTATTGTCGACACACAGCTCAGGCGCGGATTCCCGTACAGGATGATCAGGTTTGGTGCCCCAATTCCGCTGTTGTGCAGACCAATACGACAGGCGCACACCACGACTTCAGCACTCAACCCCCAATCCAACACCAGTGGAGTTTGGAAATGGCCTTTTTTTACTATACATGTCCTATGTGAGTTCTGGTTTAATTCCAGTGCCGGAACAGCCTGTCAATTACCAGAAAGACATCATTACGCATTGAGATTTGTTAATGACGGGCAGTAGACGGGTGCGTTTTGTAAAGTCTACAAGGCTTGTTCTTAAAAATATCCTCGCCCCGTGCCCACTTCTTTTAAGTATACTTCTACTTTCATGCCTTATCCCGTCCCTATTCTTTAACCAGGCAAACAGGACCCATCAATGCAACAAAGACCATTGGGAAAATCTGGAATCAATGCTTCTGTTGTAGCATTTGGTGCATGGGCAATCGGTGGTTGGAAATGGGGCGGTACTGATGCAAACGATGCGATTGCAGCTATCGAGTCAAGCATTGAGCAGGGTATTAACTTCATTGATACTGCTGCAGTGTACGGGTTTGGCGTATCTGAAGAGCTTGTAGGGAAAGCTATTGCCAGCCACCCCCGAGATCAACTCATCATCGCCACTAAATGCGGCTTAAGATGGGATACAACATCCGACACACTGCACTACGAAGGTGATGGTAAGTCTGTTTATCGAACCTTAACTGCCAACTCGGTAGAGTTTGAAGTCGAGCAAAGCCTGAAGCGCCTCGACACTGACTACATCGACTTGTATCAAACGCACTGGCCGGATCCAACCCTGGTTACCGATGAGGTACTGGAAGGACTCGTCCGCGCCAAACAATCTGGCAAAGTTCGATCAATCGGGTTTTGCAACGCCAGCCTTGAAATGCTGCAGGCTGCAGTTGCTACAGGCGAACTGGATGTGGATCAGGAAAAGTACAGCCTTCTGGACCGCGAAAGAGACAAAGACAATCTGCCGTTTTGTGAAAAATCAGCACTTGCGTTTTTGGCTTATTCACCGATGGCTCAGGGCCTGTTATCCGGCCGCACAGATCCCAACCGTGCCTACAACGAGGGTGATCTACGTATAGGGAATCCACGATTCTCAAGTAAGAACATTGCCACGATTAACTCGTTACTTGAACCACTGAACGATGTTGCCAGCAGCCATCAATGCGGTATCGAACACATCGTTCTTGCCTGGACGTTGCAACAACCGGGCGTGTCACACGTATTGGTTGGCGCCCGAGACGCAGAACAGGCAAAAAAGAATGCCGTGGCCGGATCAATCCAACTCAGTGACGATGAACTGGCGGTCGTTAATACGGCAGCAAATGCGTGGCAGGGTTTCAGCAACGACTAAAACTACGGACTTGGCCAACACGATCATTAACGTAATACCAACACCAGAGCGTTATCGTCGAATTGGCGCTAAACAATCAAAGAGATTGAATGAGTATTATACGTGTCGAGACAATTTTTCATTTGGGATCAGAAGAAAAGCCACTGTCTTTCTCAACTCAAGTAACCGCGCTCGACTCGCTCAACCCTTGTAGATGAATTTGGCGCTCAAATCTTCACAACTTGCAGCACGGCGACAGAAAGCCTTGGGGGTCAAATCTTGATATTTACCTATTTTATCCTCAAACAAATCTGTGTTCTGTTAGTGGCTCACCTAGGACACCAAGTGAAACAAAGATCAGAGTCAGGCCTCCTTGCCCACTGGGGCTATAACGCTTTTGATTTTCGGCCCCTGGCTTTAAGTCTCGACAGTCAAGTCTTCCGCCGTGCCTGTTTTTCTACTGAATCATTTCAAGGTAACCGGGAAGGCGGTCTTTACCCATGGCAAACGTCG
>CAYSZH010000320.1:0-1924 GCA_964435305.1 uncultured Granulosicoccaceae bacterium
CAATATAGCTTAATACGTTACTCATTTTTAAGTCTCCTTACTCGGACTGTGTCACTATGAATTCGATGCGGCGATTTTGAGCCTTGCCAGCATCTGTTGAGTTGTCACCGATAGGTTGGGTTTCACCCACTCCTGTTGCGGTCATACGATTACGGTCAACGCCGTTTTCAGAAAGATAAGCAACAACGGTGTTAGCGCGTGCTTCCGACAGACGTTGATTGTACTCTTCTGCACCATCTGCATCCGTATGGCCTTCAATACTAATTTGAAACGCCGAACATTGTTTGGCAGCCGATGCGAGAGAATTCAAAAGATCAAAACTTTCGGCTCCACGAATAGCAGCTCGGTTGTAAGCAAAATTAATTTTCTTACCACTCTTCAAATCATCTATCAGAGATTGACAAACCGCAACGGATTTAATTTCACCGACATTTGCACTTGCAGCATCTGGTACCGTAACGGAAGCAGCTCCTGAATAATTGGCTAGTCCCGCCGCGCGAGCATTAATACCGTCGCGTATATCAGTAGAAGATGTTGTGCCACTGATAACAGAACTAGTATCTTCCATATTGAAACGACCAGTATCTAAAAGTTTCAAATCGTCGATATTCTGATTTAGAACGGTTTCCCAATCTGCATTTGGCGCGCCATTAGCGACACGCACCGTGCGATCAAGAACACTTGAATAAGCAGCATTAGCTCTTGCAAGAACACGATCACGTTGTTCAGAACTTTGAACATAACCATTTAAAACAACACGGCCATTCTCAGCTTTAGTAGCCGTGAAAGTATAAGGTGACTGCGTTGGAAGCACTGGGGCTTTCTTCACTGTCATGTCATTTTTCACTTCATGCCATGTTTTCTTTTCATCGCATTTTGAACACTTCGTATTCGTAGCAAGCGCACCGATTTCATTTTTCGTCTTTTCGCTGGCCGCTTCGCCTGTCAGCGTTGCGACATTGCCCGACATATCTACTTGTGTCTGAGTATAACCAGCCCCCGTCAGCGCATTACGGATGTCTTCACCCATTGATGCTGAACGATTAGGCGCGGTAAACAACGACCACAAGAGAGCCAGGATGGCGAGGATTACTATCCCCCAAAACCATTTCGCTCCCATATTCTTCCTCCATAGAAATTTGGTAAGTCATACCACAAAAGTAGACTCATCTGCAGTGTCTAACGGATTGGTGATGAACTGGCAATGCAGCAATTTATTTAATTACACACCGCTAAGGCGAATATCGCACTATGATTTTCGCCTGTCTAATTAAATCGCCACACGCTTTTGCGCTTCCGCATATTCAGCCGCGAACTGATCAACAATTTCTTGTGTAGACGGCGCATTATGCACAGAGCCAACGCCCTGTCCTGCTCCCCAAATATCTTTCCAAGCTTTTGCATCGGTATTTCCGCCCGAACCAAAATTCATAGAGGTCTTATCAGCCGTCGGAAGATTATTTGGATCAAGGCCTGCCTTCTCGATGGAGCCTTTAAGATAATTACCATGCACGCCCGTAAAGAGACTGGAGTAAATAATGTCTTCACCCGCGCTTTCGATAATTTCCTGCTTATAGCCCTCATCCGCATTGGCTTCTTTGGAGGCAATAAAGCGCGTACCAATATACGCCAGGTCAGCACCGATAGCTAAAGCACCTGCCACGGAACCACCCGTTGCAATGGAACCCGATAATAAAAGTGGCCCATCATGGAACTGACGAATTTCAGGAATAAGCGCGAAGGGTGATAGTCGTCCTGCATGGCCACCTGCGCCCGAACAGACCGCAATCAGACCATCTGCCCCCATAGAGAGAGCTTTCTTAGCATGACGAATATTCACAACATCATGCAGAATTATACCGCCATAACTATGGGTCGCGTCATAAACATCCTGATTGGCTTGTAAGCTTGTGATGATAATCGG
>CAYSZH010000321.1:0-1903 GCA_964435305.1 uncultured Granulosicoccaceae bacterium
ACGCTCCATATAGGCGCTTAGAATTTCGCTACCTGAATTACCCTGCTCATCTAGTTTGTCTGCCCATGTGCGTGCGGCGTTATCCATACCGGCAACCCATTCTGCGCGCAGATCGTCACTGGCCTCGGTGATCGTTGCTCCTTTTTCAGCCATGCCACTGAGGCCTGCCGTAACGTAGTTCTCCAGATCGTCGATGTACCACGATTGAGCGGCCGCAGCGCCTTCTTTAAGAGCGGTCTGCACGCCTTCAGGCAAGCCATCAAACCAGTCCTTGTTGGCGCAAAGCGCACCGGCAAACTGAGCGCCAAGACCAGCTTGCAGAACATACGGTGCAACCTCGTGCAATTTGCCCGGTAAAGCGGCTGATGCAAAAACGATTACGCCGTCATACACACCTGTCTTCAGCTCGTTGTAATAGGTTGTCAGGTTGCCCGAGACTGCAACCGCCCCTGTGCCCGACAGCCAGTTTACGGCAGGCCCCGGGGCTGCGATCTTGACGCCTTTAAGATCAGCAAGACTGTTGACTGGAAACTTTGTCATCAGCAGATAATCGTCGATGCCGATATTGCCGCCAAGGTAGACTACATTGTTATCAGTCCAGGCTTTCGCCATCGCTTCATTATCGGTCTGCAAATCAGACATCACGGTGTTGACCGCAGCTACATCGGCACTGACGAATGGTGTGTAATACGTTACGTTTTGCGCCGCAAGTTTGGCAGGGTCAAACAACGACGAGCAGACCGAAATTTCTGCCAGGCCATTCTCGGCTGCTTCAAGTTCTTCACCGACGCCAGCAATCGCACCACCGTATTGCTCTGAGAATGTAATGCTGTGACCATCTGCCTCTACAGCTGCGGTGACATGCGGAATGAACGCCTCGGGCATCATCCGAACCCAGCGGAATACAGGTGGGTGCCCTGCGGCTACGGTGACGTTAAAGCTTTCGGCGCTCACTGTTGTGGTTGCCGTTATGGTTGTGGTTGCGCAGGCCAGACAGCAAGCTGCCAATAACAGTCTTTTCATTAGTTTCCCTCTCAATTTTCAGTCGTACCCATAACAGGCGTTATGAGCTGTCAGTTAAACGCTCCCCCAGGAGTCGTATTCCACCGGTTGCGTTCAGCACCAGCGCCTGAACTGTCAGACGCTTAGTGGCGGCTGCATCACGCTGCGGCAAACCCGCCAATCGTTCTTGTCGGTCATCACGGATCAACGCTGTTAGCAGTGCGCCAATGGCGAAAATGTACCCCCAGGACGCTGCATCACGGCTAAGGGTTGGAACAGCTGTGAGAATGGCATCGATGAAACGCTGCGCTGTGGGGTCATAGTATTTGTTGACCAGATCAGCGGCGTCACTGTCGCTGACATAGCGCGCATTAAAGATAACCGCATAGGCTCTGCCACCACCCTCTTCTTCAAAATTAGGTGTATAAAGCGCCTCGAAAATTCTTTCCAGTGCATGCGAGTCAGATAGATCGACCTTCTCAAGCATCGCCTCACGCGCGGCACTAATGGTTTCCGCACGACGTGCAACAACGGCTTCGTAGAGTTTGTCTTTTGCACCAAAGTGATAATGCAACAAACCCTGTGCAACCCCTGCCCGCACAGCAATTGCCTTCATCCCGGCGCCAGCGTACCCACCGGTTATAAATTCCGCTTCGGCTGCATCGAGTATCTTTGTGCGCGACGCTGATGTTGTTTGAACTTCAGCTTGTTTTGCAAGGTCGGGCATGTGGAGCCTTAGGAATAGAGGAAATCAATATTTATTGATTGATTGATCGATCAGTCAATTTTATTGTAAGGCGATTACCCTGTCGTTTGCAACCCTTTGCAGGAAAAATGAGGAAAAATGGGGTCAAGCGTATTTATTAAATATCAAATGAGGTGTATGATAAGGAATGCCAAG
>CAYSZH010000322.1:0-1813 GCA_964435305.1 uncultured Granulosicoccaceae bacterium
ATTCGAATAATGGCGCCAGCGCTTCTTCATAGGCTTCTTGCGTTGTGGCGAAGCCACATTTGTAAACGCCATTATTAACAGTGTCGTAAATACGATCATTAAGATCATCTATCTCAGCCCTAAGCGCTTCTGGGTAATAATCACCTGCATTGGCTCCGACATCATTAAAAGCTGAATTAAACATGCGAATAATTTCAGGTGACTCATTAGAGACAATGGTTTGTTGTTGCTTATCCCAGAGCACCGGCACGGTCACACGCCCTGAATAATCTGCCATGGCTGCGGTGTAGATTTGATACATATATTCTGCGCCGTTAACGTTATCTGCGATGACCCCGTCACCCGCTTGAAATGTCCAGCCTTTATCAGCCATCAACCAATGCACTGTTGAGACAGAGATCATTTCTTCGAGGCCTTTGAGGGTTCGGAATATCATTGTGCGATGTGCCCAGGGGCAGGCCAGCGATACATACAAATGATAGCGATCGGCTTCGGCCTTAAAACCCCCATCACCGCTCGGCCCGGCAGAACCATCTGCTGTTATCCAGTGACGAAATTGCGGCGCTTTGCGAACAAATCGCCCACCACTGGCTTTAGTGTCATACCACTGATCAACCCATTCGCCGTTCTGCAGAAGTCCCATAAGTACCTTTTTAAAAACTCATTTTCTCGCTGTGAAACAATTCTACACTGGCGCTCACGTCAGGCGTGAGTTTCTTAATACTTAGCTGAACATCGAGCCTAGCCAGAGCGCTGGTATTAATGTATTCACTAGCGTACAGGCTTGCTACAAAATTGCCAGACAGGCAGAATGGAATTGAGTATTCGAAAAGCGAGCACCCCGTGGGAAGGAGTCAGCTGAACGTGTCGGACATCAATCGCGAGCAAACCAATCCATACCACCCACCAGAAGCTGAGCTACAAGACAGCAGTAATTCAGTCGGCAATGATCAAGCTTTTTTCATTGTGTCAACGCGCAAACTGTTTCTGATGTTCGTGCTAACTTTAGGTCTCTACGTCGTTGTTTGGTTCTACCATCATTTCAAACGAATAAAACAGTCCGCAGGCGAACCCACTTGGCCAGTAGCGCGCGCCATTTTCTATGTTTTTTTTACACACAGTCTCTTTAAACGAATACATCATGCAGCGAGCAGTAATGGCATTCGAACGGACTGGGCACACTTTTGGTATGCGAGTGCTTTTGTACTGTTGTCCGTCATAGGAGGTATTTCGCACAGGAGCAATGCATCCGGTTGGTTGGAAATTCTTTGGTTAGTCCTTATCCCATTTTCTGTCTGGATACTGGTTAAAGTGCAAGCCACTAGCAACACAGTTTTAGGTGATCCGCGCGGCCAAGCCAATCATCGTCTCACGGCACTCAATTACATATGGATCGTGGTTGGTCTGGTTGCCTGGCTAGGGGCTGTGCTTACGTTAGCGGAGATCGTCGGGTTTATCGAACCGATCGAATAAACCATCTCGATCTCTTGATCGTTTAGGCTATCGCGTCTGATTCGATTGAGCTCAATACACAAAGTGCTGGGTACTACCAGTGCTTAGGCTACAATAGAGTTACAGCGCACTGGGCCAACTATTGTATTCAACCTGACATGACTGACTCAAACAAACTGCCGCCCAACACGCTTTACATTGAGGTGCAAGGTGCCGGGCTAGCAGAAGTTGATGGCCTATACGTACCATCAACAGAGCCACCAAAAGAATCTGAATCCGGCACGCTGTCGAGCCTTGGCTATTGGAACGGCAGAATGGCATGGGATCGCGCAGACGGCAAATCTGCCAGAAGCCCAGCGAT
>CAYSZH010000323.1:0-1766 GCA_964435305.1 uncultured Granulosicoccaceae bacterium
ACGGCTTGCTGGTTGGTGCGTATGAAAAAGATGGACGGTTCTGGGCGGAGGAAGGTACGCCTATGGACTTCGGGCATGAGCTACTGCCGGATGATCTAGAGCGTATATCAGATAATCTTGAGCGCGCTTTTGAACGCATACCAGCACTTGGTTCTGCAGGAGTTAAACGGGTGATTAATGGGCCGATGATCTGGTCACCCGATAGTGCAGCATTGTTTGGTCCGGTACCTGGTCTTAAAAACTACTTTTGTTGTAACGGCATTATTCCAGGCTTTAGCCAGTCGGGTGGGCTGGGTTTGTTACTGGCACAGTGGATTGTCGAAGGTGAGCCTGAGCTTGATTTATTTCCGTGGGATATTGCCCGCTTTGGTAATTGGCCTAATAAAAAATATACCAAGGCACGTGCATTTGACTGCTATACCAATCGATTCAAAATTCACTTTCCCTATGAAGAGCGAGAAGCAGGCCGGCCGTTAAAAACCAGACCAGTTTATGAAAAACAAAAAGCTGCAGGTGCGGTATTTGGTCTCAACTACGGGTGGGAGCATCCATTGTGGTTTGCAGCTGAAGGGGTCAAGCCCGAGGAAGACTATGGATTTGAACGACAAGACTGGTTTAAAGCAGTTGCCGATGAATGCGATGCGTTACGAAAATCTGTTGGGCTGCTTGATGTATCTAACTATGCTAAGTATGAGATAAAAGGCGCGGGTTGTAGTGAATGGTTAAATAAAATAATTGCCAATAACATACCCACCGAGATTGGTCGTTCCTGCTTGACACCCATGCTTGGAGTGCGTGGTGGCATAGCTGGCGACTTTACCGTTACCAAACTTGCGGACGATCATTTCTGGATGTTTGGATCTGGTATGGCTGAAGAATATCACCGTAGGTTTTGGGAGATGGTACCTGCACCCGATGGCGTGACTCTCGAATCACGCACTGTAGATCACTGTGGCTTCAGTATTGCCGGACCCAATTCCCGTGAGATGCTGCAGCGTATGACCAACGCCGATCTCAGTAACGATGCATTTAAATTTATGCGATCTCAAAAGATCGGTATTGCAGGTATAGACGCATTGGCAATGCGGGTTTCCTTTACTGGTGATCTGGGTTGGGAAATATATGTACCGACTGAACATCAGGAGGCGTTATTTGATGCTCTGATGGAGGGTGGCAAAGATTACGGCATACGTTTAGTCGGTGGCAGGTCGTTGCTTAGCCTGCGGGTAGAGAAAGGTTATGGCTCCTGGGGGCGAGAGTATTCACCTGAGTACTGGCCACATGAAGTCGGATTGGAAAGACTGATAAAAATGGACAAGGCTGAGTTTCTTGGAAAAGAAGTGTGGGCGGGCCTGCAAGAAAAAGAGCCGCGCGAGAAGCTGGTGCTGTTGTCTATTGATGTTGACAACGCAGATGCATCAGGTGGCGAGTCTATTTTTGCCAAAGACGGCACACCAGTTGGTCGTGTAAGCTCTGGTGCCTACGGGCACACCGTTAAGCAATCTCTTGCGCTATGTTTTATAAAAACAGAATTTGTAAAATCGGGTGCCGAGTTTGATGTTGCGGTTCTGGGTTTGCCGCATCACGCCAGATTGCTGGATGAACCTCCGTTCGATCCCAAAGGTGAGAAGCTTCGAAACTAGTTAGTGCCCATCCAGAAACAAGCGCTACTGCGGATCACTTCTGCACGCGATCTTTCACCGACTCTATATAGTCATTTAGAACAACTAGACTCCCACATATAGTATGCAAAATCTCACGCACAT
>CAYSZH010000324.1:0-1754 GCA_964435305.1 uncultured Granulosicoccaceae bacterium
GTACTCGCTGTCCTGATCCTGCCAACCGGCTCACAGTTAGATGCTGCCACCAAAGCATTTAGAGCGGCTAACTTCGGTGCATTGGATCGCGTTTCAACACTAGTTTAAGCGACGCGATCAAGGTCTCTGCCGTGATCTACACTGTGACTGATACTACTGCGGGTAATACCCATATCTTTCAACTGACTGTCACTCAAACTGCGAAGCTCAGCTATGGCTTTTCGACGTTCAGCGCGACCAACCTTGTGTTCTTCACTACGAAACTGGACAACATTATCTTTAATTGAATCAAGTAAATTTTTCATGGATTTAACTCATTGAATGGATAGCTCTATGTTGCGACCGGCTGGCAAAAAGCACTAGAGGGCCGCGGAGTCATAGACCTGTGAATTAAATTCATGGATTGAAAAACGACTGAACAATAGCGTTAACTGGATATTCGAACTCAACGGAATACAATTGATCTGTTTGAAATGACAGTCTGATCAAAGTGAATTTATTCAAGCAGTAGCCAGGAACACACTGCAACACCAACATCAATTATCTCGATAATCCGATTAACCGCCGGGTAAATGGCAATAGTCGGTTAATAGATCTTAATTGTGGGAAATAGTCGTCTTGTTTCGTCAGCGGGTATAAATTCCCCCAGATCCACTGGTTTGGCGTACTTTTCACCGGGAGGGCTTTGCAACGAATTGAGGTCACCCTCATGTAGCTTTCCAGTTATCGTACCGTCCGACAACAACTCAAGCTTATAGTACAAACCATTCCATGCATCGATACCAAACTCTGAAGGTGTTTTGCGAATAAAAAGAAGCTGGTATTCAAGATCGCTTAAATCATCTTTGGTTATTACTGAGCGCAGGTCGTATGGGTACTCAAGATAGCAAAACCACTCACTGTCTCCTTCAATACAACGGAACGGACGCATTGACAGGAAATGATCCGTGAACATGCTGGTATCAATAGTTAGCTGTAGTGATGTTCCACCATTGCCTGCATCAGAAAACCCCACATCACCAATTTTGGTTTCCTGTTGTTTTGAGTCAACGAGATAAACGCCGGCAGATTCTGGAAAATCAGCAGCCGTTAAAGAGCCGGCAAACATACAGGCTAATAGTACTAATAGTTTTTTCATGGGAGCTGAGCCCTTATAAGTTTTTACTAGCCACCCGCGACAGGCGGCCTGACTGCCACCAAATCGTTGCGTAGTGCTGTGTAACTCCTGTCGTCGTAGGCTAGTCGAGCCCGGCCGTTATGTATGTGACTTTGTTACACACAGGTTTCCGGTTCTGTTCGAGCAATGATTTCCTGCGCCAAATTTTGACCTGCGAGTTACTAACGAGTGAAGCAGATTGGTGTTAAAAAAAAGGCGCGGCTCAAGAAGGCAGCGCCGTTTTTTAATCACCTGCAGAGAGGCTCTTACGGAGCCGCAGCAGCTCCGGCAGCCAGATCACCCAGTGCGGTTGTAATTGTACCGAGAATCTCTTGCTGATCTGTTATGCCATGTCTTTCTGCAAGGAAAGCAGGATCATTATAGGCAATTGAGACGACGCCTTCGGCATCTTCAAATACCAGCATTTTCTGTGGCAAATCAATACCTATTGATTGCTCGGATTGCATTAGCGGCGTCCCGAGATTCGGGTTACCGAATACGAGCAGCCTGGTAGGTAGTAAAGTCATATTCACACTGTCTGCACTAGCGCTGTGATCGAGGGTAGTCACTAACGTCAGCGGATCAGCATTGATGATTG
>CAYSZH010000325.1:0-1550 GCA_964435305.1 uncultured Granulosicoccaceae bacterium
TATTGGATATGTTGGCAACCAACAGTATTGACGTTGCATCGCTCATCACACACAGATACCAATTTGATGATGCTATTGAGGGTTATAAATCACTTTCCGATGATAAGTCTGCTCTAGGCATAGTATTAAAATATCCCGAACAGGGCAGTGAAATTCTAGAAAAGAGAACTGCTGTTCTTGATACCAGGGAATCCGCTACGGCGGCGGCTTGTGTTTGTGGGGTATTGGGTGCTGGTAACTATGCCTCAAGAGTCTTGATTCCAGCACTGGCGAAAACTGGCGCTGAGTTGGATATGCTAGTGTCCAGTGGTGGTGTGACTGCGACCCATCATGGGAAAAAAAATGGCTTCCGTTTAGCTGGCACATCGGTAGAAGAGCTTATGCATTCTACGAAGATTAATAGTGTCGTTATAGCGACCCAACATAATACACATGCCGACCTCACTTGCCAGGCCCTGACGCACGGAAAACACGTATTTGTTGAAAAACCCCTGGGATTAACGCTGGATGAGCTTAGTAAAGTTGAGTCGAACTATCAAAGTTTGGAGGCTAAGGACAAACCTCTGTTAATGGTTGGATTCAACAGAAGATTTGCACCACTAGTTGTCAAAATGAAATCATTATTGGCCAGTGTTGACGAACCTAAATCGCTGATCATGACAATGAACGCGGGAGCAATTCCCGCAGATACCTGGATACAGGATACGCTTCTCGGAGGTGGACGGATTATTGGTGAAGCGTGTCACTATGTAGATTTAATGCGCCACCTGGTCGGACATCCAATCGTTTCGGTCAGCGCACGTAAAATGGGACAGAATTCTGGCATGGCCATTACTGAAGACAAAGCCGTTCTGGTGCTTGAATTTGAAGATGGTTCATTTGGCAGTATCAATTATCTTGCTAATGGTGGAAAGGCCTTTTCGAAGGAGCGCATTGAGGTTTTTGCAGCAGATGCCGTTTTGCAACTCGATAACTTTAAAAGCCTTACCGGCTATGGCTGGCAAAATTTTAAGAAATCCTCATCACTGAAACAGGACAAAGGGCAGGGCAGTTGTATCGCTGCATTTGTCTCTGCTATTGAGAAGGCGACCCCGGCACCAATTGCCGCTGAAGAACTATTTGAGGTTAGCCGCATCACTATCGAAGCCGCCAACCAACTTCGTGCGCAATGATAGATAGTATATCTCTCGTATTGATCGGCGTTTTCGTAGTATGACTGAGTTATCTGGCGTTTTGAGTATATTGCCCGTGGTGGGGCATCCTCGAGATTCAAAAAGAATTTCAATGATACTCGGTGAAGGTATTTCGGTTAAAGCGCTGGCATTTGAGCGTGACTATTTTGCAGGCAGGCCTCCAGAGTGCGAGGTCGTATCGCTGGGTCTAATTGCAAATGGTCGCTATCTCTCCCGATTGGTTAAAATAGTTTTAGCCGTTCCAAAAATCCGTCGTCATATAGAGGACGGTATGGTTTTATATGCTTCAGGTGCGGATATGGCTCTGATGGCATTGGCTGCCAGTCTCGGTAGAAAAGCCGCTGTTATTGTTGAAGT